>JAZKGV010000280.1:1095-12807 GCA_040385725.1 Bacteroidota bacterium | reverse complement strand
GAAACCATTATCCTGCAATGCGATGCCCCATCATACTCACGCTGTTTTGTTGGCGACTTCCATTTGGGAACTGATGCCAGCTCTACAGCTTTTAAACTGCTCAATATTTTGTTCCATTTATCAGCACTTACCAAAATAAATTTCTTTTCAGTTGTTCCAATACTGATGGCTGAATCTTTTGTAATGTCAACCTGTATATTTCCTCTTCGTGTAAATGTTTCAAAGGCTATTTTAGTGATGGTTTCTTTTTGTTTTGCTTTTTTTATTTTCTTTTTTTGCGGAACTGCTGAAGCAACTATTGAGAGCAATAATAATATTGGAATTAATATTTTCTTCATGCTTTTAAAATAGACAATAATGATGCCGGGAGGTGCAACAAACTTTACGCTGATAATAAGTTTATTGATTTTTTGTTCTGTTTTCTACTACGGTTTCTTTAACCGTTAGTAGAAAAAAATAATTCTAATACACAACCTTATTACCTTATTTGACCCAACCGTTTTTTAACTTAAAAAATTTTGTCCAGGAGATGTAAAAAAATGGCCCGTTAGCAAACGGACCACAATAAAAAGATGAATATTTATTTTAACTACAAATTATCTATCCTTGCTTCAAGGTCGGCCTGGAAAGCCTGGGGCAGTTTTGATAGTATATCGTAACCTGTGGCTGCCTCAATAGCATCTACACTTACACGATAATTTTTCCAGTTAAACCCTATGGCATTTGTATTGGGTATGTCCACAGCAATTACTCTTGTAGCAAGGTTTACCCTGGTGCTGTCGTTATCACCGTTTGGTAAAATAACTGCCACCTTCCAGATATTAGCCGGCACTGTTACCCTTCCGGCATCTACACTGGTGGCATAACCAATATTACCAGTACCGCCAACTCCATAAGTACCCATAACGATATATACTTCATATCCCATCGTAGCAAGGCGCCGCAAGGAATCTTCTAATCTTGCCCACGCAAATTGATTATTAGTTGGGGCCTGCGGAATTATATTCGTCATTAAGAAGGTAGAAGAGTTTGCATCTACATTGGCTGTCCTGTCTCCCGATGGTGTGTTATGGCCTTTATCAAAACCTGAATTTGAATACGCTGTTTCAGGAACCTGGTACCAGCCTGCAGGCAATGAAAAATCCGCCCTGAAGTCATCCTGCCGGGATATAGCGCCCAGGTCGGGTGCATACAAATGCCAGCTTACCCAGTTGGGTATGCCCCTGTCCCTGCTGTATGATATAGCATTGTAAGGCTTTCGCATTAAATAGTTATTGGCGCTATCTGTATTGGTGGCTGCATTGCCGGGATTGCCAAAATACATGTGATCGTTGTCATCATAAACGATTGGCAACGGGCTTAATATGGTAATACTAAAAGCACAGGATGATCCCTGCGATGTAAGAGATAAATTATTAATGGCACTATTGGCTGGTGTGCCACTGCCGGGAATGATCAATAACTGTTCTCCCCTTGCAATAAAACTGCCGGAAGCATTGAAACCATATCCATTGCCACTGCTGATGGATATTGAATAAGTACCGGGTGTGGTTACGTTTATCGTAAAAACCAGCCTGTTTGTTGGCTCTAATGGGATACCTACAATATAAGTGCCCTCCACACGGATGGGATTGCAGTTACCTGCAGCATCTAATAATGTAAAGACCGCTGCAACAGGGGGTGGCGGAGGTGGTGGCGTAACAGGTGTAGTTGTTGTTTCTTTTTTACAGGATACTGCGATGAATATCAAAAAAGCAATCGTTGTGTATTTAAGCATCGGGCAAAAATACAGGAATATAGGTAAGGATAAGGGATTGTGGAAACTAAGGGTAAGAAATGTGTTGGTTACAGGAGATATGGAAGAATACTCGTGTAAAAAACCGGCTCCGGTACGCTGCTACCTTCCAGCGGCAGCGTCCAAACGACCGGTGTCCTGTGTTACTATAACGATCGACTGCTCAAATAAAAACTATGTATAAAAGAACTTTACTGGTGATGTTGTAAAGTTGCATTAGCCATTCATTAAAAACAATGGTGAAAACACCGGATTTTTACCTTTTTTTTACCATCGCTTTCTGGTGAAAACACCGTAGCTGCAATTAATACTACGGCTGGCACACACCACTAAATTTTACCAGGTCTGTTACAGTAAAATCTCCTGCTACGTCAGATGGAAGCATAGGTGTAAAGCCGCCTGTTACATTCAGGTAAGAGTTAGCATCTCTTTTCAACATGCGTATAAAAGTGTCTGCAACGATCTTGGCACCTAAAGGCCCCAGCTTATCACCGGCCGCTTTTTCTTTTGCTTCCCTTAGTATATAATACCACAAAGGCGTTTTAGAAAGTAAAACCCCACCATTGGAATTCAGCACAGTTACTTCATCAACAGGCAGGCCATTTAAAATTTCAGCAGTTGTTAATACAGGTAGCCCGAAAGCAGCAGCCATTGCCTGTCCGCTGGGCAAACCAAGCGCAAGGCCACGCCTTAAATTACGGGTGGCCAATATGGCCATAATACCACTACCGCCAGGTATAGCTTCCAGCCCGGCAGCAAGCACACTATCTATTTGCCTGGCTTTATTATTCACCGGTACAAATATGCCTGTATCAAAAAAGGCATTAAAATTAACTGCCCAATCGGCTCTTACAGGAATTTGTGGCTTGCGTATAAAATCAAACACTTCAGCAAGGCTGGCACTAATTTGTAAAAAATTCACCCAATAATTATTCCTTATCAGGCTGTGCCCAAAACGATAAGCCGCCACGGCAAACTCTACCGGCATCCTGAACGCACTGCCCACCGGCGCATTTACATTAGTGATAGCATCCGCCACAGCAGCAGCGCCACAAATACGTTGCTTTAAATAATCATTTACTACAGCCCATTGATAATGGTGTGTAACGATCTTTTTTGCTTCGGTAAAAATATCGCCACTAAAACCACTCAGCACTAAAAGGTCAACCACTTTGTTATGAAACTTAAGCATAGCATGATGAAACTGTGCTACAATAAGATTTTCATCATTAAGTGGGTCGCCAATTACTGCAGTAAGTGTTGACAAAGCAGGTGCTGTAGGATTGTGCATACGGGGCGTATCAAAATTTGTTGGCTCAAATACAAATCCACTTCCAAAAAGAGCAGTACTTCCCGGAGCACCCACACTTGTATTGGTGCCGAGTACAAATTTTATAGCAGTCTCCGGCCCTGTTGAAGGAAACGAATACATATAGGCATCAAGCCCGGGGCCACCGCCATACAAAGAGTCAAGGTCAAGCGCCGGCGTACGCATATTGCTGATGGTGTTGGCATCAGTAAGCGTTTCAAGGGTAGATGAAATGTCAAGCGTAATATCATGATCAACGAACTGCCCAAAATAAGTGTAGCCTGCCGGAATGGTTGAATCTGGATTGGGCCTTGTGGTATCTCCCATCAAATTGCCAAGGCTGCCAAGCAATACCTGGTTAGCCGGGTTAAAGGGAAGCATGCTTGCATTGCGAACGCCTTTGCTTGTCATGTAGCCAAATTTATCGCTGCACCTGGTACCCAGCATTGGAAAAGGAAACCATGTGATGGCCATCTTGGCACCATGAAATCTTTTGATGCCGCCTTTCATTGCTTCAAGGCTTTTTCTTACATCTTCCGGCATGCTCCTGACAGGAATTTTGGCATCGCCAATTTTATTAATGCTTGCCAGCAATTTTTTGGGCGTAGTTGCAAAATGCATATTGTGTTCTACCATTCTTTCGAGCCCGCCCATTTTAATGGGAGTATTTACAGCAACAGGCTTTGAAGTAAAAGCCGCTGTAAACAGTTTAGCCGCCACATTACTTACTTCCACCGGGTTGGCTTCCGGTAATACAGCACTCCTTTTTTTAATTGGCTTTTTAGTGGGTGCAGCTTTTTTTGCAGGCTTTGCTTTTTTAGTGAGTGTTGTTTTTTTGGTTGGCATAAGAAAAATTTATTGGTGATAAAATATTTGATACGCTGTTTTTCTAATGATGTCTCAAGCTTTATAAATAGAGAATGGATCACCGGTTTTTATTGGAGCATAAAGATGCGGCTGTGAAAAGCCGATGTCAAGGGTGAAAACACCGGGATTGTACCGTTTTTTCACTGTGCGTTTTTGAGGAAAACACTGTGTGAGAGGATGAAAAAAATGTGTACTTATGTAAAGGAGATGATAATAGTTAATTATTAAAACAACTTCATGTTATATGGCTTTGATTGTTTGTAGTTTCATTCGCAACAACGTTTCTATGCGTTGGCACTTCATTCCCTGCACCGTCTTCAAAATAAATACAGCCAATCTTTAAATTATAAGATCCCCAGCAACTTATTAATTTTCAATTGTTGTTATTTTTTGTGCCGGTAAGTAAATCCGGTAAATTTGCAGCTTTAAACACTGTTTACAAAACCCCTACCTTGTTTTATGATAGGAAATGCACTGGTTCATTTTATCAGTTGTTGTGCAGGTATTGACAAGCCACATTCCCAAACTACGGAGAACGAAAAAAAAGCTATTTCAAAATATGCAGCCTGCAGCAAATGTGCAGTGGAGATTGGTGTATACGAAGGTGTGAACACGGTAAACATAGCCAGCTCAATAAACAACAACGCAGTATTATATGCCATTGACCCTTTTATAAAAGGCAAGCTGGGTGTATGCTACTATGAAAAAATTGCAAAGCTGCTGGTAAAGAAAAATAACGTACAGGGTAAAATAAAATTCATTAGTTCCTACAGTGCCGAGGCTGCCCCACAGGTTCCATCGGCCATTGATTTTATTTTTATTGATGGCGATCATTCAGTAGAAGGAATAAAAAAAGACTGGGCATTGTATGCAGATAAGATACAGAGCGGTGGTTATATGCTGCTGCATGATACAATGGTACCGGTTCACGACCCATCTGTGGCAAAACTTGGCTCACACCAATATTTTGAGAGCGTGATAAAACACGACAGCCGCTTTACAGTGGTGGATACAGTAGATTCCTTGTCTGTTTTACAACGAAATTGATTTCCCTGGAAAAAAGCGGTTAAAAGATCATCGACAATAAAAAGATTGCCGCCAGCAGCAACGCTATCATCAGCACATCAATCAGTAGTTTCTTTTTATCTTTTATTCTTGGCTGGTTCATTAAAGTAATTTCTTCTCCTCATAAAATTAGGTAAGCCAACTCCCGTATCGCTATTGGTTTACTAAAAGGACAACCTGAATTATTAAATGGCGCAACTTTAATTTATTTCCAGTAAAAAAAGTAGGGTCCGGCTTTTATAAAGCCTTACTACCAAAAAATAAATGTAATGTACCGTTTGCTAAATGCATTACAGTTGACTGGTAATTTGAATATAGATTTGTAGCAGGTTTTTCATAGGATATTGGATTTAAAGCGGGGCTGGATTTTTATCCTGGCCCCTTTTTTATTGCCTCAATTATTACTTACCGTAAAATAACCGAATGCTGCTGTTCAATAATCAGGAATAAAAATCACAGGTTTATCAATATACATTTACATCAGGTTTTTCAAAGGATATTGGATTTAAAGCGGGCTGGATTTTTATCCGGCCTTTTTTATGCAGCATCCTTAAAAAGAAAAAAGCAGCCATTGCCGGCTGCTTAATAAATAAATCATCTTCCCCGGTTCAGGGAATATCAATACTCCTGATGGTTACAGTATTCTCAATCTTTCCAGTGCCGTTTTTATCCCAAAACATAACAGTTACATTATATTTTTCTTCCCATTTCATTGGGTCGCCTGTGCTTACAGTACACTTGAGCATCTTTGCATCCTTTGCATCAAAGGTATCATGGCCGGCAAAGAGGTCTTTTTCCTCCAGTAATATTTTACCGGTTTTGTCAGCTATTTTTAATAAGCAGCCTACTGTTACTTTACCATTTTTTTCCTGCAAACCTTTAATGTTATCGTTCACCACTAAAAAACTTTCGCCCAACGGAATGTCTGTATGGTTAAGTACTTCGTTATTCATCACCAAAAATGTTTTCTCCGGCTCCATACCGGAATAAGAACTGGACATACCGGTGTTAAAATCCTTTTTTATACCAGCAGTTACCACAGGCCCGTTACAGGAAGAAAGTATAACGATCAGCAATATAAGCGCCGCCCCTACAGTTTTAAAATGGCCGGAAAATATCCCCTGTTTTCTTTTTGAAAAAACAAATTCTACTGTATCAGCCAATAGTATCAATACACTGAGAGAAAGTGCAAAGGCGCTGGCAACAGAGAATAATTTCACCAACGTTAATAATTCGTTTGCCCATTCAATAGGAAAATCGAAAAAAATGAGGTGCATGAAAAGATAAATAATAAAGCTGGCGATATTGCTGATAAGCAGTAGTGATTTGAATATCTGAATATGAGATTTTACATTCAGTGTTCCTTTGGTAAAATTGTTTAGCATGGCTATATTTTTGTTTGTTATTACGATGTAAAAATGCAACACTGACGGTTGCTTTTAAAACATTAATTATTGAATAGCCGTTATTAATTAACGAACTGTATTTTTTTTCAAATGAAATGATTCCAGGCGGGCTACAAAAAAGCGGCCGTAGCCGCTTTAACATAACCATCAAAACCCCTGTTCTACTCTTTTATCATATACCATTTGCCTGCACTGGTTACAGCATCGCTGTATTTCCAGGTGCCCGATAGCCTTTGTGCTGCCGGATCAAACGTGGCACTGCTGATGAAAATAGAGTTGTAAGGCGGCAGGTAATGATGTGTAGCTGTAAACGTGTTGCCGTTTTTTACCCATGTACCTGTACCTGAAACCTCTCCATTGGCATTTAATTCTTCCATCATTCCGTTTGCTTTTATATTGAAACTGAAAAAGATATTGGGTGTTTCTGCATCATACCCATACTTACCAACCCATTTGCCTGTTAATGATGAATTTCCCTGGGGAGCTGTAGGTGGCAATTGTTTTACGTCCTCTTTTTTACATGCCACGAATATTGCTGAGAAGAATAAAACAGCAATGATAAATTTTAGTGCTTTCATTTTTTTTTGTTTTTTATGGTTATACTTTAATTTGATGTGTAATTGTTATGGTTGTTTCTCAGTGTACCAGTTCCCTTCGCCGCTATCGCTGTCATCAAAGCCCCAGGTGCCTGTTATCTTTTTGGCGTTTTTATCATAGCTGCCCTTAAAAGAATAAATAGTATTCAACGGCGCTTTAAATTGATAGTGCGCTGTAAAAGTGGTTCCGTTCAATGTCCAGGTACCACTTCCTTTTACAGCGCCGGAAGTATTTGTCTCTTCAATTATGCCATTTGCTTTGATGTTCCACAATATGTCATTGTCCATTGTGTCGCCATAAAATCCTTTAAAGCCACTCCACTTTCCCTCCATAGATAATGTGGGTGATTTTATTTCATCTTTTTTACATGCTGTGAATACTGCTGAGAGAAATAAAACAGCAGTTAGAAATTTTAATGCTTTCATTTTTTTAAATTTTTGTTGTTATGTTTTTGTTTACAACACAAAGAGACGACGGGAGCAAGTTTTTTTCAAATACAATGCAGGGAGACGGAAGAATTAAACAACAAAGCGGCAGTAAATATTTTATGGAGAGGTATAAAACAACAATGCACAATCTTTCGTTGTGCTATCAGATGAAAAATTATGCATTCGTAATTTGTATGCGAAAGAATTAACTCAGCATATTACTGAATGAAGCCAACAGGAAACAAAAGAAAGAACTGGCCATCCCTATAAATGGGATGCGGAACCAGTACTTTTTAGCAAGCCACACATAAAAGAAAGCAGTAGAAATATTTATCAACTGCAGCAAGGGGTTTTGTAACAACGACGGATACAATATTGCCAGCAGCAAATTAACCAACCCAAAATAGATGGCACCTGCACTATGGCTTGCATTAAACCCGATCCATGATTTCCACATGGTAGTGTCTTTGGTTAGTACAGGAAAGGATATTTTCATTTCTTCATTCAACTTATTATCCCGGGCTGTAAGCTTTTTTGAAAAGAAAGTATATACCAGGTGAATTAAGCCCAGGATGATAAAAGGCAATGAGCCTGCAATCAATAAATATTTTTCCATGATAAAAATTTTCTACTTTATTTATATAGCCAGTGCTTCAATATTTTTGAAAAGACGGTCGTGCTGTTTTTTAAAGATCTTCATTAGTCTTTCCTTTACCGGCAACACAGTTTCAAAGCTTATCGTTTCTTCCACCAATGAGAAACCATTTTCTTCTTTAATGTTATAGGCCATTTCAATAGTAACAAGCCTCATTACTATTGCTTTCATTATAACCTTTTTGCTGTCGTAATGGATTTCAATTGTTACCGGATATGTGAATGAGCATGGGATTAATCCCCATGGCAGTGTTTCAGAAACCTGATATTTATTTTCACCCAGGTATTTCATTTTGGTAATTACCGGGTGTACAGCCACAAAAGTTTTTGCATTGGTGAGGCAATTGAAAATTACACCTGCAGGTTTGTCTATTTTATAATTCAGTGTCATTTGCATATAGTTATGTTTTATAGTTTTTATTTTATACTTGCTGCTGCCAGCCTTTTTAATTCGTCAATCTGTTGTTGTTGTTCCTTGATGGCTTGCAGCAGTACAGGAACCATATTTGCATACGCAACAGATTTCTTTCCCTGCTCATCCGTCATTACTAATTGTGGAAATTGTTTTTCTACTTCCTGCGCCAGTAAACCCACCTGTTCTTCTGTTCCTCTTGCGGTATCTTTCCATTGATAATTATATCCATTCAACTGCATCAGTTTACCCAATGAATTTTTTATGGGAGAAATATTTTGTTTTAAACTTTCGTCTGAATTCTGGTACAGCGTACCTGTAAGCGTTGCATTGCCATTTCCACTTAAAGAAAATATGTAGCCGTTTGCTGAATAAAAGAAATTAAACTTTGCAACATCATTGCTCCCCAATATCGGCTTACTGTATGCTTCTATATTCCAATAGCCTGGGTTAGCATTTTTAAAACTGATTCGGCTGTAATCATTCTGTGCTTCTTCTACTACTAACTGTGGGTTTGCTGCCTGGCCGTTATGTTTTATATGCAGTAGGCCTGCAGGTGTGTTGGTGCCAAAACCTGTTTTGCCATTTTTTAAAATCGTCATGGCGTTATTTCTTGCGCCAGCACCGTTTCCATTACCAATTATAAAAAGCGGATCTGTGCTTACCCAGCCCAAACGATTGCCACCGGCTATCGTATCGCTGTATAAACCTAGCGCCATCATACCGTAGCTGTTAGTAGCATTAGCAATTCCGATTGCAGTACTTAAATTACTGTTGACAATATTGTCTTGCCCCAAACCAGAAGATGCAAGTCCCGTTATATTATTATTGTAGCCAATTGCTACGCTTGCTACACCAGACACATTGTTATATAAGCCAATTACTGTACTATAATTGCCATTGGAGTGATTTTGATACCCAAGAGCGACCGAGTTATCACCGGCAACTTCATTTTCTTTTCCTGCAGCAAAAGAACAAAGACCCCTTGAAATATTTTGAGATCCAACACATATGCTTCCCGTTCCTAAACTTTGGTTACTTGCACCTGCTGAAAAGGAGTACCATCCAATATTCTTATTATTCGACCCCATTGCCGTTGCATAACCACCTCTTACCTCATTAAAAAAACCCATTGTACTGCTGGCCAGGCCGATTGCCTTATTCTGATAGCCAGATGCAAAAGAAAAGGCTCCTATACTATCGTAATCCCAGATTGTACTGTCGGCAGTGTATGCGTAATAATTTAGCTGGTTACCAATTGCTCCTGCCCTGAATGCATATTTAGCAGGTATCCACATCATTTTACTTCCACTACCTCCGGTGTCATTTCCAAATAACACCGTTTTATTTTCGGCTACATTAAATGCTGCTTTGGGTGTGTTGGTGCCAATGCCTACATTTTGTGCCTGTGTGATTGAAGTAAGTGAACATACCAGAGTGATTGATAATAATATTTTTTTCATTGCTCTAATTTTGTAACTCAAAGAACGCAATGAAAGAAGGAGGATTCAATTAAAATGCAGCAAAGCGGAAGAAGCTAACACGGAAGCAGCGAATGTATAGAATGGTTTAAAGTGGATGAATATCAATCAAACCATTTTCTAAACTCTGCTGCTTTTTCCTTACTTACAATTAAGTCTGTGGCTTTGATATTGCGGAGTTTTAAAGTGAGCTTGCCTGTATCGTCTCCACGGTAGCTTTCAATAAAAGGCAGGTGGGCAAGGTGTTGCCTGTTTACACGATAGAAAATTGCTGGATCAATTAATTCTTCCACCTCATCTAATGAGCGGAAATCGGTAATGTATTTAGTGCCTTCTCTATTGACAAGAAATATCAGCTCTTCTTTTACAAACATGGCTATATCTGTTACTGGTATCAATGTAACCGAACGGCCCACATGTACAGTAAAGCGTTCCTTAAATTTTTTTGTGCCGGGAAAGTTGGAGAATAATTCTGTTATCTGTTTGAGGTACGTGGCATTGTTAAATTTTGATTGGAGGAAATGAAATTTTTTAAATGCCGCCTCAAGATCTTCTTTATCAATTGGCTTTAATAAATAATCAATGCTATTAAGTTTAAATGCCCTGATGGCATATTCATTATATGCTGTTGTAAAAATGATGGGGCATGAAATATCATTGTTATCAAATATATCCAGTGATATACCATCAGACAATTGTATGTCAGAAAGAATAAGGTCTGGAATAATATTTTGTTCCAACCATTGCCTTGCTTCTGTTACACTTCCAACAGGCCCGTGAATAACAGCGCCAGGTTCCAGTTGTTTTACTAAGTTGGCAAGGCTTACAGCCACCAATGGTTCATCTTCTATAATTAAAATTGTCATAACAATGGAAGCTTTACTTCAAAAAAATTACCAGTATCGTTAATTATTACCCGTTGTTTTGTAAGAAATGCATACAACTGTTGCAGGTGTTTTAACCCCTGTTTGGTAGATGTTTCTATTTGTTTTCTCAACTGCTTATTATTCCTGATAGAAATGTATCCATCTTCATCTTTTATAGTAATATGCAATGGTGATTTACTGTTTACGATATTATGCTTTACTGCGTTGTCAATAAGCATTTGCAGCGATACCATTGCAATGCCTTTTTCTTTTGATGCTGTTGATACATCTACTGCTATCTCAATGCTTTCGTTGTATTTTATTTTGAGTATAGAAATGTAATGACTGATAAAATCAATTTCAGTTTGTATGGTTACAATTTCATTTTCTGATTGCTCCAATACATAGCGGTATACTTTTGAAAGATGCCGTACAAACTGTGAGGCCAATTCGGGATTAGAAAGAATAAGCCCATCTAATGATGTGAGTGTATTAAAAAGAAAATGTGGGTTTACCTGGTTCTTTAAATGCTGGTATTGTACAAAAGATTTTTCTTTTTGTGCATCGGCAGTCATCACCTGCAGTTTTGCTTTTTCTTCAATAGAGAGTTTCCATTCCTTAAAAAAGTGCAATGCATAAAAACTAAAGTTGATAAGCATCATCACAATAATGAACATGACTACTATCAATGCCATAAATTCCCTTCCCATAAATTCCAGGTAAGGCAAATACTTTTTTGATATTTCATTTACAATAAAAAGTGTAGGGCAGGTAAGTATGATAGAGGCGCCTGTTTGCACAACCATTCTTTTAACCACACCCTGGCTAAAAG
>JAZKGV010000280.1:0-1085 GCA_040385725.1 Bacteroidota bacterium | reverse complement strand
GAAAGAATAGGATAATAAAAAGCTATTCAGTAATAAAAATAATAATAATAATAATAATAATAATAATTAATTATGTAGGGATCGTATCGCTAAAATAACTCTGATTGAGAAACCAACTTTTCATAAATTGCAGGAAGTTTTTTTTCAAAATACCTGTTTAATGCTTTTACAATATTCCAGATAATTACCAATGTAGTTATCTGTAATAGCAGGGAACCAATATGATCTTTCCATGTCCACCTGTCAAGTACAATATAGCGGATAATGCCATTGGCAATTGAAAAAGCAACGATGAGTATGTATGGAACATGTCTACGCATATTTTATTTTCAGCAGGCACAAGATATAAATTGTGTTGCTCAAAAAACTACTTCCAAACAACGAAGCGGAAGAAATGAACAACGAAGCGGAAGGTTTGATGAGCCTTATTGGTCTAACCCTGCGGATACAATTTTCCCTGTTTCCATATCAATAATGCACAAAGCATCTTTGCCAATATGTGGGCTGAGCATGTAGGCTTTGTTGGTGGTGATGATGCAATACTTTCCGCTTTTAATACAGTTGGAGATCTTAGTACTTACATCACTGGTTATTTCCCAGATCTTTTGATTATTTATATCAATACGGGTGAAGATGGCTTTTGATCTTTCTCCCAATACGCTTTGCTGTATCAAAAGATAACCATCGGGGCTTGAAAGATGTATCACCTGGTCGTGTTCTGTGTCTTTAGCAAAACATGGATTAAGGTAAGTAGTTGTGCCGGTTTGTATCATATTTTGATAATCGAAAATGCCGTGGCTGCCCAATTGTTTTATGGTGTAGCCAGCTTTAAACATTTTCATACGATAGGCTGTTTCATGCAGGTCATAATTATTGGGCTGGGTTTGCCCTGCTGCTGCAATGTCTTTTGCAAAAATAAAAACGGCATTGCCGAATGTATCGCATCTTACGCCGTACTCATCCTTGGCAAGCAAACGGTTTATTTTCTTTTGGGCATCCTTTTCTTCATCCTTTATATCTTCTTTGTTAATGATCTTCAGTTCTTTTAATTGCAAACGATATTCTTCTCCATTATCAGCTGTAAA
>JAZKGV010000279.1:0-11696 GCA_040385725.1 Bacteroidota bacterium | reverse complement strand
ACTCACCGGGTCATCCGGGCCAAACCACCGCATGGTTTGCAGCATTCTGTAACCGGTATTTTTATAAGAAGTAAATGTTATGTTCATAAAAGCAGGAGAATAATGGCAACGGAAGTTACAAAGAAGATAAATGACAGTGGAATAATGGCAATTTTATTTTTCTATATCTGCAAAAATTTAAAGCACACAAAAATTTCAATACATTGCGCTTCCAAAATACATTTTATGAGACGACTATTGTTTGCACTTGCTATTGCCACCACTATTTTTTCATGTGATACAAAAACAGAAAGCAACACTGCTGATGTTGATAAAGCATTTACAACATTTGAAGATGTTTTTCTTGATGCTTACTGGAAACAATATCCTGCCGCATCTATTGAAATAGGGTATGGCAAATACTACGAAGACCTGTCAATACCAGACAGTGCTTATTATGCAAACTGTATTGCTTTTTCAAAACAATGGACAGACTCATTGAATAAAATGAACTTCGACAAACTGAGTGATAACAATAAGATCAGTTTCAATATCATTAAAAACCAGTTGGCAAGCGATACCTGGTACCAGGCTGTTTTTAAACAACAGGAGTGGGACCCTTCCGTTTTTAATATCAGCGGCAAATGTTATTATATCCTTACACAACCTTATGCACCGCTTGATGAAAGATTAAAAACATTATCAAAGCGGCTGGAAAATGCAGATGCATATTATGTTGCTGCATTTAAAACACTGCACAACCCAACCAAAGAACATACTGAAATGGCAGCTTCACAAAACGAAGGCGGCCTCACCGTATTTGGTAAAGACCTTACTGATTCTATCAACGCTTCTCATTTAACTGATGCAGAAAAAGCAACACTGACTGCAAATGTTGCAAAAGCTGTTGCAGCTATCAAAGGATATGCTGCTTCTTTAAAAGGCATTTTAGCCGATAAGAACTATAGCTTCCGCAATTTCAGGATCGGCAAAAAATTGTTTGAAGAAAAATTTGGCTACGACCTTGTAACTGATTTTACACCACAGCAGATCTACGACAGGGCAGTGGCGGATAAAAAAATGTATTACGATCATATGTATCATTTGGCCGACAGTATGTGGCCGAAATATTTTGCCAGCCAACCAAAACCAAAAGATACCCTTAGCATCATTCAATCGGTGATCGATAAAATATCAATGCAGCATCCGGCACCGGAACATTTTTTTGATTCGCTTGTAAGCCAGGTTCACCAGTTGAAAAAATTTGTGGTGGAGAAAAAACTGTTTGACTTTGATACTTCTTATCCCATCGTTGTACGATTAATGCCTGAATATGCAAGAGGCTTTGCTGCAGCCAGTGCAGAGTTTACACCGCCTTATCAAAAAACTGGTAATACTTATTACAACATTGATGATATCGCTGCTTATCCTGCCGCAAAAAGAGAAGGTGCCTTGCAGGAAGAAAACAATTGGGCATCGCAAATTCTTTCAATACATGAAGCTGTGCCCGGGCATTGTATGCAGGGTATTTACAATAATAAAAAATCACCCGATGTGTTGCGTTCCGTATTCCAGAACGGCACCATGATTGAAGGATGGGCTGTTTATACAGAGCAGATGATGATCGAGCAAGGTTGGGATAATTACTCCGGTGAAATACAGATGATGCAGGACAAATGGAAATTGAGAGAATTGGCGAATGTGATCCTGGATTACGATATTCAATGTCTTGATAAACCCAGGGAAGATATTATTAAACTGCTTACAAAAGAATGTTTTCAAACCATGGCACAGGCAGAAGAAAAATATCATCGTGCCACCGTATCGCAGGTGCAGCTCTGTTCTTATTATTCCGGTTATCTTTCCATCATGGCATTAAGGGATGAATACAAAAAGAAAATGGGCGATAAATACAGCCTGAAAGATTTTCACGAAGCCTTTTTAAGTTTTGGCAGTTCACCGGTGAAATATATCAGGGAGCGGATGTTGCATTAGAGGTTGCCGGCACTTTGTTTCTTTTATTTTGTTCTGTTATTACCTGTTGCAAATACGGAGAGGCAATTTGTGTTACCTGCTCTTCAGAAATATCCAATGCATGTGGATCAGCAACTAATTTTTTCCAGGGTTTGGGAGCGGCGAAATCATAGCTGCCAAATACTATTACCGGGGTGCCTTTTAAAACGATCTCATCTTTTTTACTCAATACCCATTGATCGGCCCAATCATATAAATAGCGGGCATCTTTTTCCAGCAGGCGCAGGCAGGAGTGTGAAGCAGGATAGCCCGGCATTTCATATTCATGCCAACCCACGCCCAGTTTGTTAGCAATATTAAAATTCCATTTCAGTTCCCATTCGTCATTAAAAGTGCTGGTGGTGGTTTCTGCTTTCCAATTGGTAAAAAATAAACCTGTTGGTGTGGGGTCATTTTTTCTTCCCATACTGGTGGGCCCGGCATAAACCAGTTCGCCATTTTCATAAGCAGCAAATGCCTGTGCAGGATAAGAAAAGAAGATGATCTTATCAATATCGTTTAGTGCTGGTACTGAAACCGGGAAAGGAAGAAAATAAGCAATATCAGCGAGTGAATCATTTGGTATTATAATGCTGTCCATCGTTGTTAAATGTGCTATATCGGCACGGTTAACAGCAGCAATGATATGCCCGAAGGAAGCGTTGTCTTTATGCAGTTTCACCCACTGCTTTCCGCTCTCATAATGATAAGAGATGGGTGTGGCAGGTTTATTTCTTTGAATGATCTTTTTTGTTTTTTTATTTTCAACTTTTTGTTGTTGGGTGCAATTGGATAGTAACAATAATAATATCCCAGTAAGAATGAGGTTGCAAGTTTTCATAATGTATTTATCGTGGTTTGCTACCTGTTGTATTAATATTATGCCAAAGGATAGCTTCTGAAAATTATAACATAGTTTTTTTAAAATAGCTGTTAAAGAGTGTTTCAAAATATAAAATCATAAAATATTGGTACACTTCTTCGTCATAGGCATCCATGCGGTATATATTGATAATGTTCATTTCCCTCTCTTATTTAAGTTGTAAAAAGGCAGAAACATCTTCATCACTTGTGGATAATAATGATGAGGATGGTTGTGTACAGCAGCGTTCTGTAAATGATGGCGATATTATCAGCGGCAGGTATATTGTGGCATATAGTACCAATATTTCCACAGGCAGGATGAACAACCGTGAATTAACCGCCATGGGTGAAGATGTTTTACGCCGGAATAGTATCACCAGCACTTCATTGCGTAGTTCATTTGCCGGTGAGCCGGGTGGTTTTATTGCAGACCTTTCTGATGCAGAAGTTAACAGGCTTAAAAATGATAACAGCGTTACACATATTGAGCCCGATCGTATCGTATCACTGGGCAATTGTTTTACAGTGGTGGCGCCGTGGTTAATAAACTGGAATATTAATAAAGTTGGGTATGGCGATGGCACGGGTAAAACTGCCTGGGTAATTGATACAGGAATTGATTTTGCCCACCCTGACCTTACAACAGACCAATCAAGGAGCCGCAGTTTTATCAGTGGGCAATCTTCTGCTGCTGATGAGAACGGGCATGGTACTCATGTGGCTGGTATTATCGGGGCAAAGAATAATGCATTCGGTGTACTGGGTGTAGCTTCCGGCGCCACATTAATTTCTCTTCGTGTGCTGGATAAAAATGGAGATGGTGCTTTGTCTAATATTGTGCAGGCATTGGCATACGTTAGTACCAATGGCAGGGCAGGCGATGTGGTGAATATGAGCCTTGGTGAAGATGGTGTTTCTAATATCCTGGATCAACAGGTAAGAAATACTGCCAGCCGTGGAATTTTTATTTCTATGGCAGCAGGTAATGATAATAAACCTGCTATACAGTTTTCCCCGGGCCGTGTTAACGGGCCTAACATTTATACAGTATCAGCTATTGACAGTACAGGTAAATTCGCTGCTTTTTCAAATTATGGAAATGATGTGATTGATTATGCAGCGCCCGGTGTACGCATTCTTTCTACTTATCTGAATAACCGCTATGCTACCATGAGCGGTACTTCAATGGCAGCGCCGCATGTGGCAGGATTGCTTTTGCTTAATGGAAACAATATAAGAGCAGTTGGCAGCGCCACTAATGATCCTGACGGCAGTGCTGATGGCATTGCACATAATTGATGATCATTTGTACGCTGTAAATAATTTAAAGTAGGTTTTAATTCCAGATCTCATTCATCTCTGTAAGTATAATGGGTTTGCCGTCGGTAACAACAATGGTATGTTCGTGTTGAGCCATAAAACCTCCTTTATTGCCCACCATTGTCCAACCGTCTTCCAGGTTTTCGGCATATGTTGATGTGTTGGATATAAATGTTTCAATGGCAACCACAGCGTTTTTCTTAAATCTTGTCTTATTAAACCGGTCCCTGTAATTGGCTATTTCAGCTGGTTCTTCGTGAAGGCTTCTGCCTATTCCATGTCCTGTCAGGTTCTTTATTACTTTATAACCATGTTTCTTTGCTTCCGTTTCTATCAGCTGCCCTATATCTGCAATCAATACCCCGCCTTTTATATTGTAAATTGCTTTGTGCAATATCTGTTTTGAAGCGTCTATCAATTTTTGGTGTTGGTTGATGTCTTCTCCAATTACAAATGAACCACCATTGTCCGACCAAAAGCCATCAAGTTCCGCTGAAACATCTATATTAACAAGGTTGCCTTCTTTCAGTATAATGTTATCAGACGGAACGCCATGACAGAATTCATTGTTTACGCTTATACAGGTATAACCGGGAAAACCATAGGCCAGCTGAGGTGCTGATTGTGCTCCCAGGTCCGATAATATTTTAGCTCCATAGTTATCTAATTGTTTTGTTGTGATACCGGGTTGGGCATAGTTTCTCATTTTCTTTAAAGTAAAGGCGACGGCTTCACTTATCTTTTTCATAGCGGTTAGTTCTGCTTCTTTGGTTATTGACATGTTCGCTTTTTTTTTGTTTTTTTACACAGATTGTTGGTTATTAACATTTTTATATTTTACACAAAGAAAAAGAAGCAAAAAGAAAAGTAATAATAGTAGTAGATTTATTTATATAAAATCTCTAAAAACAAATCTAAAGGTTCATGTTAGCGGTAGATTTATTCTCCGTAAGTTTTATTCCACTTAATACTTTCGTCGACAAAGTTATATAGATCAAGTATTTCAGGTTTGGGCTTACTCTCTAAGTTACTGCTGTCTTTGGACTTGATGACTTCGTTTTCAAAGTCTATGAAAAAGTTGTTACCACTTAAGTTATCCATAAAATAGCCGCTGTATCCGTGTCTTCTGTTAGTTGCGAGTGATGTTAAATTGATTTTGCTTAGTATGGAGTATAGTTTTTTAAGTTTGGTGTTGTCAAAAACAGAAAAGGCTTTGTAAGTGAATCTATTGTGTCGATAGTAATTGCGTGTTATCAAATAGCAGCAATCAACTTTCTTTATAACAAAAATATGATATGCCCACAAGTCACCATTCGGTCCGAATATGAAAGCCAGCGGTATATCTTTTTTGTTCTTATAAAAGCCCACAAAGTCACGTGGGTTAGCATAGTAGTTTTTGTCCCAGTATGCGTCCCATAATTCTGTGAATTTAGTTGCTGTTGGATTTTCAATGTCTCTAAACCATAAAGTTCTATTTGTTTGAGAATCTAATTCGTAAAACTTCTTTTTTCCAAATGATTTGACGTCATATTCGGCGATAG
Source organism: Bacteroidota bacterium (assembly GCA_040385725.1). Classification (GTDB taxonomy): domain Bacteria; phylum Bacteroidota; class Bacteroidia; order Chitinophagales; family Chitinophagaceae; genus Ferruginibacter. The sequence continues at coordinate 5,979 of JAZKGV010000279.1, read as the reverse complement.
AATTAAACGTTTTTTGCTGGACAAGTTTCTTCACCGCACTGCTGTCGCAAACACATGAATCAATTAAGTTTGGCATTGAAATAATTACTCTTGCTGTAGAATCTTTGACTATACTATCTTTAAGTACTAGAGGAGATTTCTCTTTTGTATTCCTCTGAGAACAAGAAACAAGCATAAAGAGAAAAATAAAAAATTGATATAAAAGTCTGAGGTTCATTAAAATTACCGCTAACGAGCAGGGCTTTATGCAGGTTGGGTATTAGTATTCCGTCCGCCGACAACCGCTGCTGATTGAAAATATAAAGTTGAATTTAAGAACTAAAGTTAAAAGTTGTTTGTCATGTCCGAACCACAGCTTGGATTTGCAATTTGTTGATGTTTGCTGGTCATGCCCAACTTGCATAAAACCCAATTATGGGCAGTTATATTATCTCAGCTTCTCCAACAACTCTTTCTCCTTCATGAATCCACCATTTCCTTCCTTTCTCAAAGTATTTTTCTATCGGCTGGTCAATTAAAAATCGAACTGTCACATTTTTAGTTTCGCCTGGTTCAATTCTTTCTTGCCCTTCAAAAATAATGTCGCCAATATAAGTCTGCAAAAGTTGTCCCTTGTCATTATATTCAAAGACATGATTTGGTCTGTACCCGCTAACAAATCCATTCTGTCTTCCGCCATCCTCTGTTTTCTTCATAGTTAATTTCGCTTGAATAGAAATTAGTCCACGGGGGTTTTCGTATTCCAAATCTCTGATACTTGTTAAGGTGTATTTGTCATAAGCCATAATATCAAAGACTTTTGATTGTCCAGTGTCCAACCAGCGTTTGTATATGAGGTTACCATTCATATACAGATATAATTCATTGTTCTCCGTTATCTTCTTATAGATTGCCATTGTTAACTAATTGCCCATAACTCATAAATATACGAAAGTCTTAAAATTGCTTTTTTTAAAACCTTTGTATCAAGTTGGTTAATAAATTTATATATAAAAAACAATATTAAAATACGAAACTGCCAACTTTCGTATAAATTATTATGTAATGTATCAACAATATAAAAAACGAAAGTTTGTTAATAACTTTTTGCAGTAGATTTTTGCAAAAAAAATAAGAGCGCCGGATAATGGCCCGCCGCTCTTATCAAAAAGTATTTTACAATCTCACATTGATCCCCACCATAAAATTAAACGGCGCCATAGGAAAATAAAAATTCTCTGTTGCTACTTTACTATCATATACATAACTAAAAGTATAGCCATTGGCTTCATACTTTTTATTGAATACGTTGTTTAGTTGAACAATAAAAGTAGTGGCTTTCAAAATTTTACTTTCTACTAAATAACTCAATCTTACATCCTGTAGGTAATAAGGGTCAAGGCTGCGGTTTATATTGCTGGTATTGTCAAGGTATTGCCTGCCTACGTATTTACTTATCAAACTGATGGCCGCATTTTTTACAGGAATAAAATTGATACTGCCACCGGCAACAACAGAAGGAGAGAATGAAATATGAGTTGATTGATAAAAATTATTCTTTGTGCCACCAACATCATAATCATCGATCAGCTCTGTATAGTTTTTTATTTTATTCCAGCTGAAAGTGGCATTGGCAGCAATGTTTACGGCATCACTCAATTCGATCTTTCCCTGCAACTCAATACCCAGCCTGTAACTGTTCGGTACATTTGTTCTTGTATAAGCACCTACATCATTGATGTTGCCAACAAGCACCAGTTGATCGTGATATTTCATGTAGTATAGATTGGCGCTGTAAAAAGACTTTTTATTTCTTCTTTCAACTCCCAGTTCAATATCCTGTAGTAATTCTGATTTGGGTTGAGAAACGGTAGATTCAAAATCATCCCTGTTAGGTTCATGGCTGGCAATTGCATAAGATGCATAAGCCGTCCAGTCTTTTCTTGTATAAGTAATACCGGCCTTTGGATTAAAAAAGCTCATGGTTTTATTGATAACAATGGTGGGATTATTCCTGAAGCCATTAATGTTATAAATCACATTGCGGTATTGCAGGTCAATAAAACTTTGCCAGTTACTATGGAATTGCTGCGACCATTTTGCAAACAATGAAAGATCTTTTTTGTATGCAGTTAAATTGTACCAGCGATAATTTGATGGAACAGCTGCCTGCTCCTGCGCCCAGATAATATTTCCATAATGTTTGCCATCATATTTTGTAAAAGCGCCACCGGCAGTAAATTCTGTTTTATTTTTTTTGTGCTGCACAGAATAAACGGTGCCATAAAAATAATTATCAAGCCAGAGCCTTCTTGCAAGGTCGGTTTCAGTAATGATGGTGGAGCCATTATCAAAGTCCGGCAATCCATACTCTCCCAATGCAGCCCCAGCTTTGTATTGCTCATAATATCCTTTGCCTCTTGTAAGAAAGAAAGCAATATTTGTTTTCCAGTATTGGTTCCATTGGTGGTTATAAAAAAGCTGGTAATGTGTTTGCAGGTAATCATCCACCTGGTCCTGGTAAGGCGTTCCTGGTTTTTCTGTTCCTGCGGAATTGTATCTCCTGTTGGTAGTTAATGAATCCTGTGGCACACCATCCCATGCCTGGTAAGTTCTTTCTTTACCAGAAAAAATATTGAGACGGATAGAATTTTTTTCATCTGTCCATGCAGTACTCATGTAATAGGAACGCAGTTTTGTTTTTGCCCTTTCAATATATCCATCACTGCTGATCTGGCTAAGCCTTCCATCGATGGTAAAATGTTTTCCTAATAAACCGCTTCCAAACTTTATAGTGTTCTTCCATGAATTATAACTGCCATAGCTGTTGTTTGCTTCGGCATACAACTCTTTATTAAGTTCGTTGGTGGCAATATTAATGCTGGCGCCAAAAGCACCGCCGCCATTACTGCTGGTGCCCACGCCACGCTGTATTTGCATGCTGTTGGCAGAAGAGGCAAAGTCGGGCAGGTCAACCCAATAAGTAGCCTGGCTTTCCACATCATTATAAGGAATGCCGTTGAGGGTGACATTTATCCTGGTGCCGTCTGTGCCACGTATCCGTATGCCGGTGTAGCCAATGCCATTGCCTGCATCAGAACTGGTAACTACTGAAGGCGTTTGATTCAAAATAAAAGGCACATCCTGCCCAAGGTTTACTTTTTCAATTTCTTTTTGAGAGATATTAGTTTTTGCAAACGGGGCTTTATCGGTGGCCCTTACAGCCCATATCTCTACCGGCTTAAGGAAAGCAGTGTCATTAAATTTTTTTATGGATTGGCCAAAGGAAGAAATACTAAATACACATAATACAACACCCGGTAATAACTTTTTCATTTCAATAAATTTGAGCTGAAATACCGGGGCGTCTGTAGCAGACGGCGTGTTTATTCTCCCTTCGCAGGCATTATCCTGTGCAGGTTATCGGGTATAATCTCAGCCTCACTTAAGAAGCACCCCGGAAATTCAGATGGTTTAAAAGAACTATTGAAGTGCAAATGTAAACCTGTTTAAAAGAATTTTCCAAAAAAATGTAACAAACCAGCTTTGCTGAACGTATCACACTAAAATTATAGCCATGAAAAAAATATTGTTTTCCCTTCTCACATTGCTAAGCCTGCACAGTTTTGCCCAGGATGTAGTAGTGAACGACGACAATGCCGTACAAAGAACTTTATCAGGCCCTTTTAATGCTATTAACGTTTCTGATGGTATTGACCTGTTTATTACACAGGGTGGCACCGAATCTGTGGCAGTAAGTGCCTCTGATAATAAATATTTAGACCGCCTGAAAACGGAAGTGGTGGACGGCACCCTTAAAATTTACTACAGCGATAACAGTATGGTATGGAACAGTAATGGGAAAAGAAAATTAAAAGCTTATGTGTCGTTTAAAAATTTAGAGTCACTAAAAGCTTCCAGTGGTTCAGATGTCAGAGGGAAAAGTGTATTAACGCTGGATAATTTAAAAATGCATTTTTCAAGCGGTGCACAGTTTACGGGCGAAGTGGATATAAAAATGTTAGAGGTTTCAGAAAACAGCGGAGCAGAAGTAAATGTAACCGGCAAAGCTGAGAATTTGAAAACGGATCTTAATAGCGGCGCTATGTTTAAAGGTTACGACCTGTCAGTAAATTATTGCGATGCAAAAGCCACCAGTGGTGCTGAAGTACGCATTACAGTAAATAAAGAATTAGCAGCCAAAGCAAACAGTGGCGGAAGCATTAAATACAAAGGAGAAGGCGTGGTAAAAGATATTAATGTAAATAGTGGCGGCTCGGTAAAACGTGGATAGTATAATCAGCAACAAAAAATTCCAATCATAAAATATACAGCACATGAAAAATTTATTGTTATCAATTACATTGCTTTTTACAGCGTTTGTAAGCAATGCACAACAAACATTGGTGAATGATGCCAATGCAGAGAAAAGAGAAATCACCTCCAGCTTTAATGCTATTAAAGTTTCCGGCGGCATTGATCTTTACTTATCGCAATATGAAACAGAATCAATAGCCGTAAGTGCATCAGAAGATAAGTACAAAGCCAACATTAAAACTGTTGTTGAAAATGGTACGCTTAATATTTATTACGAGTCAAAAGCCGGCTGGACAAAAGGAAATAAAAAATTAAAAGTATATGTAGCCTTTAAAAACCTGGAAAGGCTTGAAGCTGGTGGAGCATGTGATGTACAGGTGGCAGGTACTATCAAAGTTTCAGCATTAAGTATTGACATGAGCGGAGCCAGTGAATTTAAGGGCGCAGTGAATGTTAGTACGTTAACGATGCAGCTAAGTGGCGCCAGTGATACAAAGATCAGTGGCAATGCAGGCAGTCTAACAGTTGAATCAAGCGGTGCCAGTGATTTTAAAGGATATGATCTTATAACAGAAAACTGTACAGCCAAAGCAAGTGGCGCATCAGACATCAATATTACAGTGAATAAAGAATTGAACGTACATGCAAGTGGTGCCAGCGATATTTTTTATAAAGGTACTTGTGTGATAAAAGACCTGCATACCAGTGGGGCAAGTACGGTGGCGAGGAAGAGTTAAATGGTTTAATTGTTGAATGGTTGCATTGTTGAAAAGAACATTCTGGGTGCAGGGGTCAAACAACAGTTTAACCATGTAGCAATGCAACAATTTATCTCCCCACTGCCCAGATCAAAAAATCAGGAAATACTTTACTCCAGCTTTCATAATCATGTTTGCCTTCTTTTGATTCATTAAAAATGATATCACCGGGAGGGCAAACATTTTTATTTTTAATTATTTCTATCAGGTCTTTCGTATCATCTACTGCATCAATTATTCCATCTTTATCCCTGTCACTTGTTTCTTCTTTATCACCCACATAAAACCAGTATTTCAAATGCGGCTTTTTTCTTGATGACCTGGTATTGGCTAACAGGATACGGTTTTTATCATCGGAATAATCTGCCGCCGTTTGATCTTTGTCTCTCCACCAAAATGAACCTGAGAGTACACCCACTTTATCAATTTTATCCGCATGGTTCCAGGCAATATCAAAGGCAGATAATCCACCCATTGAAGAACCAGCAATAACAACTGAATTAAATTTTCTTACACCGGTTTTCTTTTTTACAAAAGCATATAGTTCGTTGTCAATAAATTCTGCATACTTATCTGCCTTGCTGCCATTGTTTTTATAATCCGGGTAACCGGCCACACCATAAATATCTTCCCTGTTAGTTGCTTTAATGGCAACAATAATTACTGGCTGTATTAATTTCTTTTTATACAATTCGGCAAGCGTTTCTTTCACTTTCAATTGTTCCACATCCTGCCCGTCGTTCAGTAATAATAAATTCATTTCACCTTTATCATCCGGCATTGGTGAACTGATGATAGTGAGTTTTATATGTGCCTGGAGATGCCGGCTATATATTTCATCATCTTGCTGTTTTATTTTTTTTGAACAGGAGGAAAGCATGAAAGCCGCTACCAGTAAGGTTATAAAAGGTTTAACATGTTGTTG
>JAZKGV010000278.1:12908-15861 GCA_040385725.1 Bacteroidota bacterium | reverse complement strand
CAAGGAAAAAGGAGTAATGACCTTTGATATTGTAAGCATGCAAAACCCACAACAATTTGCACCCGAGTTTGCAGAGTTTTTATTGAATGATAAAGGCGAAACAAGAAAAGTGGTAAAGACAAATTTTGGCTGGCATTATATTGAGTTGATGCAGGTAATAAACCCCGGGCCGGTTTATAAAATTGCTTACATGGCAAAAGACATCGCACCGGGTGATGAAACGATCCGCCAGGCAAATAACAGCGCCAACAAATTATTCAGCGAAGCAAAAAATCTGAAAGCATTTGATGACTACGTTGCAAAAAATAAATTGCAGAAAATAGAGACTCCAAACCTGCTTAAAGAAAATGATTACAGCGTTGGTAATTTGCCTGATGCAAGGGAAGTGGTAAGGTGGGCTTTTGCTGATGCAAAAGAAGGAGATGTAGGTGGGCCATTTAATATGAACGACCAGTTTGTGGTACCGGTACTTACTAAAATAGTTCCTAAGGGATTAATAGACGTAAAAACAGCCAGGCCACAGGTGGAAGCTGCCGTGCGGAACAGCAAAAAAGCAGAAGCGATAAAAGCCAAATTAGCTGGCAAAAATACTTTAGAAGCTGCTGCCGGTGTATATCCCAATATTGTAGTAGCTACAGCTGGTGCTGATTCATCACTGGTGTTTGCGTCATCTATCATTAATGGTGTGGGCCAGGAACCAAAAGTAATTGGCGCTGCATTTAACAAAGCATACCAGGCAAAACTGAGCGACCCGATTGAAGGTAATGGCGGCGTGTTTGTAATTAAAGTAAACGGAACCGGCACAAAAAATATAGATGTGCCTGCTACAGATAAAGCAAAAACGCTTGCACAGCAGTTTGGTTATGGCTGGTTTGAACCTTTAAAGAAAGAAGCAGATATTAAAGACGAGAGAAGCAAGCATTATTAATAGTTGACAATATTTTTTTAACCCCCCCATCAATCGGGGGTTTTTGTTTTGGCTGTCTTATGTCATTTCTCTGCATTCCCGGTACTTCAGTGTGGGATAAAACTCAACTGCTGGTCTGACCTTTGGTACCGACCAGTGCAATACCCGGCACCTCAGCGTGGGATTATTCCCTTTTCCGAAAGCGATAACCCTTTACCCCATTTTTATTCGGCTTAATTTTGCCATATGGAAAATGAATTAGTAAACAGGGTGAGTGAAAGTGCATTGGTTACCATTAACCTGGAAGATTATTATCCAAAAGATGATGTGGCGGTGTTCGACCTGAAAGATTATTTGTTCATGGGTTTGATACTGAAAGAAAAAGATTTCAGGGAGGCATTAAAGAATTTAGATGTAACGCCATTTACAAATAAGGCAGTGGCTGTTACCTGCAGCGCTGATGCAGTGATACCGATGTGGGCATATATGCTGGTGGCAAGTGTGCTGCAGCCTGTGGCAAAGGAAGTGGCGTTTGGTAATGAAGAAGAAATAAAAAAACAGATCCTACTTAATAACATTAATACCATACCAGTAAATGAGTTTGCTGATAAACGGGTTGTAATAAAAGGCTGCGGCGATCTGCCCATTGGCGAAGCAGCTTATTTGCAGGCCACAAAACTACTAAGGCCTGTTGCAAAAAGTATTATGTATGGTGAGCCATGCAGTACAGTGCCTATTTTTAAAAAGAAGTAACTCCACGCAGAAAGGCCGAGAAGAAATTAATACATAGTTTGATTTTCTATTAAGCCTAAATATTCCAGCAGAAAAATATTCTCTTCCTCTGCGTTCTCCGCACTTCATCGTACCAACAAATTCTCACTTATCTCCCATAATTTTTTATCTTCATGGCTCTTTCGTTTACACCCAACTGTTTTGCATGATTGAGGCCATTTTAAAAGGGTTTGCTTTAAGTCTCCTGCTGATAATATCGGTAGGGCCAGTGGTGTTTGCTATTTTTAAACAGAGTATCAACAACGGGCTTGCAGGCGGATTTAGTTTTGTGGCTGGCGTGCTGCTAAGTGATATAGTATGGGTGGTGCTGGCAAATGTTTTTTCCAGCGTAATGATGGCGCTGCTGAGCCACAAAGAAGTAATTGGTTTTTGCGGCAGTCTTTTTTTGATAGCCCTGGGAGTGTATTATTTATTCTTTAAAAAAGTACACCTTAAAGAAGATGAAGAAAAAATTGTGATACGCACAAGGGACCATGCAAAAATTGCCTTGTATGGTTTTCTTATCAATACATTGAACCCAGGTGTTATTTTTTTCTGGCTCACTACTTCAACTACCATTGCTGCTGCAGAAACCGGCGATGAACATGCTGTACGCAACCGCATTATTATTTTCAGCACCTGTATTTTGATAAATACCGGCGTGGATATTTTGAAAGTATTACTGGCAGGAAAGATCCGTAGTAAGATCAATGAAAAAGTAATAAGGATGATCAATAAAGTATCAGGACTTATATTGATTGGCTTTGGCGTGGTATTAATGATCGGCGTTTTTTATGCTAAAAAATTAGCGCATTAAAATTGTAAATCATTGTATGAAAACAATTCTGGCCATCATTTTAATTTTTTCTTTGTCTGAAGCAACCGCCCAGGTCTCAGATTTTATACTTTTAAAAAAGAAAGGCCGCACTGTTAAAACATTCTTTGCCGGAAGCAAGATCACTTTCACCAGCACGACCGGAGCAAACATTGAAGCCAATATATTGGCCGTAAGAAACGATTCTCTTTTTCTTCGGCAATACATAACAAGACCGGTAATGACGGGCATGGGATTTTATATACTTGATACCAGCTTTTATTATTATCAATTTCATTACAAAGACATTGCAGCCATTGGTAAAACAGGCCGCCGGTTTGATTTAGCCGGCAGCGGAGGTGCCTTAATGGGTGGTGGAATATTGCTGGCCGTTGCAAGCGGTGTTGTGTATTTGGCGGATAACAAAAAATTCAGCCCCGAACTGTTGGCAGCATCTGTTG
>JAZKGV010000278.1:0-12898 GCA_040385725.1 Bacteroidota bacterium | reverse complement strand
TTATTTGGCGTTGGTTATTTATTGTCAAGGGCATCCGGCAAGGGAATGATGATCGGAAAAAAGTATTCTCTTGAATATATAAAGGCGGCCGGTAATAACAAACCATAGCATACTTAAATTGCAATATCATCAACCAGCATTACTATGAAGAAAGCCTGGCGTATTTTCAAAAAAGTTTTTTTGTGGGCCGTCATCCTGCAGTTTGTTTATATCATTTTGGTAAAATGGGTTGACCCACCCATTACCATTACCCAAACCGTAAGTTTTATTACTGGCAATGGATTAAAAAGAGATTATATCTCCTATGATGAAATGGGGCCCAATATAAAACTGGCCGTTATTGCTGCGGAAGACCAGTTGTTTCCCGACCATGACGGCTTTGATGTGAAGGCGATAAAGAAGGCGATGAAGTACAATGAAAAACACAAGAATAAAACAAGAGGCGCCAGCACCATCAGCCAGCAAACTGCCAAGAATGTTTTTTTGTGGCAGCATGGAGGGTACTTCCGCAAAGGGCTGGAAGTGTATTTTACTTTTATGATCGAAAAGTTGTGGAGTAAAGAAAGGATACTGGAAAATTACCTGAATGTGGCAGAGATGGGAAAAGGAATTTTTGGTGTGCAGGCAGCGGCAAAAGCGTATTTTAATAAAGATGCAAAAGACTTAACCAGGGCAGAAGCGGCGATGATCGCAGCTTGTTTACCCAATCCTAAGGTATATACTGTAAAACCATTGAGCAGGTACGTAGCCAGGCGCTATGATAATATTTTACAACAAATGAATAACCTGGATGGCGACCCGGATATTGATGTGATAGTGAAGGGAAAGGTGGAAAAAAAATAAAGTGTTTTTTTTTGAACTTCCTGTTTATAAGCAGAACTTTCGTTTTTATGCAACTCCGATTTGTGTCCTGTTAATGTGTTCCATTAATGAGTTTTCTAAATCTTTGTTTCTTCGCCAAAATTTTTCGTCAACTTCATCAAGTAAAGATTGATATTTATCACACCAGGTATCCCATTGTTCATTTCTATCATTAATGTCCGCAGGTGGTTGTCCATTTGTAAACAAGGCATTTACGTTTCGGATTAGTTCAGCAATATCATTGAACCCTAAAAATTCTAGAGCTTTAATTGTGTCTTGATTATGTTCAGCACCATTATTTATAAAATGATCAATAATGCCACCCAATGTCAGCGGTTCTATATTAAACCAAACTTTCTGGTCTTCTGTTAATAGCTCGTAATTAGAAAATCCCGTATCAACAATTTTCTCCCAAGCTGCCTGTGCATCTTCTCTTGTCATTTGTTCTTTTATAAATTATTGTTTGAAAATTAGGTTGTCAAAATAATACAGCAAGATATTATATTGCATTATAAATAAATTTAGGGTTCCAATTAAGGCAAAAGAACACAACTGTATTTTTCTTTGTTTCCTCCGTGCCTTCGTGGGATATACAACCTAAAAAACCCACTAAAAAACAAAACCCTATCTTCGCCGCCTACACCATCAAGTGACAGGCAGGTTGTGAGCCGCATGGTATAAATAATTTCCCCGCTGATTCAGAAAATACAACGTCTTTCCAGCCTTATAAAAATAAAATATTCAATGCCGTTTAAAAAATTAGAATTAATTGAACCCATTCTCAAAGCATTAGAAGAAGAAGGGTACACTACCCCTACGCCCATTCAGCAACAATCCATCCCCCTGATCCTTGAAAAAAGAGATCTGTTGGGTTGTGCCCAAACAGGTACTGGCAAAACAGCCGCCTTTGCTATTCCCATCCTGCAACTGCTGCATGAGGAAAAACAACAGGAAACAGGCCGCAAACAAATAAAAGTATTGATACTTACTCCTACAAGAGAACTGGCTATACAGATCCACGAAAGCTTTGCTGCTTATGGACGATACACCGGGCTTACGCATGCCGTTATATTCGGGGGCGTATCGCAAGTGCCACAGGTAAATCAACTAAGACATGGCGTGGATATTTTAATTGCCACTCCGGGTCGCTTACTTGACCTGATGAGCCAGGGTTATGTTGGTTTACAACACCTGAAAATATTTGTACTGGATGAAGCTGATCGCATGCTTGACATGGGTTTTATACACGACGTAAAAAGAGTGATCATAAAACTGCCTGCAAAAAGACAAACTCTTTTTTTCAGTGCCACCATGCCGCCCGAAATTCAAAAGCTGGCTGATATATTATTAACCAAACCAGCTAAAGTAGAAGTAACACCGGTATCATCCACGGTTGATAAAATAGACCAGGGTTTATTTTATGTTGACAAAACCAATAAGCCTTTGCTGTTATTATACTTATTAAAAAGCCCACAAATAAAAACAGCACTGGTGTTTACAAGAACAAAACACGGTGCAGATAAAGTAGTGAAGATCCTGCACAAAGAAAGCATTACCGCCGCAGCTATACATGGTAATAAATCGCAGAATGCAAGGCAACATGCACTTACGCAATTTAAAAACGGCAACCTCCGGGTGCTGGTAGCAACAGATATTGCCGCAAGAGGAATTGATATTGACGACCTGACACATGTATTCAATTATGAATTACCGGATGTGCCTGAAACCTATGTACACCGCATTGGTCGTACGGGCAGGGCAGGTAATGCAGGTGTGGCTATTTCTTTTTGTGATTATGAAGAGCGTACAGAGTTGAGAGATATTCAAAAGCTGATCGCTAAAAATATTCCTGTTGTTGATAGCCATCCTTATCCTGCTGGTTCAGCGCCGGCAGCGCCACCATCATCATCACAGCAAAGGCCGGCATTTAAAAGAGGCGGCAATAATAATGGCCAATCATCGGGCAGGCCGCCACGAAGAAATTTTGGTAGCAGGCCGCCGGCATCCGGAGGAAGAGATAGAAGAAATTAAAAAGATAAAACCTATAAGGTCTGCCGCACAGCATTGCAGCAGCTCAGACCTTATAGGTTTGTAAAGGCTATATAGTCTAACTTTGTACCAAACATCTCCCATGTCATCTCTCACCATCACCACAATACAAACAAACCTTGTATGGGAAGATAAAATTGCCAACCTTAACCGGTTGGAGGAGAAGATAAATTCCATTGAAGAAAGAACCGAGATAGTAGTGCTGCCCGAAATGTTTAGCACCGGTTTTACCATGCAGCCACAGTTGTTTGCAGAAGCAGATAACTGTGATACAATAGAATGGATGAAAAGGATTGCTGCCGATAAAAGAATTATTCTCACAGGAAGCGTTATTATTAAAGAAGAAGATAAATTTTACAACCGCCTTATCTGGATGCTGCCCAATGGTGAGTATGGATTTTATAATAAGCGGCATTTATTTGGGTATGCAGGAGAAGACCAACACTATGCGGCAGGCAATAAAAGATTGATCGCTTCAGTAAAAGGATGGAAAATTAATTTACAGGTTTGCTATGATCTGCGTTTCCCTGTCTGGGCAAGACAAAACTCTTCAGACCCTTCAACTCCTGAATACGATGTGTTGATATATGTAGCCAACTGGCCCGAAAGAAGAAGCCATGCATGGAAAACATTGCTGTGTGCAAGGGCAATAGAAAATCAATGTTATGTTGTGGGAGTGAACAGGGTTGGTATTGATGGAAATAAGATCAATCACAGCGGTAACAGTTTAGTTATAGATCCACTTGGGGAAGTGCTGTATCACAAAGCAGATGAAGAAGATATTTTTACCATCACTTTAGAAAGGGAAAGGTTAGAAGAAGTAAGAACAAAATTTCCTTTCTGGAAAGACGGTGATAGTTTTACCATCAACAAATAAAATTACTTCATCGTTCCCTTTATCATTTCCTTCACCGTCATCATTTTCCTGTCTTCTCCTTTTCTCATACCGTCCACAGTAGGTGGAATATAAATATCTGGTACCACACCTCTTCCATCTTTCGGTACATGGTTGTATTGTACAATGCGGAAGAAAGGTAAACGCACCCTTAGTTTTGTAACCGGTAATGTAATATCCGGGATCATTACCCCATTATTACCATGCCAGCCGCCGCCTGCTTCTTCACCAACAATAGTAACATTCGCCTGGCCTTTTACTGCATTGCAAAATAAGGTGGAAGCAGAAAATGTTGGTCCGTTGATCAACACATAAAGGTTGCCATCAAAATGATTTTTTGTTTTTGGTTTGAAAACATGCCGCTCCCAATAACCAAAATGATACATGCCGTCTTTTCTTTTTTTGCTGAGAAAGATCAAACCAATGCTGCTCCAGAAACCACTTTTTATTGTTGAATTATAAGGCGAAAAATTTTTTGCAATGGAATAAGCGGAATCTGCCACTTTAAACGGGGTGTTCCTGATATACTTTGTAAGCAAGCTCGACATGGTAATATCGCCACCGCCATTGCCACGTATATCAAGCACCACATTTTTTATTTGCTGTTTCTTTATTTTTTTAAAAGAACGGCGTATGAATTTTCTTAAATGCCTGCCGCCGCCGTTGCTGAATGTATTAAGTGTAATGGTAGCAATATTAAGGCTACTGTCTATTTGCATGGAACGGGCATTTTCAATTCTTCTTTTTTTCAATTGCCGCTTCGAAATTTTTACCTCCGGCTTGGGAGGCTTGCTGTCTTTCTTTTTTGTAGTATCAACCTGTGGTGCCCACATGGGTACCGTAATAAATTTTTCATTTCCCGTACTGTCAATATACCCAACCTTGTAATTTTTATACAACCCAAAAACATTGCGGTGGAAATAGGGAAAGTTGCTGCTGATACGGAGATAGTTTACATTTTCTGCATACCCATCAGTTGGTAAGTACCCGAACATTTTATTCACCATTTGCCTTACAGCAAGGTTGTTGATAGAAGTGATAATAGTACCGGTTTTTAAAACAGAATCTTTTTTATTGAGATTGCCCGTAACCACCATGGTATCGCCCCAAACTTTTGCATAGATAGGCAAGGAAGGAATGGTGCGGTTACGGATATACTTTCCCCAATTGCTGCTCATCCCAAAACTGGTATGGCCGCAATGTATTTTTTGTGTAAGTGGTGCCAATATGTTCCAACCAAATTGTAATTCCGTCATACTATCTGGAATGGCACGGTAAAGACTGTCGAAATAAAAATCCATACTATCTTTGGAAGTGTACCAGTAAAGTGATGGATGTTTTTGCTCTAAAATATTTTTCAGCAAAGTGTAGTCACCCTGCAATTCCTGTTTAGAAAATTTTTTATCAGGATTATAATTTTTAAAACTGCTGGCACAACTGCTAAGCAGAATAATAGAAATAATAAATGATAAAAATATTTTAAGGTTCATTGTTAAATCAGCTTTTCAAATGGTTCCATCCCTGTGCCACCAGTTCATGTTTATTGCCGCCCTTTGTTAAAATATGTTTTCCTTCTTCAGCATTGGTCATGTACCCGATCACACTGATGTTTTCATTCTTTACTATTTTTTCATAGTCAGCCTGTGCAATGGTAAACAGCAATTCATAATCTTCGCCGCCACTTAATGCACAGGCGGTAGGATCGATCTCTAATTTATATGCAAACTGTCTTGCCGACTCATGTATGGGAATTTTGTCTTCGTAAATAATACAACCAAGATTGCTTTGTTTGCAGATGTGAAGCGCTTCGCTGCTCAGCCCGTCGCTTACATCGATCATGGAAGTAGGCATTATTCCGGCTTCTTCTAAAAATTCAATAATGTCTTTTCTTGCTTCCGGTTTTAATAAGCGGCTCATAATATAATCCTGTCCTTCCAGGTCGGGTTGTGCACCCGTTTCCGCAAATATTCTTTTCTCTCTTTCTAAAATGGTCAAGCCTAAAAATGCGCCACCCAAAAATCCGCTCACACAAAGCAGGTCGCCATTTTTTGCAGTACTTCTTTTTACAAACATATCCGGGCTTACTTCACCAATGGCAGTAACAGAAATGATCATGCCTTTTTGAGAAGAGGTAGTATCACCGCCAACAAGGTCCACAGCATATCTTTCACAGGCAGCATACACGCCTTCGTAAAATTCATCCAGCGCTTCCAGGCTAAAGCGATTGCTGAAGGCAATGCTTATTACTATTTGTGTTGGTGTTGCATTCATTGCATACACATCACTCAGGTTTACTATCACACTTTTATAACCAAGATGTTTGAGTGGAGAGTACATCAGGTCAAAATGGATTCCTTCCACCAGCATATCTGTTGTTATCACCGTTTGTTTTCCATAATGATCTATAACCGCCGCATCATCACCCACTGTCAGAATAGTTGATGCATTTTTTGTTTCATTATTTTTTGTAAGATGGTCTATCAAACCAAACTCACCAAGAGATGATATTTCTGTTCTTTCGTTGGACATATTCTAATTGCGATTTAGGAATGTGGAATTACAAACCTTATTACTTAATTATTATTCACTGCCATTAGCAATTCATCATGTATTATACCATTAGTTGCAATAATATCAGGCTGATAAATTTTATGCTTTTCGCCATCAAACCCTGTTACTTTTCCCCCGGCTTCCTGCACAATTAAAATACCGGCAGCATTATCCCAGGGATTTAGTTTGTGTTCGTAAAAACCTTCAAACCTTCCAACAGCTACCCAGCATAGATCAAGCGCTGCACTTCCCAATCTTCTGATTGCAATACCTTTTCTCACAAGGCGCTCAAATACTTGTAGCGGCCCGTTTTTACTATCAAGATAAGTATATGGGAAACCTGTAACCAGGCAACTTTTTGGAAAATCTGATTTATTGCTTACGGATATTTTCTTGTCATTCAACGAAGCGCCAAATCCCTTTTGTGCAAAGAAAAACTCATCCATTAATGGATTATACACGGCACCCATTACCATCTCTCCATTATGTTCAAGTCCAATGCTTACACAGCAAAGAGGAATGCCATGTGAAAAGTTGATAGTACCATCAATAGGGTCAATGATCCATTTGTATTCACTGTCCGTTTTTATTTCACCAGCTTCTTCACTTAAAATAAAATGATCAGGGTAATCTGCCTTAATAACTTCAAAAATGGCTTTTTCCGCAGCAAGGTCAGCTTCGGTAACAGGATTATTGATGCCGTCTTTATTAGTGATTGTAAAATCGCCATTGAAGAACCGCTGTAATTCTTTTGCCCCTGCCTCAGTAGCTTTTAATAAAGTGGTTTTTATCATGGCGCAAAGGTAACAAATAGCAAAAGGTTGTCAGCCTTCTCAGTTATCTTTAGTTCATAATTTTTCACATGTCGCAAAATATGCACCGAAAAAAATTTCTGCAGCTTTCCTTATTGGCGCCATTAAGCCTTGTGGCAAAGCCATTACAATTTTTAAGCACAGATGAGTTACTGAAAAGCAATGATAATGTGATTTATTACAAAGCAGGCAGTGCTGAATATGAAACCCTGCGAAAAGGATTTAATAAACGAATTGATAAAATGCCTGCCGTGATCGCAGTATGCAAAAACACCAATGGCGTGGCCGAAGCGGTGCAATATGCTGCAAAAAATAATTTACCCATTGCTGTAAAAAGCGGGGGGCATTGTATGGAAGGGTTTTCAGTAAACAATGGCGGCATGGTCATTAATATGAGCGCCATGAAAAATATAGACTGGCTGGATAATGAATCAGTGAAACTAAATCCCGGTTGTAAACTCTCGGAAATTTATGATGCGTTGTTACCTAAAAAGAAAATCATTCCCGGAGGCTCCTGTGCCGGTGTGGGCATTGGTGGCTTGGTGTTGGGTGGCGGTTATGGATTGATGGCAAGGAAATTTGGATTGACCTGTGATAGTTTGCAAAGCATAACAATGGTGGATGGCAATGGTAAAATTATAACCGCTTCCGGCAATGATGAATTATTATGGGCTTGCAAAGGAGGAAACAACGGAAATTTTGGTGTGGTAACAGAACTTACTTTTACAACCCACACGGCACCTTCCTTTATGCAGAGCCATCGTTTCAGGGCATATAAAGTGGATGCTGCAAGAGCAAAAAATGTTTTACAAAAATGGTTTGAACTTACCGCAACGCTGCCGGTAGAATGTTTCAGCGCTTTTGTATTGAATGGAAAAACACTGTACATACTCATTACAAATGTGGGCAAACAAACAGCAGCAGTAAAAAAGGTGATCGCAGGATTAAAAGCCATTACAGATAAAACAACAGTGAATACGCCACAGCCGTTGGCAAAAGCATTGAAAGTGTATTATGGAAGAAGCAATCCAATGTATTTTAAAAATGCTTCCGCAGGATTGTATAAAAATTTTGAAGAGATAAATGCCTTTGTTGATAAAGCACTGGAAATTGTTGTATCAACACCCGGTATGATCTACCAGGTGAACACTTTAGGTGGGAATATTCAAAGCGCTGTTTTTGAAAACAACTCTTCGTTTCCTCACAGGGCTTATCCATATTTTTCAGAATTACAAACCTATTGGGAAACGCCTTCGCAGGAAAAAAGATTGCTGGATAGATTTGAACAGGTGCAACAAGTATTCACCAGTAATGGTATTAAAGCACAGTACAGGAATTACCCCGATATAAATTTTACCAACTGGCCGGAATTATATTATGGAGTTAATTATAAAAGATTGCAGGCGATAAAAACAAAGTACGACCCCAATAATTTATTTCGATATGAACAAAGTATTAAATAGTAATGAGCATATTTGCTTTTTCAAATAGGAAATATTGATATCAAGCCTGAAAGGCTGTAATTATTATAGAAACTTTTGCCTTTAATCCCGAGGGGATGGCATTATTTCACTCCTTCGGAGTTATCATAAATGTGTAATAACTTTTCTATAATCATTGCATCCCTTTGGGATTAAGAAAGATTTAGTAAAAAAATAAAATCATTTTACTTGCAACTTTCCATCATCATAGTAAACTACAACGTAAAATTTTTTTTAGAGCAATGCTTATGCAGTGTTGTAAAAGCCTGCAAAAATATTGATGTAGAAATTTTTGTGGTGGATAATAACTCAACTGATGGAAGCAAAGATTTTTTTAACAACCGTTTTCCACAAGTACAGTTTATCTGGAAGAATACAAACGTTGGTTTTGCCAAAGCAAACAACGAAGCATTAAAGCAGGCAAAAGGAGAAAAGATCTTATTTCTTAATCCAGATACAATTTTACCTGAGGATGGCATAGAGAAATGTTTACAATTTTTCAATCAACAAAATAACATTGGCTCTTTAGGTGTAAAGATGATTGAAGGCGCCGGAAATTTTTTACCGGAAAGCAAAAGAGGCTTTCCATCTTTCTTTACTTCGTTCTGTAAAATGACAGGGCTTACAATATTGTTTCCCACATCAAAAATATTTGCCCGTTATTATCTTGGTCATTTACCAGAGAACAAGACAAGTGAAGTAGATGTATTGTCCGGAGCATTTATGATGGTTGATAAAAAAGTGTTGGATACTGTTGGAAGTTTTGATGAAGATTATTTTATGTATGCAGAAGATATTGACCTGAGTTACCGGATACAAAAAGCAGGATATAAAAATTTCTATTTTGCAGATACAGCCATCATTCACTTTAAAGGAGAAAGCACCACCAAACAAAGCACCGAATATTTAAATAACTTTTACGGCACCATGGTTTTGTTTGTGAAAAAGCATTATCAAAAACTTTCTGGTGGTTTGTATATACTTCTGTTGAAGGTATTAATTGCTGCAAAAAAATTGTTTGCGTCAAAAGAACAAGCAACTCAAAATAAAATACTTCCGCCGAAAGCATATATGATTGCTGATGAAGAAACATTTAAAAGAGAAAAACTACAGAAGCATTTCTCTCAAGTGAAGCAAGCAGAAAAAATAAGCACCGCCGAAAAAGGCAGCGCTGTAATTTTTTGTGAACCATATGTTTCTTTTGCAGAAATTATAAGTTCAATGCAGGAGAATAAAAATCAATATTCATTTTTTATCCATGCTGATTCATCAAATAGTATTGTTGGCAGTGGAGATAAAAACCAACCAGGTGTTGCTATTGCTTTGCATCAATAATAATGGGCGCCCCGTTCTTTCCCATTACGATCACTTTTGCATTCTGGCTAAGCGCCAGTTCTTTCATGGCTTTTATTTGTTCGTATTGTAATTGCTGATCAGTTAAACCCGTATTGATGATGCGTTGATAATCTGCAATGCCCTGTGCTTCCACTCTTTTTCTTTCAGCCTCCTGTTTTTCCTTCTGCAATACAAACTCCATTTTCTTTGCTTCCTGCTCTGCATTTATTTTTGATTCAATAGAAGCTTTTACTGAATTTGGTAAGGTGATATTTCTTACCAGCAACTGTTCCAGCATCAACCCTCTTTTTCTAAAATCTTCCTCGATACTTTTATAAATACGGATCTGGAATTCATCTCTTTTGCCTGCAAACAGGTCAACCGCCTGGTAATACACGGCATTGTCACGGATCTTTGTACGGGTAAGCGGACGGACAATTTTGTCGGTATAATCATCCCCGGTCTCTCTCAGCAATTTTGGGGCATCGGCACCCACCACCCTGTATAAAACGGTAAGATCAATGGTAACTTCCAATCCATCGCTTGTCAATACTTTAATGGCATCATCGCCGGCTTTGGTTCCTTCATCATTCACACCACTCATGGTATAGTTCTGCGTTTTTACATCTATCCTTGTTATATCAAGCAAAGGATTTACAAAATGTAATCCGCTTTGCAATACTTCCGGCTGAATGCTGCCGAATAATTTTTTTACACCTACTTCACCAGCGTCAATTTGTTTTACGCAGGCGGTGGAAATGCCCAATACAATCAATAGTATGGCTACAATTCTTCCGACAGGCGCAAATTTGGCAAAACTGGTATTGTTTTTTGCAAGAACACTTACTACGATAAGAATAATGATACCCAGGATAATGAGAGCCATAGCGAAAGATTTTGTAAATGCAAGTTGATAAAAAGAAATGAAACAGGTGTAAATAAAAACAGGATTCACTTTTTAGTAAATCCTGCATATAAGAAAAGATATTTAAAACCGTGAACTCCAAAGTCCCCCGGAATTTATCCCGATGTTTATCGGGAGGGGTGTCTTTTAATTATTCAACATCAATGGCATAACCAGCATCAGCAACTCTTCATTGGGTTCCATTTCTGTTGGTTTAATGATCCCGGCTTTTGTTGGCGTACTTAATTCCACAACTACATCAGCTGTATCTGCAGCGTTCAGCATTTCAATTAAAAATTTAGCGTTAAAAGCGATCTGCAGGTCTTCGCCATCATATTGACAAGCCATGCGTTCGTTACCTTCAAAACTAAAGTCAACATCCTGTGCAGCTAACTGTAATTCACTTCCGCTGATGCTTAATGCCACCTGGTTGGTGCTTTTATTACTAAACACACTCACACGGCGAAGTGCATTTTGAAAGTCACCTTTGTTCACCGTAAGTTTATAAGGATTGTCAACCGGTATCACCACTTTGTAATCAGGAAAACGGGCATCGATCAAACTGCAAACCAATTCAGTACCACCATGTTTTACAAACAGGTGATTGCTGTTGTAAGAAATATTCAGTTCGTCATCATTATCAGGCAAGGCACTCTTTAAAAGATTGAGTGGTTTTTTAGGAGCAATGAATGTGTCTGTCTTTGGACATTTTACATCCGTCCTTTTATATTTCACCAAACGGTGTGCATCGGTTGCCACGCAGGTAATTCCTTTTTTATCCAGTTCAAAAAATACACCCGTCATTGCAGGGCGCAGGTCATCATTGCTTACGGCAAACAAAGTTTTGTTGATAGCTGTAACCAATGCAGAAGAGGTCATCGTAAATGCATTGGCATCATCAGCCACCGGCTCTTTAGGAAAGTTGTCAGGGTTTTCTCCCATCACTTTATACTTACCATTGTCGCTGGTCAATTCCACGCCAAAGTTTTTGTCAATATTAAAAGTGAGCGGTTGCTCAGGAATATTCTTTAATGAATCCATCAGGATCTTTGCCGGTATGCAAACCTTGCCGCTGTCTTTGGCTTCAATATCAAGGTGAACCTTCATCACTGTTTCCAGGTCAGTAGCCACCACGGTCAGTTTGTTTTTTTCTATTTCAAATAAAAAGTCTTCCAGGATTGGCAATACCGTATTAGCATTAATAACACCGCTGATCTGTTGCAGTTGTTTCAGCAAGGCCGAGGAGGAAACAATAAACTTCATATCGTTAAAATGATTTAGTGCCAAAGATAAAAGAATGGGAGTAATTGTAAAGAGGTATTTAAAAAATGGAGTTGGTTGGGGATAAGTGGCTTTTATTAAAAAGGCCACCCTGAAAAGGGCGGCCGTTATACCAAACTTCCTGTAAGTAAGCCATGAAAAACTATATGATATTCTTTGAACGCATAAATACGCCTGTGCCTAATACAGCAGCCCCCAATAAAATAAATCCTGCAAAAGAGCGGTTGCCTGCCTGTCTTTCTTCTTTTGCCTGGTCGATCATGGTGGCATATTGAACTTCCTTCACATCTTCTTCATCATTCTTTGCAATATCCTGCCATGTTTCAATATCCTTTCCTGTTAATGCGGTTAATTCACTTAGCTCTGCCCTTCTTCTTTGCTTAAGATCCTGTAAATATTTTTTGCCTGCGGCACAGGTAAAGTTGCCTGCGGCAGGATGGGTGATAACATACCTTGCCTGGAAGCTTTCTTTATTCGGCGTAACCTGGAACATGAGGTCCTGTGCAAAATGATTGCGGTTGTAGCGGAAATGCAAACGGGTGAAATGTACATTGGGACTGGTGCCATCATCTTCGCCTTGTTCATTCACATCGCTGTAATCGCTCCAGTCTTTAGTCAGCCACCATACACCTGCCTGCACAATATCCTGTTGAGATGGCGCCGTAGCCACACAAGGATCGCATTTCATAAAATTTTGTGGGCTCACATCCCAGGCATATTCAAGCATTGC
>JAZKGV010000277.1:0-19517 GCA_040385725.1 Bacteroidota bacterium | reverse complement strand
TCACCCCTCATACCAGGTTCGCTGTAAGTAACAAGCAATACAATTTTATCTGGCAATTCCACACCCATTGGCTGTTCTGTTTCACCATTGATCAATACAGATACTTCCTGCCCGTCTTTTAAAAACTTAGGAGCATCCACCATTGATTCTGCAACAGTTATCTGCTCAAATGTTTCTGTATCCATAAAACTGTAACCTGTATCATCCTTATATAAATACTGGTAAGATTTTCTTTCCACCCTTACCGGGAAAATAACTTCGCCACTGTTCCAGGTTTGTTCAATTGTACGGTTGTTATCAACACCTTTTAATTTTGCCCACACTTTTGCTGCCGCACGGGCTGTTTTATTTTGCCCAAATTCAATAACGCTGTACAGGCTGCCATCAATTTTAATGATAAGCCCTGTCCTCATGTCTGCTGTAGTTGCCATCAGTATTTATTTATGTTTATTTAATAACAGGCTGCGAAAGTAGGGATAGTATGGAAGAAAAGGAAATTTTGGTTTGAAAGAAGGAAAGTGGGTATTATGAAAAGGATTAACAGCATATTGTAAATCAAACAATATAGTTTTGCCTGAAAAATAATATACATTGAAACAACTTGCACTCTCTCTTATTTTATTAAGTGTGTTCACTCACTGCTATTCTCAAAAAAAAGATCCTTCAGCCGCTATCTTAAAAAACATACAGCAAATACCTGTATTCAACATTCACATTGCTCCAGACAGCATTGCCTTTACAAATGACCAGTTACAAAAAGACAAACCATTTGTGCTTATTTTTTTCAACCCCGATTGTGACCATTGCCAGAAAGAAACCAAAGAACTATTGGCTTATAAGGAAGAACTAAAAGAGATACAAATTGTAATGGTGTCTGCATTGCCATATAAGATGATAAAGGATTTTTATGCGGAGTATAATATTGTATCTATGCCCAACATAAAAATGGGACAGGACGCCACTTATGCACTCGGCACCAAATATAAACCCGGTAAGTTCCCTGCCATTTTTGTATATGATACATCAGGCACACTTGCCAAGGTATTTGCCGGTAATGCAGGAGCGCCCGCTATTATAGAAGCAACGAAATAGTGTATTTTGAGCAGCTTTACATTCCTTTATTTTCTGCTTATAACTCACCGCCTATCGTGTGCGGCGTTTTTTACTTTCAACATTTCAGTTTTTTATTTTCCGCCCCTTACCTTTGCCACCGAAAAATCATTCTCCACATCATAAAACAATTTTGCTTATGAAAGTTACTGTTGTAGGTGCAGGTGCTGTAGGTGCTACCTGTGCTGATAATATTGCCCGTAAAGAACTATGTAGTGAACTGGTATTGCTTGATATTAAAGAAGGTATTGCGGAAGGTAAAGCGCAGGACATGATGCAGACTGCCACCCTGCTTGGTTTTGATACAAAAATTATTGGCAGCACAAATGACTACGCAAAAACTGCCGGCAGCGATGTAGTGGTGATCACCAGCGGCCTTCCACGTAAGCCGGGCATGACAAGAGAAGAACTGATCGGTGTGAATGCAGGTATTGTAAAAGGCGTGTGTGAAAATATTTTGAAACATTCTCCCAATGCCATCATCATTGTTATCAGCAACCCGATGGATACAATGACTTACCTGGCATTGAAATCCACAGGCTTACCTAAGAACAGGATCATTGGTATGGGCGGCACACTTGACAGCGCCCGTTTTAAATATCAGCTGAGCCAACACCTTGGTTGCAGCCCTTCTGATCTGAACGCAGTGGTTGTAGGTGGACACGGTGACACTACCATGATACCATTAATAAGCAAGGCCACCTGGAACAGTGTGCCTGTTACAAAATTTTTAAGCAAAGAACAACAGGATAAAATTGTAAAAGACACAATGGTAGGTGGTGCTACATTAACCGCTTTGATCGGTACTTCTGCCTGGTATGCACCCGGTGCTGCAGGCGCTGCTTTAGTGGAAAGTATTTTGAGAGATGAAAAGAAATTGTTTACCTGCTGTGTTGCATTAGATGGCGAATACGGACAAAAAGATATTTGCCTTGGCGTACCAGTAGTAATTGGTAAAGATGGCTGGGAAAAAATATTGGATTTTGATCTGAATGCCGATGAAAAAGCAGCTTTTGAAAAAAGCGCTGCTGCGGTAAAGAGTATGAATGATGTGCTGGCTACTTTGTAATGGGGCTTTACTAAATTGAGATATTGTTATGGGGCGCCTTCGGCGCCCCATACTTTTTATAAGGACTACAGTTTAGCGACATAGACGTTGTATTATCAAGCAGGAATTACCTTTAATAATAAATCGGAGTTTGCTAATCTTTCTTTTGCTATTGTAATTTCATTTGAATCTAATGTCCACTTACTAAGCCCATTTTTATTTTGTGCTAAAGTGCCAATATTTTTAGAGACAATATTTTCTTGCAAATCATGAGAATTTAAAACAGCGTCATTAATAAAATTTATCGGGTATATGTCTTTTAAAACAGCTTTATCTACTTTATATATATACTGTCTCCAAATATTCTCTTTAGGATTTGTTGCTAATGAATAGCTAAAGAACCCGTCCTTTATTTTTGACTCTGTTGAGGGCATATAGTTAGATGGCAGCTTAAATATAAAAGCATAATTGGGCGAAAAAGCAGTTGCAAGCACTCTATAAATGTCTTCCATTTTTTCATAGTCGCAGAGCCTTTCATTTACTGAAAACTCTATAGCTTGATAGTCCAGGTCTTTCGGATTGATATCATTTAATATCCAGTTTTGAAATGAAAAAGAATAAACATCTGTTGAAAGTATTAGGTGACATATATTCTTGAAGTGCTTTCGTTCAACTGCTTTTAGAAATCCATTCTTTGTTTCCCAACCCTCATCTGGATAAGGTCCAGTTATATAATAATTTGACGGGGCAGTCTTAAAGTTTTCTTCCAAAAGCTTTAATATGATATCAATAAGCAATTTTGTATCAAACCCAAATGCCTGTTCCTTTGTGACAACCCTAAACATTTTCAGGATTGTGTTATTATCTCTTCTCTTTTTGAATAGAGTGAACATATTATAGTCTACATTATTACATTTCTTGCATTTTATTATAAACCTGTTCTTGTGACATCAAATAACCAACTCCTAAAAACTAATCCCAGGCTTATCAATCCTCGAACTTACTTTGGCAATGCCTACCAACTGGTCGGCCTGGTCAGTAAATGATTTATAGTACACCAGCACGGTATACACATTTTGTGTTTCCCAGTAATTGCCCTCCAGTTCTGCTCTTTGTGCCGGATCATTTTTATCAATCAATAAATAAGAGTAATCGTAATAACCCTGTTTTAAAAACTGTGAGCCTTCGTACATACCTTTATCGGCATTAAACAGCATTTTATTTGCATCGGTAAACTGGTAACCGGTTAACTGCCCGATAAGATACAGGTCTTTGTTCTCATACGGAGTTTGTGATGGTGGAATAAAACTAAAATGCACTGTGGCATAATCTGCCTGCCAGTATGGATTGATAGTTTCGTACGTGTTGGAAAGATACATTCCATCCAGGTCCTTATAATAAATGTAGCGTTGTGCACTGCGGTCACCATCAGGTTTCATGTAAATATCCACGCTGTTCTTTTTATCGTCTTTATGATCCATGCGGTCGCTGAGCAAACGAAGGCTCCGCAGATCAAGCCAGCGCCACTCTTTACCACCGGGAAAAACAAAATTATTTTCCGTGTTATACTCCAGCATGTTGTTTCTTACAAAGGTGGGCATCACTCCCCCGCCCTGTGCATTATCCCACCGGTAGTTTTGCAGCACCACCACTTTCACCTGGCGGTTAGCATCAAAACTGTTAAGCCCCTGCACATTCACAGAAAATTTTATGCGCTGGTGTGTATTATATAATTGTGGCGAAAATGGTTGCAACACTTGTGCAGACACAGAAGCTTTTGCATCCAGCACCAACATAGCCCTGGTAAAAACAGTTTTAGTAGTATCGCCATCCAGGTAAACTTTCAATAAATAGTTCCCGCTTTTTGAGGGTGCCGAATTATTATCAGGAATGTTTGCCATGTAATGGACATAACGTGTATAGGCAATGGAGGAAAAACGGTAAGTGGTGATGCGTTGCTGTGTAAACCCTTTTATATAATCAAACGAACTGATGTTTACCGGTTGCCAATTGTAATCGCATAATTGATAAGTGTAGTAATAACTTTTTACACTGGCATCTATATCGTCAAAATGAAGTTCCAGTTTTTCGCCACTGTTTAGTTTATATACCGGCATGGTTTCCTGGTCGCCATATACATGAAAACGGATGGAGTGTATTTTATCGCTAAATACAGCATCAGGGTTTACCTGTGCGGTTGTTTGTATTGCTAAAAGAATAAAAGTTATAACAGGGAGCGATTTTAAAAACATAGTATCTGGTTAAAATATTTACTTTTGAAAGGTAACAAAAATTATTCCTTTTGAACCTTGCTGCATTTATTGCTAAGCGTATCTCCTTTAACAGTGAAAAGACATTTTCACGTTTTATTATAAGATTGGCCACTGCAGCCACCATTATCAGCGTGGCGGTAATGATAGTGGCGCTTAGTTTTTTTAACGGTTTTGACTATGTGGTGAGCAATAAAATATTCAGTATGCAGGGCCACCTGCATGTGCAAAAGGATATTGAAAACAGGGGAACCGCCGCAGAAGACTATGTAATAGCCAAAAATGATACTGTTGAAAACTATCTTAAAAGCCTGCCCGAAGTGGAATCTGTAGAAAGCTACGCTACCAAATTAGTGATACTTACCTATGGCGATGATATTGAAAGCATCATTGTAAAAGGAGTTGACCATTCTTTCAACAGTAAAAGATTAGATCCATTTTTGTTAGAAGGAAGATGGGTTTCTATTCCTGACAGTGGCTACAGCGATGAGATCAATATTTCGGCTTTTGTAGCAGCTGAACTCAATGTTAAACTGAACGACAGGATACTCTCCTTTTTTGTACAAAAAGATGGCAGCAAGCGTGCACGTAAATTAACAGTGGTGGGTATTTTTAAAACAGCGGTTGATGAGTATGATAAACAACTCGGCATTTGCGATATCAATCTTATCCGCAGGCTCAACGACTGGAAGCCCAACGAAATTGGAGGTTATGAAGTTTTTTTAAAGGACTTTACCAAAGCGGAATATATTGATACAAAAATAAAAGACGAAACGCCAGAAGGATGGAACAGTAAAACCTACCGTGAAATAAACCCCAATATATTCGACTGGCTGGCGCTACAGGGCCGTATAAAATTTATTTTAATTGGGATAATGATGATAGTGGCAGTTGTAAACCTTATTACCTGCCTGCTCATTATTGTTTTGGAAAGAACAAGAATGACCGGCATACTAAAAGCCATTGGTGCAGGCGATTGGGTGATACAAAAAATATTTTTGTACAATACCATTTTAATTGCTGTGGTGGGGATTGTTGCCGGCACACTGCTGGGGCTTGGCATTTGCTGGCTACAGGAAAAAACAGGTTTTATTAAATTAGATGAAGAAGCATATTATA
Organism: Bacteroidota bacterium; assembly: GCA_040385725.1. Classification (GTDB taxonomy): domain Bacteria; phylum Bacteroidota; class Bacteroidia; order Chitinophagales; family Chitinophagaceae; genus Ferruginibacter. The sequence continues at coordinate 13,970 of JAZKGV010000277.1, read as the reverse complement.
TGAGCAGCGCCCATGCAAAAATCATCTGGTGGCAGGTGTTGGTGGTGGACCTGATAACACTGGCTGTTTGTTTTTCCACTTTAATTATTCCAACATTGCTAGTGAAGAAAGTAAAGCCGGTGAAGGCGATACAGTTCAGGTAAATCATAATTATAAAAACAATAGACCTGCTTATGCAGGCCTATTGAATATCTAACCAAGACTAAACTTTATTTAATATTCACTTTCAAAACTTCATTAATAGTTTTTCCTTGTATCCTCACCATATAAGTTCCCGGCAAGTATTTAGAAACATCAAAAGAATGCAGGTTAATTCCTTCAGCAGCATTCAATGATTTTTTGCTTAATACTCTTCCTGTAATATCTACGAGACTTAAAGTATATGTTTCACTTTCTGCAGCGCTGAATTTTATTGTTGCTATACCCATTGCAGGATTTGGATAAACAGATGCCGGTTGTTTAACAGCAACTTGCTCTAAACCGGATGTGCAACCAATTGTAACATATTTTGTGCTGGCAGCAGAAGTACCGCAGGCGCTTACAGCTTTCACAGTTACATTACCGCTGGTTGTACCTACTCTTACCCAAATAACATTTCCTGTAGAAGCACTGGTAAAGCTTGCTCCCGGTGGCAGCGTCCACTCATAAGAAGTAGCACCGGCTACTGTTGAAATGGCAAATCCCCTCACAATGTTAGGGCAACTGTTGCTGGGCCCGGATATTGTCCCAGGCGTAGACAGGGTGCCTTTGCTGATAGTGATGGAAGTAGCTGCACTATTGCCACAACCATTCGCCGCTCTCACACTTAGTGCAGAGCCGGAAACAAAACTGCTTGTAAAACTTAGTTGGATGCTGTTGCTGTTTTGTCCGCTTACAATGGTTGCACCTGTTGGTACTGTCCAGGTGTATGTTAATCCACTCACTAACGGCGTGGTATAAGTTCTTGTATTGCCTGTGCAAACAGTGGCAGCACCACCGCTAACTGTAATAGCTCCCGGAGCAGCAGGAGATGCACCGCCTGTAACAGCAAGCGTTCTTGCAGTACCTGAACCACAACCGTTATTAGCCCTTACAGAAATATTTCCTGCACCACCTGCTGTTGCAGTAATAGAATTAGTGGTTGATGTGCCTGACCAACCGGAGGGCAATGTCCATGTATAAGATGCAGCGCCACTAACAGCAGCAACTGAATATGTTTGTGATGATCCTGCACACACAGTTGTATTACCAGTAATAGCACCAGGTTGTGCAGGTGCTGCAGATGTAATGTTTAATGTAACGACTCTTGCAGCACTTTGTCCGCAAGCGCTGTTTGCTCTTACTGATAATTGTCCTCCTGCAGTTCCTGCTGTTAGCGTAATGCTGTTAGTAGTTGATGTGCCCGTCCAACCAGAAGGCAATGTCCATGTATAAGATATAGCACCGGAAACCGCGGCAGCAGTATAAGTTTGTGATGTACCGGGACATACTGCTGTATTACCAGTGATAGAAGCAGGCGCAGCAATTGTTGCAGAAATAGTAACTGCCAATGTTCTTGCTGTTCCACTACCGCAACTATTGTTAGCCGTTACAGAAATGTTTCCGCCTGTTGTTCCTGCTGTTACAGTAATGCTGTTAGTTGCAGATGTGCCTGTCCATCCAGAAGGTAATGACCATGTATAAGAAACAGCACCGGGAACAGCCGCTACAGAATATGTTTGTGAACTTCCGGCACATACACTACCGGCTCCCGTTATAGCAGCAGGTTGTGAAGGCGTTGTACAAGTATTGCATGCAAGTAAACAGGAAGCTGCGTTAATGGTGTTGATCATTCTTTCTGCCGGCAGCGGGCCAAAACCATTATTGAAGTTGATACCAACGCCGGAAAGTAAATGGCAATAACTCATAATGGTACCACCACCTGAAGGGTTTCCCGGGTTGGCGCAGGTACCAGAAGTATACCCGGCGTTATCGCCGCAACCATCAATCTTTGTATTGTTACCGTTCCAAACACAGTCATGTGTATGTTGTGAGCCAAGCAAATGGCCTTGTTCATGCGTTATACATTCCACCGTCCATGAATAGGTTGGTACGTTTTGATATGATGCTGATATACCTGAATACGCCATCCTGTTTTTAGTTGCTCTGCAAGCGCCATTCACCCATGCAATTCCACCGCCACCTTTCATGCCGATAAGATGTGCCAGGTCTCCATCAAAAGATGTTCTGTAATTGCCAAACTGTGTAAGATAACCGCTGGTGCTGGTGCCTGTGTACGGATCATCAGTTGTCCATACAAATAAAGTTTTAAGCACCATCGTCATTCCGTCATTAGCGTACAACGTTGCCATTTGATTGAACACTGCCTGCATGTAAGAATTTACCGCTGCAAGGCTTCCCTTATTTACAAAAAGGTCGTAGTCCGTTTCCCAATACCAGTTTACACATTTGTTTGTTACCGCTGTTACTTCTGCTGCCCTTGCAAGCATTACAGGGCTTTGTGGAATATCTGTATCGGTGATACAATCAAATGGAGCCTGCTGTGTAAGGTCAGCATCATTATAAATTATATGGCGTGATCTTATATTGCCCGATTGGCCAATTACATAATTGCCTTCACTGTTGCTTATAAACCCGTACACTTCATTATTTGCAAAAGTGAGTGCTACCAATGACGCAGGATCATTATCGATGCTTCCCCTGTAATTAGCTATATCTTTTTCTCTAGCTACAATTCCCTTTTCTGTTGTAAGCGTAAAACCATTGGGAGAAATATTTTCATTATACAATAACACTCTCAATTGCCTGCTTCCATTATCAACAGGAATTGTAAAGTTGAGATAGGCAGGTTTTGTTTGCTGTATCGTTTCTATTCCTTCCGCTTCTACAAAAGAATATTTTTTTACAGCCGCGGCAATTGCAGCATCTACCTGCATTGCAGGCGCTACTTTAAATAAAGATGTTTCTTTTGAAAAAACTCCTTGTATTTTAAGATCCTCAACACGTTGTGCAACTTTACCAATCTTTACCTTGGTTTGTGCAAATGCACCGGTTGAAAAAGAGAACGCTAATAAAATAAATGAGATGACACGGGCCATTACGGCCTTTAGACGAGGTTGTTTCATAATACTGATATTGAATTGAATAAGTGTTAGCTACCGTATGTTTTCATCACAGAAAAGTTACTTTGGCAAAGCAAAGTCAGTGCTGTTTTTCAAATGCTGTGCCACATTAAAGAAATGTTAATTACTTTTTTATATAAACACTTTATAGCTTATTATTTTTATTCACATTCGCTTATATGCAATTAATCTTCATCATCATTTTTATATCGATCCTTGTTTTTCTTTTGAATGGGATCAGGTCAAAACCTAAACAACCATCCTCTGCCCTGCCGGGTAATTATAAAATACTGCTTGAACAAAACGTGGCTTTTTACCGGGCATTAAGTGATGAGCAAAAGAAAAAGTTTGGAGGAAGAATGGCTGCTTTTCTTTCTTCCGTAACTATTGAAGGCATAAGAACAACAATAGATGATATTGACAAAGTGTTTATTGCCGCCAGTGCTGTGATACCCATGTTTGGTTTTACTGCATGGCAATACCACAACCTCAACAGTGTATTGCTCTATCCTGAGCACTTCAATGAAGCCTTTGACCTGGATGGAGAAGAAAGACGTGTGATGGGAATGGTAGGCGATGGCGCCATGAATAACACAATGATATTAAGCCAGCCTGCATTAAGAGAAGGTTTTAAAAATGAAACAGATAAAAACAATACTGCCATTCATGAGTTTGTTCATTTGCTTGATAAGATGGATGGTGATACAGATGGAATACCTCAGGTATTACTGGATAAACAATATACTATTCCCTGGATAAACCAGATGCACAAAGAAATTGATGCCATCATAAAAAACCGCAGTGACATTAACCCTTATGGTGCCAGCAGTAAGACAGAGTTTTTCGCTGTGGCATCAGAATATTTTTTTGAAAGGCCTTCGCTGTTTAAAGAACGGCACCCTGAATTATATAAACTGATGGAAGAAATTTTTGACCAAACACCTGCGATAAAAGCCAAAGCCACTGCTGATAAAATTGGCAGGAATGATCCTTGCCCTTGTGGTAGTGGGGAGAAGTATAAAGAGTGCCATGGAAAATAAAAATAATACTGCCTACCTGCTCATATTATGATCTTTTTATAACCCAGCCGGCACGAATTACTACCCGTTAATAATTGCTTAAACTACATTTTGCATGATTGGCAATAATTAAATTTGTTCTTCGTTCACATTCCGTAACAAGTCCGAAGTCTGAACCGGTGCTCCTGCTCCTTTAACCATAGAAAGAACAACAACAGGATTGATGCGGTTGACAATATTCAAGTAATGTTATATCCATAATTGCGGCTGTATTAATTTACACCGTAGCCAATACCATTTTATGAAAAATTTCCTGTTGAAAACAAGTGTGCCTATCTTTTTATTTGCATGGCTTGCTTCCTGTTCCACCTCCAAAAAAAATACCGGCACTACGGTTATCAGTGCTGTAGGTATAAAAACAGACTCTGCTTACCAACTGAAGCCAAAATCCTTTTATGAGAACATCATAAAAAAAGGTGTGGACAGCAAAGGCTTCTGCCTTTTTCATAAGGTTGATAACAAGTATTACTTTGAAGTACCTGATTCAGTGCTCGGTAAAGATATATTGGTAGTGAACCGTATTGCAAAAGCGGCTGCACAGTTACGGCCTGATAATAACTATGCCGGCTACGGAGCAGACCTGATAGGTGAAAACATAATTCAGTTTATAAAAGGTTCAGGCAATAAAATATTCATTAAAAAAATTGAATACTCCGGAATCCGCTCAGCAGACTCCAGTGAGAACGGGCTGTACAGGGCGGTTAATAACAGTAACGTTAGTCCCATTATGGCCGCCTTTGATATACAGGCATGGGCACCAGACAGCAGCAGCGTATTAATAGATATAACGGATTATATAAGCACAGACAATGATCTTTTATTTTTCAGTGGTGCTCAAAAAAAATTATACGGCCTGGGTGCACTGCAAAAAGACAGGTCATACATTCAGCAGGCGTCTGCTTTTCCTGTTAATATTGAATTGAGGTCGGTAAAAACGTTTGCCAATAACAATAACAGCACTAACCTTTATATGCCCTACCTTACTTATGAGCTTAATACTTCTATGGTATTGCTGCCTGCCATACCTATGAAGTCACGGCTTGTTGATCAGAGGGTAGGATATTTCGGAAGAGGCTATGTTGATTTTGATATTCCCAGGCCCCAGGGTTTTAACGGCACATGGTTGGCCACACGGTGGAGGTTACAGCCAAAAAAAGAAGATATACAGCGTTACCTTAGTGGCGAAACAGTTGAACCTGAAAAACCAATTGTGTTTTATATAGATCCTGCCACTCCAAAAAAATGGGTGCCTTATCTTATAAAAGGCGTTAACCAATGGCAAAAAGCATTTGAAAAAGCTGGTTTTAAAAATGCCATTTATGCGCTGGAGGCGCCGGTGAATGACCCTGAATGGAGCCTGGAAGATGCCCGGCACAGCGCAATTGTATATAAGGCATCCTCCGTACAAAACGCCAGTGGCCCGAATGTAAATGACCCACGTACAGGCGAAATATTGGAAGCACACATCAATTGGTACCACAATGTAACAGAATTACTACGTGACTGGTATTTTATGCAGGCATCTCCAAGCGACCCTGGTGCCCGTAGCATGGTGCCTGATGATACCCTCATGGGCAAACTTATAGCGTATGTATGCACTCACGAGGTGGGGCACACGCTTGGGCTGGCTCATAATTTTGGGGCTTCTTCCACCGTGCCGGTTGATAGCTTGCGGAGCAAAGCATATATAACAGCGAATGGCATCTGCCCGTCTATAATGGATTATGCCCGTTTTAATTATGTGGCCCAACCGGGGGATAATTTATCACAGGATGAAATGATACCTGTTATTGGTGCCTATGATGAATGGGCTATTGAATGGGGTTACCGGTGGTTGGCGCCTTTTGCATCGCCTGCAACTGAAAAAGAATACCTGAACAAATGGGTATCAAAAAAATTGGAGGATCCACGTCTTACTTTTAGTTATGGTGGCTCACAATGCCAAACAGAAGACCTTGGTGATGACCCTGTAAAGGCTGGTACGTACGGCATACAAAATCTGCAATTGATAATGCCTCATTTGCTGCAATGGACTAAACTGGCTAATGAAAATTATGAAGCTGTCAGCAAAATGGAATGGCAACTGCTACAGCAATACCGCCGCTATATCAATAATGCCTGCAGAACAATTGGCGCTGTTTATTATACCCCCAAAACAATTGAACAGGACGGCCCGGTTTTACAATACGCCGGCAGGGAAAAACAAAAAGCTACTGTGGCTTTTTTACAAAAAGAATTGTTCCGCACACCGCAGTGGCTCCTCAACGACCAACTGGTTGCTATTACTGGTGGTGGCGGCTATACCACTTTGTTGGATATACAGAAAAATATATTGAATCAATTAATGAACCCGCTGGCTTTAAAAAGCCTTTTGTATGTACAATCTCAACAGCCATCTACAGCTTACACACCGGCACAATTACTGGATGACCTGGAAAATGGTATATGGAGTGAGCTGCCCGGCAATGCAATTGTTAGCCTTTACCGGCGCAACCTGCAAAAAGCGTATGCCACTCAATTGCTCAGCCTTGAAAACAGCGCCCTGAATACTGCCAATGGTATGTATGTATCTGATCTATCATTGACTGACCTGCTTTCTTTAATTAAAGCACACAGGCAAAAATTATATAAAAAAATCACTGCCGCCATAGCTTCATGCAAAGACGAAGATACCAGGCTGCATTTTGAGGACCTGGCAGACAGGCTTAAACATAACTCAACAAATACCAACAATAGCCAGTTTAAAAATAATATACCGCCTGATGCGATAAATGGAGGAGATGAAAAGAATGACATGCTCCCGTTTCGTGTTCCTTCCTTTGAAAACTATATGCTCCGCAGCAGTAACTACCGGTGCTGGGAAAACGCAGTGATTAATTAATAAGATATAGGCCCTCAACATAAAAAGAACCGCTTTACATTGCTGTAAAGCGGTTCCTTTTTTTATTATATAAGAGCATTACTGTTTAGGTATTGTTGTATTGTTGCCTGGTGTTGTTGTATTGTTGTTCGGAACTGTTGTACTATTGGCTGGAGCTGTGCTATTATTTGGCGTTACTGTATTATTAGGCATGACCATGCTGGCATTATCATTTGCCATTACAATCCGGTATACCCCACTCTCCTGAACTCTTGCACTATAAGCAAATTGATTCTCTCCTGTTTTAAGCATCGTAATATCATATAGTTTGTCGCCATGCTCCATTTTTAATTTATCAACCATTTCCTGCGGCACATAAGTATTTAAGATCGGCAATGCTGACCATTTGGCTAAGCCAGTAAGTAATGTACTTGCATCAGGATTATTTACACCACGTGTTAAATTATAACCCGGATTTGATCCCTCTGCGCCTGTTGATACTGGTGTGGTTGGTTCTGTTGTGGTTGTTGTTGATCCTTCTGTGCCTGATCCCTGTGTGGCAGGCAAAGACTCTGCTGTGGCCGGCATACTTGCTGTATCTGTCAGCGGTTGATTTCTAACATCTGTATTAACAGGTGTTGCCGGTACTATATTCAATGTATCAGGCGTTGTGGTCACCGGTGCCGCTTCCACCGGCGCCACTTGTGGAGTTATAAGTGTCGAATCAGGTGGATAGGAAGCGTTAAGCTGCTGCTGTCTTGTGCTGTCAGGTGTTTGTGATGCCGCCACTAAGCCACTGCATGATACCAGCATTATTAAAATTGACTTTTTCATAATTCGAAATTTAATTATTGTTATAAATTGTTTGTATAGGTTATATACAATTCCCGTACCTGCCCTTCTGAGCATTGATACAGCAGATTAATTGGAATTATGTTCCGCCATTTGAGGTTAATATGCCCTCATGCCTCTTCTATTGGGTAATAACTACTCACCGCAGGACTAAGTGTAGCGGGAGGCATTTATGATCCGGCAAGAAGCATACATATTTGTTCTGATCGTGGAGAAAAATTATCCGGTAGAAATATCAAGGTGATTAAAAATTAAGTTACAAAATGCCATCCTTACTGCTGGCGCCTGCACCCGTTGTACTAACCAATTTTGTGGGTAGTTTAATTTATAGAAGTATTAATTGCCTGGATCAGTTCTTTAATAGTAAAGGGTTTGGACAGGTATCCCTGGGCCCCGCAATCACTTACTCTTTTAGCCATTTCAATATTAGCAGAAAAGAGCAGAATAGAAATATTACTTGTTTCAGGATTTTGTTTCAATTTCTTACAGATCTCGACGCCATCTGCACCACCCAAAGAAATATCCAATAAGATCACATCGGGAGCAAAGCTTTCAACTGCAGTATATATTCTTTGCCATTCCGACTCTACCTGCACATCAAAATTATTGATCTTCAAAATCGTTTGCACCAATTTGAGTATGTCAAGATCATCGTCCAACACTAATACTTTTTTCATTTTATTTTTTTTACACGATACTTATAATAATTGATCGCCTACAAATTTTCTTTCATGGGCAGTGAAAAGTAAAATGATGAGCCCTGCCCATTTGATTCCACCCATATTTTACCATTATGCCGCTTAATGATATCATTACATATATACAGGCCCAATCCAAAGCCGGAAATATGCGTTGATGCATTTTTAGACCTGTAAAAACGGTCGAAGATCTTTGTATGTTCACTTTCTGGTATCCCCTTTCCAAAGTCCTTTACTTTTATTACAATATCACTGTTGTTTGTTTTGCCACTGACAAAGATCTTATTTCCATCCGGGGAATATTTTACTGCATTAGATAGCAGGTTTACCAGTACCTGCTCTATCCGTTGACTGTCGCCTTTTATTATCACATCTTTAAAATCAAGTTGCTTAATAATTTCATGTTTCGCCTGCGCGGTCTGCATTGACAATATTGTATCTTCAACCAGATCCTTAATATTGAATTCTGATAAATTGAGCGTTAACTGGCCGCTGTTGATCTTGGATACATCCAATAGATCTTTTATAAGCATTTCCAGCTTCCGGATATTTTCTGCTGTTCTTTGTACAAATTGCTTTTGCGGTTCCCTTTCCTCCATGTCGCTGAGTAATTCAATATATCCTTTTATACTGGTCAAAGGAGTTTTTAATTCATGGCTTGCAATACCAATAAATTCATCTTTTTTCTGCTGGCTTTCATTTACCTGCTGCATCAGATCATTATACACTTTAAATAACCTGCCTATCTCGTCTTTCCCATCGTCCTTAATAACCACATTATAGTTATTTGTTTTACTTGTTTCCTCCATTTTACTAACCAAAAAGAGCAATCGTTTAGAAACATAGGTTTGAATAATATAGGCAATTAAAAATCCGGCAACCAGTGAAAATATCAGCGAAATTCCTGCGATGCTCAGCTTTGTCTTAGTCATCTCGGCCAATTCTGTCAGTTCACAGTTAATATATACTTTTCCTAAGGTCTCATTACTATCAGTGGTAATTACATTAGTTACATACAAGTGATCGTCAACAAACTCAAAACTCCCGGTATGCAACTTATAGTTAGCGATAGTATCATGTTCATTTTTTACATACCGGGCAAATAATTGCCCCTTCTTATCAACTATAACCGCTGCAATTATATCAGGAGCTATATTCTTCAACTCCGATAATACCTTTGTTGCTTCTTCAACATCCTGGAACTGTAAAGTGGAAATATTATTTGCAGCAATAACCTTTGCAATCCCCTGAACACTTTTTATTTTTCTTTCCTTATAATCTTTTATGTCGGTAATGATAAAACCGGTAAAAAAAATTGCTAACACCAATACACTTGTTAATACCTGGATAAGTACTAATTTTTTAGTTATTGATATGTTTTTTAAGTTAATCACTGTTGATCGACAATTATGGCCAACTTTAATAATTGCGAACTCACTTTTAAGCTGGTGCTGTATATCGCTTTTAAATTCGCTTCAAATTTCAACCGTTCATTTTGTAATATAAAATTGAAAGCGGTTCCTTGTTTTGCAAAACCAGGCTCTTCACTTACAGTAAGCGTACCCTTGCCAACTTTATTTAAAATTGACTGAAGAGGAAAGGTTGTTTTTTGTGGGATAAACAGGATATTACAATATTCTAAATCTTCAGGGCTGGTAAAATGTTTTATAATAATGCTCTTGTTTCTTACAGTATTTGTTTTTGCTATTTCATTCAATGGCGATTCAATGCCGGAAGGCCCGAGGATTCCGATAATAAAAAAACTGCTCTCGTTATTATCATTCCACTCTATATACTTGGTAAAATTGAAGATAAAGGCTGCTTTAAGTGGAGCATCCGTTGTACCCGCCTGGCTTTTTGCGCCGCATGCAGTAAAGGTTAACAGCAGAAAAAATATAAACCGTTGCATCATTTAATACTAAAATAAAATTATAATAATGCTCACTGCTTTTACAGCGCTACTCCAAATTTCACCATACAGAAAATACCAGGTTGTTCCAGTACTGTTGAATATGTTACACCAGTTGCTGTACGAAAGCCGGGATCAAGATATGTAACATTGAACAGGTTATTTATAGTAATGGCGGCATTTATACGTTTGTCAAAAAAATGTTCTGAAACAATAGAAATATTAGTGAGAAAATATCCATCAACCGGGCCATATGGGTCTGTGATGGGAACCCTTCTTTTACCTACCCAGTTACCAGATATATTGAAGCTTCCTAACTCCTCCTTGCGGAAAGTAACACCTAAATTACCTTTTACTGTAGCAATGCCTGGTACCTTCCGTTGCACCCTCGTAACCGTGTTTCTGCCCGATGCATCCTGGAAAGTAAAATTAGCATAACCAGAAATTGACTTATTTAAGACAAGATCGAATCTTGTTTCAAAACCATTAATATTTAATTCTACAGGATTTTTGTTTTCACCAGGGTTACCAAGAGTGGTCAGCGATATAGCATCTGTGATCTCATTATGAAAACCATTTAGCTGCCACAGTATTTTTGATGACAATTTGTAAATAAAATTGGCTTCAATGGTCAAAGCCTTTTCAACCTTTAGTTTTACATCAGCCGGTGCCTGGTAAATTTCTGTATTGGTAGGGGCACGATAAGCTGTGCCAAACAATAATTTTACCGTTGTCCTCTCATCAGGCTGAGACACTATGGCCAGCCTGGGGCTTACAGGGCTTCCATAATAATTATTGTGATCATAACGGGCACCAAGCGTAACATTTGTCTTTCTAAGAAAATTTGTATTCCAGATCAACTGCAAATAACTCCCAAAATTATTCCTGATATCATATTGCCTTTCCTGGAACGTAGAATAAAGGTTTAACAGGGTATCTCTCCCATCTAACAAAAAAACGGTGGAATCATCTACATTTATTTTCCTGCTTCCCTTCTCAATGTTTTCAACAAAATATTGTAACCCACCTGAAAGCTGCAACTTATTGCCGGGGGCATAATTAAAATTCACTTCCCCTCCTTTTCTTGTGGAATAGCTGGTAGTGGGTACCCGGTATAATTTTCTTCCATCTATAGTAATATATGCATACGAACGCTCACTGATGCCTGTTTCCCTGTATATCGCTCTTGCAAGGAAATTTAATTTTGAGGAAGGGCTATATTCTTCCTGTACATAAAAGGTACGGGCAAAGGGTTCTTCCAGCCCGGATTTTTCACCTCTCACATCCCTTGCAATTAAACCAATCACTCCCGAATTTCCATAGCCCTGGGAAGGCAGGCCTAAAAATACCGTTGGGCTGTTTAAAAAAGTACCCCAACCCATTGGCGTATTATATATGCGTCCGGCAATAGTTGATTTTGATTTTTTATAAGTATAACTGATGGCAGCATTCAATGAGTAAGCCTTATCTACATATGAAGCCGTATAATTAGGATCCCTGTTTTTAAATTTTGGGCCATCCGTACTGTATAGTGAACCTGATAGGGCAACATCAAAATTAGATTTGCTTATTCCGAACTGCAGGTTATCGGTTGAAGTATTAAAACTTCCATATCCTTTCTGGTATTGAAGCCCCTTTATATCAGCCCCTTTTTTGGTAATGATATTAATAACACCACCAAATGCATTTGCACCGTATACTGCTGAAGCCGGGCCCCATATAACTTCTATTTTGTCCACGTTATGTAAACTATAGGCTGGGCCGGCCATATCATTACTGCCAATGATATTATTTTCCGGTATCCCGTTTATCATCATTAAAGCCCTCAAATTTTCAGCACCATACATACCACGGAAATATATAAGCGTGGGTACATATCCATTTATATGAATGAAGTCTATACCGGGGATATCTCTCAACGCATCTTCTAATTGTGTGTATCCACGCTCCTTTATCTGCTTAGAAGTAATAACATTCATAGTGGCAGGAGCTTCTGTTATCTTTTGTGAAGTACGTGTAGCCGTAACCACATTAATATTCATCAACTCTTCAAGTGAAAGATTAATTAATTTACTGATGCCCGGAATTGTATCCTGCCCGTTTACATTGGATAAAAAAAACACTGCCGCAATGAATGAGGTTATTTTGTTTTTCAAATGCATGTTAGTATTATGTATTAGGATAACAAGTTGAAATTTTGATAACAGCTAAAATTCAGTCTGGTCTAAAAAAATTAATACAGTACCCCCTCAATAAAAGCGCCGAAATATTCATTTACGTAGAGAGTGAATGAACCTGCCTGAATCTCAATATATTGAGAATTAAGAAGAAATTATTTCCCCGATTTGGGGAAATAATTCTTCATTTTTTTGCAAAGAGATTTGCCTGGGATATTTTAATTAAAGAAGACAACGGCTGTTAATTGTGTTTTCTACCAGAGAGTTTTTTGCCCAGGGTTGCATACTATTTTACACATAATTCTTCATTTCTCTTTCAAACCAAATTGCCCGGAACTATTAATTTAATGGCATGAAATTATTATCCTAAACAAATTTTTAACAGGCATTTTAAAACTGTAAAAATGAAAACTAAGGCAAATACTTCAACAGCAGATGAACCCATTTCAATTCCTAAAAATAAAATAAGGAAGCTTGTAAATGATGCTGTAAAAACTGCCGAAGCGGTTGACCTTGTTTATGTGAATGGCAATGAGCCAGGGATAAACAGGGTGCGCCAGGGAAAAAGTTTCAAATACATAATAGGATCAAAAACTGTAAAAAACAAAAATGACATTAAAAGGATAAATAGCCTTGTTATTCCTCCCGCCTGGGAAGATGTATGGATATGTATACTTGAGAATGGGCATTTACAGGCAACAGGAATTGATTTGAGAAAAAGAAAACAGTATCGTTATCATTCACAATGGAACCAGCTAAGAAGCCAGACAAAGTTTTATCATATATACGAGTTTGGTAAAGCCTTACCGGGAATAAGGGAACAGTTAAAAAAAGATATTTCCTTACCCGGCTTACCTGCAGAAAAAGTTTTGGCAACGGTTGTTACATTAATGGAAAGGACAAATATCAGGGTGGGCAACAATATGTATGAAAAAATATATGGTTCATTTGGCCTTACCACTTTAAAAGACAAACATGTTTCTTTTAATGGAAATAATATTGGTTTTAGTTTTAAAGGGAAAAAAGGAGTTGAACATACCATTACTTTAAAAAGCAAAAAGCTTTTAAACATCGTAAAAAAATGCCGTGATATTCCCGGAAAAGAACTTTTTCAATATTACAATGAGGCAGGGGAAAGAAAAACAATTGACTCCGGCATGGTGAACAATTATATCAAAAAGATAAGCGGTGGAGATTTTACTGCAAAGGATTTCAGGACCTGGTCAGGCACTGTATATTCATTAAATGCACTGAAAGAGCTGGGCATGCATGAAACAGAAACAGAAGCCAAAAA
>JAZKGV010000276.1:0-3391 GCA_040385725.1 Bacteroidota bacterium | reverse complement strand
GTGTGCTGGAAGTGATGAACCTGATGGGTATTACAGAAGTTGAACCGGATGAATACCTGGAAAGAAAATTCAGCTATCCTGTGTATGTACAATTGAAAGGCGCAGAACTATACACACACAAGGAAACAAAAACTTATAAACGTGATCATTTTCATGAGCATCCAACGGAATACCGCAGCCGCTTTTTACCTTTTACAAAATGCACAGATATTTTAATGAATGGTGTATATTGGGATGAAGATGTGCCCCGGTTGTTTGAGACAACAGATGTTGATGACAGCTTTAGCATACAAACCATTGCTGATATTACGGATGATGAGCATGGCTCTGTTCCCATCAATCTCGGCGACCAATCAATTGATGACCCTGTGTATGGTGTTGATAAGATCACTTTTGAAAAAACAGCAGCTTACGAAACCAACAGCATTGATATAATGGCAGTTGGTAATTTGCCAAATGAATTGCCAAGGGATGCCAGCCAGTATTTTGGTGAGCAGTTGATAAAATATGTATTGGAAGACCTGGTAAAAGGGAATAGTGAAATGCTGCAGAGGGCAACGATTGTGAAAGAAGGAAAGATATCCGAAGCCTTCGAGTATATGAATGAATACGGAGGGAAATGATTAACAACAGTAAACTCAAAATATGTTTTCATATAATGTACAATTAGCTGGTTACTCATTTGATAAGTTTGATGAAAAGGGTAAGGTAGAGTATGATAAGTTTGTGACTGTGTTTGATTCATTTCCATGGCTTGAACAATTAGATGAAGCAAATCTTTTGAAAGAAGGTTGTTCGGCTACGCTTTCTGTAAAAGCTTCGGATGATAATAAAGATTTTTGGGTTTCAATAGCAGGTGACCGGCAAAAAACTATTTTCCTGGTTGGGTATGTATATTTTAAAGAGAAGAAGACCTTTTTTGGTTTAGGTAAATTGAAGATGGTGCGATGGGTAGATATTTATGAAGCTGAAGATTCAATACAGATCAAGTATCTTTTTGGATTATTCTTTAATAAGAAATTTTTTGAACTGGAAGCTGAGCTTAAGAGGCTAAAGGATTTTGATTCAATGGAGGCTTATTCATAATTAATTTATTTCTTTTCAATACAAATAATAATCCTTCAATAATTCTGAAAATCTTTCTGTATAAATATTGGATTCATTTTTTATTGTGATCTCTTCAGTCAACATATTTTTTTTTGTGCAACTGAAAATCAGTATCCCTCTAAAATATTCATGTTTTGGCGTTTGCTTCACCAATACTTTTTTACTCAGTTGCAGGCCAAATTTTTCAGCCAATAAAATACATTCTTCCACTCTGTGATAAGGAATCAGTACAGCAAAGCTTCCATCATCTTTTAATAATTTTTGCACTGTAGGCAGTAGTTGTTCTAAAGTTAAAGCAGTATCATGCTTTGCTGCATTCTTATTTTTATCAGTGCTCTTTAAATCATTTTCAAAAAAAGGAGGATTGCTGATAATGCAGTCATATTTTTTTTCAACATCAAATTTCAAAATGTTGGTGTTGAAAATGCCAAGCCTTTCTTTCCAGGGTGATTGTTCAAAGTTTTCTTTTGCCTGCAAGTAAGCTGCTTCATCTATTTCCACAGCATCGATCATTGCCGGAACTCTTTGTGCCAGCATTAAACTAAGCAAGCCTGTACCAGTGCCAATATCAAGAATATTTGTTGCTGCTTTTGTTTTTACCTGGTCTGCCACCCAGGCCCCAAACAAACAGGCATCGGTGCAAACTTTCATTGCACAGTTTTCCTGCTGAATAGTAAACTGTTTGAACTTGAAATAATTATTAGGCATTGATTACACTAATTAAAACGAATTACACGAATTTATTAAACTTTATCTGCTTCTTCTTTAATAAAGCAAAGGAGCTGAAATAATTTGATTTTTTATTAGTGTAATTCGTAAAATTCGTGTAGTAAAAAACTACCATGCAGCCCATGCAGAAGGTGTTACACTCATATCAGCAAAATCCTTGGCCAGGTATTTATAATAAGCAGTAATGGCGATCATACCTGCATTATCAGTGCAATATTCAAAAGCAGGGATAAAAGTTCGCCATCCTGATTTATCTCCTGTTTCTTTCAATGCTTTTCTTAGTCCGCTGTTGGCGCTTACGCCGCCAGCCATGCAAATATTTTTAATCCCGGTTTCTTTTGCTGCTTTTTTTAATTTGTTTATCAGTATGCTGATGATCCGTTGTTGTATGCTGGCGCAGATGT
Source organism: Bacteroidota bacterium (assembly GCA_040385725.1). GTDB lineage: Bacteria > Bacteroidota > Bacteroidia > Chitinophagales > Chitinophagaceae > Ferruginibacter. The sequence goes on along the minus strand of JAZKGV010000276.1, from coordinate 1,151 downwards.
CAGCAAGATTTTCTGCAATAAATTTTTTCTTTTCTTCTTCTGTTGCTTTAAACGCTTCTTTATACACATTGTTGGCACCAGCATTTTGTAAGAAATATAAAATAGAAGTTTTCAATCCGCTGAAACTAAAATTCAATCCAGGTATTTGTGGCTCAGTAAATTTAAACCGATCAGCATTGCCGTTAGTGGCATATTTATCAATCAAAGGGCCGCCGGGGTAGGGAAGTCCCAATAGCTTGGCACTTTTGTCAAATGCTTCGCCTGCTGCGTCATCAATCGTTTCGCCAATTACTTTCATTACAGTAGGTGATTCACACAATACAATTTGTGTATGGCCGCCACTTACTGTTAAACATAAGAAAGGAAAAGCAGGTTTATCATCACTAATTAAATTCGCCAATACATGCGCCTGCATATGATGTACTGCTATTAAGGGTTTATCCAAAGCCAATGCCATTGACTTTGCAAATTGTGCTCCCACTAATAATGCCCCGATCAACCCCGGAGCCTGAGTAAAAGCGATTGCACTAATATCACCGGGCTCAACACCTGCTGACCGCATTGCTTCATCCACCACCGGAACTATATTTTGCATATGTGCCCTGCTTGCTAATTCCGGTACCACACCACCATATTTTTCATGCACATCCTGGCTGGCTATAATATTGGAAAGTATCACGCCATCTTTACAAACAGATGCAGCTGTTTCATCACAAGAAGATTCGATAGCGAGGATAATAATGCTCATGCTGCAAATATAACGAAGAAGGTGGGTGTAGTTTTACCACAAAGCACACTAAGTGCTGCACAAAGTTCACAGAGATTTTTTTTGCTTACGTGTTTTGTATTCTTTGTGTTTTTATTCTTTGTGAACTTCGTGGTTTAGATATTATTTACTTCTTATTGCCACCACTGGATCCATCTTGGCTGCCCTTGATGCAGGAAAGATTCCGGCCACCATACCCACAATAAGGCAAATAACAATAGTGCTTATCAAAAGGGGCAATGAAATAAAGACAGGAAAATCCATGCCTGTTAATACAAGTGACAGAATATACACAAACAACAGCCCGAAAGCGCCACCCAGTAAACAGAGCACGGCTGCTTCTAATAAAAACTCAAAGAGTATGCTGCTTTTTTTTGCACCGATG
>JAZKGV010000275.1:0-5924 GCA_040385725.1 Bacteroidota bacterium | reverse complement strand
TACGCCACCTTTTGCAGTGCCATCCAGTTTTGTAATAGTTAACGCAGTGACATCTGTAGTAGCAGTAAAATGTTTTGCCTGTTCCAGTGCATTCTGCCCGGTACTTCCATCCAGCACCAGCATTACTTCATGCGGCGCTTCAGGAATTACTTTCTGTATCACACGTTTTATCTTGCTCAATTCATCCATCAAATGAGCTTTGTTGTGTAAACGGCCTGCTGTATCAATAATGATAACATCAGAATTTCTTGCCACACCACTGATAACGGTATCGTATGCAACAGAAGCCGGATCACTGCCCATTTCCTTTTTTACGATCGGCACATTCGTTCTTTCGCTCCATATTGTTAGCTGGTCAACCGCTGCTGCCCTGAAAGTGTCTGCAGCTCCCAGTAAAACAGATTTGCCAGCCAATGAAAAATTATGCGCCAGTTTTCCAATGGTGGTTGTTTTACCAACTCCATTTACACCCACTACTAAAATGATATGTGGTTTATGACCTGCAGGCAGTTCATAATTTTCATAACTGTTATCCTGAGCCGCATCCACCAGTATATTTTCAATTTCACTTTTAAGGATGCTGTTAAGCTCTGATGTATTCAGGTATTTATCCTTTGCCACCCTTTTTTCAATGCGTTCAATAATGGCCACCGTAGTTTCAATACCAACATCGGCACTCACCAATGCATCTTCCAGGTTATCTAAAACCTCTTCATCCACAGTGCTTTTACCTGCAATGGCCTTTGTTATTTTGCTGAAGAAGCCTTCTTTGGTTTTTTGCAGGCCCTGGTCAAGGCTTTCCTTTTGTTCCTTCTTTCCAAAAAATTTATCGAATAATCCCATGCCCTGTCCCCTAAAGGGGAAATTTAGTTTATTAATAAATTTAGTCCCAGCCCTTTTCTCCCCTTTAGGGGATGGGGGCAAAATAAAGAAAGCTGCCCTCTAATACAGGGCAGCTTAAAATATCGTTACGCTCATGCTTTAAATTACTGTGCTAAGTATTCTTTTACTTTGTCTTTGTGAACGATCTGTTCTTTAAAAGTGTAAGCGCCTGTTTTAGGGCTTCTTACAGCACGGATAACTTTCGTCCAGTTTTTTGCTTCTGCGGAAGCTTTCGCATCTTTAATCTTAGCGTTTTTTGAAGCTGCTTTTGCCATTGTATATAATTTGAAAATTTGATGATTTGAAAATTTGATGATGATGTACCGCCATTTTAAAATCAGCACATCTCCAAATCTCCAAATTGAATTATTTAATTTCTTTATGAACAGTCACTTTCTTCAGGATCGGGTTGAATTTCTTCAACTCCAGCCTTTCTGGTGTGTTCTTTTTGTTTTTAGTGCTGATGTAGCGGCTGGTGCCCGGCTTGCCACTTGTTTTATGCTCTGTGCATTCCAGAATCACCTGCACCCTGTTACCTTTCTTTGCCATTGTAGTATTGTTAAGTAGTTATTTGTTATTCGTTAATTGGCGAAACTGATCACCGATTACTGATCACTTAGATCTTCACTCCTTCAGCCCTTAAGCCTTTTACAACTGAAAGCAAACCGTTCTTATTGATAGTACGGATAGCTTCAGAAGACACTTTTAAAGTGATCCATTTGTCTTCTTCTGCAAAGAAGTAACGTTTGGTCTGGAGGTTTGGTAAAAACCTGCGTTTTGTCTTAATATTTGAGTGCGACACTTTATTACCTGTTATAGGCTTCTTTCCGGTCACCTGACATACTCTGGCCATAATGCTAAAATTTTGGACTGCGAAGGTAAGTAAAGATTTCAGATTTTAAGGATTGAGCGTAAATTTTTTTCCATTTTAGGGTAAATAAATCCGGTTATTCAGGCTTTATCACCCTCAATGTGGAAAAAGACCGGCTCCGGCTGTACCAAATCCTTATGGTTTGCAGAATTACGGCCAGCAAAATAAGTCCGACACCGATATAAAAGTGGCTGTTAAAGTCTTTATTCTCTTTAAAAAAGATAAAAGCCAGTATAATACCATAAACAGGCTCAAGGTTATAAGCCAGGTTGCAGGTGAAAGGAGAGAGTTTTTTCAGTGCGTTTAACTGTAAGTCGAAGCAAAATACGGTACAAACCCAGGCCAGCAGCAAGAGCCAAAGCCAGTCATGGGTGGTGGGCAGGTAATAATCCGCAGGAAAGACCTGCAGGTAAAACGGAATGATCACAGTAAGTGCCAGGAACCCTCCGCTCATTTCATACAAAGTAAGGGTTTCAGGATCATGTTTTACCAGCAGCCGTTTATTAAATATCGGGAATAGCGAACTGCCTATTGCGGAAATAATACCGAAGATGATACCCAGTTTGTATTGCGGATGAAAATCGAAAATGATATAGATACCAACAATGGCAATAGTGCCAAGCAATACTTCGATAAAAGAAATTTTTCTGCGGTTAATGATGGGGTCAAAAAAAGCGGTGAAGAAACCAGAGCCTGAAATGCAAACCACTGCTATGGAAACATTACCATACTTAACACTGCCATAAAAAGTAACCCAGTGAACAGCAATGATACAACCTACGGCAAAAACATTTATTGTTTCTTTGAATGACAGCTTTACCAGTTCTTTCCTGTAATAAAGGATCGCTGCAAGTGTCAATGCTGTCAGCAACATCCTGTACCAAACCAATATACCTTCATTTAAGCCCATAAGTTTACCAAGTATGGCCGTAAAGCCTGCTAAAAAAACCGCAATATGAAGCTGGAATAATGCTTTCTTCATTTTATCAAAGATAAACCTGTTTGATAAGCTGCATAAAAAAAGCCATCCGTTAGCTAACGGATGGCTCGATATTTTTTCAATCAATTATGCTTTTTTAGCCAACGCTGGTTTTGCTTCAGGCTTTGCATCTGATGTGCTGATGATCTCAGCTTCACCCAATGGTTTGTCTTTTGCAAAATCAACGAGTATTGGTGCCGCAACAAAAATAGAAGAGTAAGTACCTGTGATAACACCGATCAACATTGCAAATGCAAAACCTCTTGTAACCTCACCACCAAAGATGAAGAGGATAAGGATGGTTAAGAATACTGTTAATGATGTCATGATGGTACGGCTCAGCGTATCATTGATGGCCCTGTTAATGATACTCTCTTTATCTGCTGCCTTGCTGCCTTTGCTGTATTCACGTACACGGTCAAATACAATTACCGTATCGTTCATACTAAAGCCTATCACCGTTAATACTGCAGCAATAAAGTGCTGGTCAATTTCCAGCGGGAAAGGAACGACATTTTTTAAGAAAGAGAACACAGCTAATGTGATAAATACATCATGCAGCAATGCTACAATAGTTCCCAAAGAATATCTCCAGTCACGGAAACGGATGAGGATATAAATAAAGATGATCACAATAGAGAAGATAGTTGCTTTTACGGCGCCCTTCTTCAGATCTTCAGAAATAGTAGGCTGTACTGTTTGTGAACCCTGTATATGATTCTTTGCAAAATCATCGTAAGTAGCATTGGCTGGCAACACTTTTTTCAAACCTTCATACAGCTTTTGCTGTACCTGTATATCTGCATTGTCCTGGCCTTTTAAATACGCTGTGGTAATGTTGAGGTGCTTTTTATCTTCAACATTTTTAATTACGGGGTTATCGCCTTCTAATGCTTTTTTCAAATCATCTCTTACCTGGTCGCTGGTAACAGCATTATCAAACTTGATAGTATAGCTGCGGCCTCCTTTAAACTCAACACCTTCGTGAAAGCCATTAAAGAAAGAACCAATACCCAGTAACAATACGGCAACTGAAATGCCATAAGCGATCTTCCTGTATTTGGTGAACGGGAAGCTGGCATGTTTAAAGATGCGTTTTGATACAGCAGTAAAATAATTAAAGTGACGGTTTTTGTTTGTCCAGAAATCTGTGATAAGCCTTGATATTAAGATACCGCAGAAAAGGCTCAATACAATACCCAGCATTTGCGTAGTGGCAAAGCCAAGTACAGGGCCTAAACCAAAGTAGAACAATATTGCAGCCGTTAAGAAGGTGGTAACGTGGGCATCGATAACAGGCGCTAATGAACGTTTATAACCATCATTAACAGCAGCCTGGTAGCTTTTGCCTTTCGTTAATTCCTCTTTTATCCTTTCAAAAATAATTACGTTGGTATCTACTGCAAGGCCAACTGTTAACACCAAACCGGCAATACCGGCAGCGGTTAATGTGGCACCAAATGCAGCAAGCACACCTACTGTAAACAGCAGGTTCAATATCAGTGAAATATTAGCTACCCATCCGCCGGTGTTATAATATACCAGCATCAATGCAAAAATTACGAGGAACGCTATTCCAAATGCCATCATGCCGCCATTTCTTGCAGACTCACCAATAGTAGCACTTACAGTTTGGTCAGCAACAATTTTTGCCGGGGCATCTATTTTACCGGATTTAAGCGTGGTAGCCAGATCCTGCGCCTGTTGAATGGTGAAGCTGCCACTGATCTCAGTTTGCCCGCCTTCAATAGCACCTATTACATTGGGTGCTGTGTAAACAATATCATCCAATGAAATTGCCACAGGCCTTCCAACATTGTTTTTTGTAAGGTCAGCCCATTTTCTTGCACCTGCATTGGTCATGTTCATCTTAATAGATGGTTTGCCTTTATCATCAAAGCCCTGGAAGGCTTCATCCACACTTCCACCATCCATTGTAGCGTTTTCGCCACCGCCAACAGTTTTTACAAGATAAACAGGAAGGTAAGCTTCAAACTTATCACCCTTCTCCGGCTTTACTTCCACACCGTATAAGAATTTAGATTCACCAGGAAAGTTATTTCTTACCGCATCAAGGGCAAGGTATTCATTAAGCTTGCTGGTATCTTTTACACGTACAGCAAAATTGAATTGCTGTTTATAGCTCATTTTTTCACCCTTAATATCAAGTGGCGTAAGTATCTGGTAAAATGCGCCATCATATTTTGCTCTCTTAACAGAATCCGCTGCTGTAGAATCAGCGCTTGTACTGCTTAAATAACGGGATAAAGATTCCGCAGCGCCTTTATAGCTATTGCCTATTTCATCAAGATTATATACAGCCCAAAACTGTAAGTTGGCACCTGCAGTCAATAATTTTTTTACCCTCGCCCTGTCTGATATACCAGCCAGTTCCACAGTAATGATACCTTTATTTTCATCAAGGCTGATGTTAGGCTGTGCCACACCAAATTTGTCAATCCTTTTCAACAGTACTTCATAAGTTTGCTTGATCGCCTCTTTGGCAACGCTACGGATCTTTTCTGTTACCGTTTCGTCAGAGTCAGTTTCCTGTATCTTATTTTTCTGGTTGAAAAATATAGTTGACAACCTGCTGCCCTGGTTTTGGTCTTTATATGCTTTTGCAAACAATGTAACATAGTCAACATCGGTTGTGGCTTTTTGCACATTAGCTGTTTGCAAAGCTTTTAGCAGCGCTTTGTCTTTAGGGTTATTACTTAAAGATCTTATCAAACCTTCCAGGCTCACATCCATTGTTACGCTCATACCGCCCTGCAGGTCAAGGCCAAGGTTCAGCTCGTTTGCTTTACACTTTTGGTAAGATGTGCCTATTACCGGATAGATGCTTTTGTCCTTTGTACTATCAAGGATGTGCTGCATCCTGTTCTTTACAAGCAATGCAAAATCTTCGCCTTTTTGGTTTACAGTTGGGTACTGCTTTTTTACTATATTTTCAGCTGTTGCTTTTACTTTTCCTTCGTAGGAACGTACCACCCAGGTGTACGAAAGTTCCCAGATGGAGATAAGAGTCAATGCAATGGCGAAGAACCACACCAAACCTTTCAGTTTCATAATCGATGCTTTTAAGTAGCGGTTTATTAATTTTTTTAGAAGTTCGCAAAGATAGGGGAAAAACCCATTGACAATTAAGGCTGGTTAATTTTAGAATTTTCCCCATTTTGCAGCCCAAAT
>JAZKGV010000274.1:0-3580 GCA_040385725.1 Bacteroidota bacterium | reverse complement strand
TATATACGGTGAACATTACCGGGTTCTTTAACATCACACCCGGTTTTAGTTTTACAAATGATTGTTTTAAAGCGCCTGATACCAGTGAGCCTTCAAACAATTTGCTGTTTTTATTATGCTTTGACATTTTTTTTATTTTTTGTCGCTTTATCCTTTTTATACTGTAACTCATAACCGGTCATTTTATAAAGAAAAATATTCTGCAATGGGTCCCAACACTAACGGAGGGAAATAAGACAATGCAGTAATAATAATGATGATGGCGAAAGTCAAAATCCCGAATGTAGCGGAATCAACTTTTAATGTGCCGGATGATTCAGGGATGTATTTTTTCTTAGCCAGTAAACCTATAATGGCTATTGGCCCGATGATGGGAAGGAACCTGCCCAGTATCATAACAATACCTGTTGTTATATTCCAGAAAATATTGTTATCACCAAGACCTTCAAAACCACTACCGTTATTTGCATTGGCAGAAGTAAACTCATAAAACATTTCGGAGAAACCATGATTGCCGGGATTGTTCAACCAATTACCAGGCTGCACCGCCCAATCGTTGGCACCATGTTTTACAAAATAATATGCAGCCAAAGCAGCACCTGCTTTTATAATAAATGCAGATAACAATGTTACCAATGCAGCGATCTTCACTTCCCTTGCTTCTACTTTATGCCCCATAAATTCGGGTGTTCGCCCTACCATGAGGCCACCGATGAATACTGCTATAATGATGTAGATAAAATAATTCAGGATACCTACACCGCAACCACCATAAAATGCATTGATCAACATGCCAAGCATTTGCATCATGCCGGACAAAGGCATGGAACTATCATGCATAGAATTTACTGAACCTGTTGAAATAATGGTGGTAACAATACTCCAGTAGCCTGAGATAGCAGCGCCAAACCTTACCTCCTTTCCTTCCATCGCACCAGTTGCCTGCGCTATGCCCAATTTTGCTATTTCAGGATTGCCATTCATTTCCCAATGGATGGTAGGTACAATAAGAAAGAGCATTCCTATCGTCATTATTGCGAAAATGATGTAAGCGAATTTTTTTCTTTTGATATAAAAACCCAATGCAAAAAGCATGGCAATTGGGATAAGCATTTGTGCTATCAACTCTACCATCCCGGTAAAATAAGTTGGGTTTTCTAATGGATGTGCAGAGTTGGCACCAAACCAGCCGCCACCGTTAGTTCCGATATGTTTAATGGCGATCATGCCTGCTGCAGGCCCACGGGAAACACCCACTGTATCGCCCTGTAAAGTTGTGATAGTATCTTTCCCATCAAAGCTTGCAGGAGAACCATTGAAGGCCATTATAACTGCCACTACAATACACAAAGGCAATAATATCCTGGTTATTGATTTGGTGAAAATGCTCCAGAAGTTACCGAGGTTATCTGTGGTTTTATGTTTTAACCCATTGAACAATGCAACGGCACAGGCAATACCCGTAGCGGCACTTACAAATTGTAAAAAGGTGATTACAAATAATTGTGTCAGGTAAGTCAAACCGCTTTCACCTGAGTAGTGCTGCAGGTTACAGTTTACCAGGAAACTGATAGCAGTATTAAAACTGAGATCAGGTGTCATATCCGGGTTTCTATCCGGGTTCAACGGGAGGTGCGACTGATTCAGCAACAGGAAAAAAGCATAAAAAAGCCAGAGCATATTAATAGCTAACATGGATTTTAAAAACTCTTTCCAGTTCATCCCTTTGTTGGGGTCAATACCGGCGAAACGGTAAATCAATCGTTCAACCGGGTTCATGAAACCGGTAATTGTTTTTTCGCCTGCAAACATTTTTGCAATGTATTTTCCCAATGGAAAAGCCAGCAGCACTGTTATCAGGAAGGTTACAACTACACCAATTAATTCTGTGTTCATTTGATTGAGCTTTAAAAATTAAAATTTCTCTGGTTTAATTAAAACGTATAACAGGTATGCAAATACCAGTATAGAAATAATGAAGAGTGCTGTTATCATGATTGTTACATTTTTTCGAAGAAATCAATAGATTTAAAAAAGATGACAAATAATACCACGATGGCTACAACATAAATGACGGTGAGTAACATAGTTTAAGCATTTAAAATTCTGTAAGTAATTCCTGCCACGATGATGAAGCCGTACATTCCGGCCAGCAAATGCCAGGGTTTAACATGTGATTCAATGAATGATTTACAATTTTTCATTTCCTGATTTTTTGTTACCCGGTAATGCCAAGTTTGGTTCCAGCGTGAGAGATAAAATGGGAAATGCTGTACTATAAAGGGTTTGAGTGGAAATAAAAAAATAGCGGAAATAAAAAACCCTTCCATTTTGGAAGGGTGTATTTTCATTTTGAAATGGTCAGGCTTCTATTTTGTATTCTTCTATCTTTCGGTATAATGTAGTTAAGCCTATGTTCAGCAGCTTTGCAGTTTCTGTTTTATTACCATTTGTATGCTTTAATACTTTTTGAATATGCAACTTCTCTACACCAGCTAAATCAAAAGTAGAAAAAGAAACATTGCTGTTTTGAAATTCAAATGGCAAAGTTTGAACAGAAAGCGTATTGTTATCACTTAAAATAACAGAGCGTTCAATGATATTTTTTAACTCCCGGATATTACCCGGCCATTGATAATGCTGCAATGCATCAATATATTCTTTTTGCAGTACAGGAATAGCCTTGTTAGTTTTAGCAGCAAACACTTCAGTAAAATGTTTTGCCAATGCAGGAATATCTTTTGGCCTATCTCTTAATGCAGGCAATGTAATTTGGAAAACAGACAAACGATAAAACAGATCAGAACGGAAATGTCCGGCTTCAATTTCTTTTTGCAGATCCCTGTTGGTGGCGGCTATAATGCGTACGTTTACTTTTAGTGTTTTAGTGTCTCCTACTTTTATAAATTCACCAGACTCCAGTACTCTTAACAATTTAACCTGAAGCTCAGCCGGCATTTCGCCTATCTCATCTAAAAAAATAGTTCCCTCATTGGCTTCTTCAAATAAACCCTTCTTGTCTTTGATGGCTCCGGTAAAAGCGCCGGCTTTATGGCCAAACAATTCACTCTCCAATAATTCTTTGCTGAAAGCGCTGCAGTTAACTGCTACAAACGATTTGTTCTTCCTGATACTTTGCTGGTGTATGGATTGGGAAAACACTTCTTTGCCGGTACCTGTTTCTCCTAACAATAAAACTGTGGTATCTGTTGCAGCTACTTTTTCTGCCAGTATTATTGCCTGTTTTATTGCAGGCGATTCCCCAATGATGCTACTGAAAGAATATTTACCGCTGATCTGTTTTTGTAATTGCTCAATTTTCTTCGTCAGTTTTAATTTATCAACAACACGGTTTAATAAAGGAATAATTTTATCATTGTCATCACCTTTGGTGATATAGTCAAAAGCCCCATTACGCATAGCCTGTACACCATCCGCAATATTGCCATAAGCAGTCAACAAAATAATTTCTGTTGATGGATATTGCGCTTTTAATTCTTTTACCATGTCCACGCCATTGCCATCTGGCAATTTTACATCACATAGAATAATATCAGGTGTTTCCTTTTGCAGCATTTTT
>JAZKGV010000273.1:0-10441 GCA_040385725.1 Bacteroidota bacterium | reverse complement strand
GAAACTTCTTCGAAGTCCACGAGTTGCGACTTCTCAAGCTCCTCTCTCTCTCTCTCTTTCTCTCTCCATAGAGATCCACACACCGAAGCATATTTCATCCCATGCGATCGACATCATGCAAGCTCACCGCCAACAAACTGTTGAAAGATGGTATTACGGATAACCGGTTTTGTAAAAGGCAGGTTCCATTTAATGGCAAGCGGTGTAATTTTTAAGCCAAGGTTTATCAGCCACGGCTTACCCATGGAAGAAAAAAGAAAATGTGCTTTCTTTAATTCTTTATCCTTTTTATATGCAAAAGCGTATTCTGTATTGTCGAAGGAAATAGAAGCAATGTTACTCATAGAAAATATATGCCCAAATATAGGCAATCCACAAAAAAACTCAGGTGCCCACATTAAACAATGGAGGAAGGGTTTTGTTTTTAAGAAAAAAGCTTATGATAAGAAAGAAACCCTGGAACCGCATTAACCTGCCGGTGTACAGCATCAGCAGCAAAGCCAATGGCAAGGCAAACATGCACATCATCACGTATGCTACTGCCATCAGTATGCAGCCAAAAAGGTTTATCTGTGGTATTTATCATGGCACACAAACATTAGAAAACATAGAAGCAAGCAGTAAATTTATTTTACAGTTACTTGATGAAAAACAATACAGGCTGGTTGATCTGCTTGGTAAAAAATCCGGCAAGTTAATTGACAAGATCAGCCGCCTGCAAAAAAGAGAGGAGATGGCCGAATGGAATGGCTACCCTATTTTAAAAAACTGCCTGGCTGTGATGCAAATGAAAGTGGTAAATAGCTTTGAAGGAGGCGACCACAAATGTTTTTTATGCGATGTGGTGGCTTATAAAAATATAAATGAAGGGCAAGCACTGACACTGGATATTTTGAGAGAACATAAAATGATAAGGATATAGGCTAAAAGGATAAATAAGAAAATAAGGCAAATAAGTTAAGACGATTTTATAATAATATTATTCTGCTACTCAAATCATTTGTTTTTTCTTCTTTTCTTATTTATCCTTTTAGCTCCTCTTTTCCAAACAACTATCTTTACAAAAAAAATTCCAATGCAAATGGAACCAAAAAAAGCCAGCGAAAGTTCTGTAGTAATGACAGAACTGGTACTACCCAATGATACGAATGTATTTGGCAACCTGATGGGTGGCCGCCTGATGTACTGGATGGACATTGCCGCCGGTATTGCTTCAAGCAGGCATTGTAACGCACCAAGCATGACGGCTTCGGTTGATAATCTTTCTTTTAAAAATCCTATCAAACTGGGCAATGTTGTACATATTGAAGCCAAGGTGACAAGGGCTTTTAATACATCCATGGAAATATTTATAAAAGTGTGGGGCGAAGACAGCCTGCACCAATACAGGTATGAAAGTAACGAAGCCTATTTTACATTTGTAGCGCTTGACCCTAACCGCAAGCCACGCCCTGTACCGCCTGTAATTGCTGAAACAGAGGAAGAAAAAAAATTGTATGAAGGCGCTTTAAGAAGAAGACAGGTGAGATTGATATTGGGAGGTAAAATGAAACCGCAGGATGCAGAAGAACTAAAGGCATTGTTTGTATAAAACGCTGCAACACTATCACTGATAACTAATCACTGGCTACTTATCCATCACACTCATTAAATGATGCTTACCCTTCAGCATAAATTTTTTGCTTTGCTCAATGGCGTCCATCACCTGCTCTAAAATTTTTTCGGTAGGGTCGTCGTAATTTATCTGCAACGGTTCTTTAAATGTTACGGAGAGTAAAGAACCTTTCTTTTTAAACTTCAATCCCTTTTTATTAAAGGCACGCCAAAAACCGCTGATCACAACAGGCACCACAATTGGTCTGTGTTGTTTAATGATGAATGCAGTTCCTTTTCTGCCCGGTGCAAAAGGCTTTGTTGTTCCCTGGGGAAAAGTGATGACCCAATTATTTTGTAAGGCCCTTTCAATTTTTCTTGTATCGCTGGGGTCAAGATTGCGCCTTACTTCTGCGCCTTCGCTACGCCAGGTACGTTTTACCGTTAATGCACCGCCCAAAGTAAAAAGCTTACTGATAAAACTGCTTTTCATTGTTTCTTCAGCAGCCACATATTTTACGCTTGTAAAAGGCCACAACAAATAATAAGGAATGCCCAGGCCATTTTTCTTTCGCCAGCTTACGGCACAAAAAATATGAAGGAAAGTGATAACGTCGGCAAAATAGGTTTGGTGGTTACTTACAAACAGTACATTTTTTTTGGGAAGCAGGTGCAGGTTTTCCATGCCTGTTATCCTGAGCCTGTTCATAATAACAAGCCCCGGGTAAGAAAGCGCTCCTACAAGGGCATAAATAGAACCCTTGACCAATTTTGTTTCCTTAAGCTTGTCCCAGAAGTTTCCCATAAGAGTTTTTTGCAGGCAATCTTTGTTGCAATATACACAATACCTATTTTACAATTCAGCAATCAAAGCCAAAACAAATATATTTGCCACCATGCAACTCAACACAGTAATTTTTGATATGGATGGCCTGCTGATAGATTCTGAACCGATCTGGAACGAAGCGGCAGATGAGATCTTTAAACAATATGGCATCCGCATTTCAACAGAGCAATACTCCACCACCACGGGTATGAGGATAAAAGAGTTTGTGCTGTATTGGTTCAGGTTAAATAATATACCTGCGGAAAATGCAACTACGGCGGAAGAAAAAATAATACAGCTGGTGATTGAAAAAGTAAAAACCAAAGGGAAACCTATGCAGGGGCTTGAGCATATTTTCAATTTTTTTATCAGCAGGAAATATAAAATTGGTTTGGCGTCATCCTCACCCATGAGTTTAATTGATGTGGTGATCGATAAATTGGGCGTTCGTAATTATATCAATGCGGTTTGTTCCGCCGCAGACCTGCCGCTGGGCAAACCACATCCACAGGTATATTTAGATTGTGCGGCGGCATTAAACAGCCATGCCCATGAATGTATTTGTTTTGAAGATTCTTTTAACGGCCTTATAGCCGCCAAGGCCGCCGGGATGAAATGTGTGGTGATCCCTGCAAAGCATGACAGCACTAAACCCAAATTCAGCGCTGCTGACCTTAAAATCTCCTCTCTACATAATTTTAACGACCTGCTGCTGCATACTTTATAGGTAAGGAGAAAATATATCTCTATTTTCGGAAATAAACCCTTAGTTTTGCCGCCTTAATTAATACAATACAATAAAAATGGACAAAACACAAGGCACCGTTAAGTTTTTCAATTCTGAAAAAGGATTCGGTTTTATCAAGCATGACGATTCAAACAAAGAAACCTTTGTACACGTTAGCGGTTTAGTTAACGATGTAAAAGAAGGCGACAAAGTTGAATTTGAACTACAGGAAGGCAAAAAAGGCATGAATGCCGTTAATGTTAAACTGATCGGATAATTCTCATCTTTTTAATAACAATGCTGGCCCCTGACTTATGTTAGGGGCTTTTTTTATTAACGGCAATCAACAAAAACTACGGGAAAGCGTTTTGCCATTACATTTGCAATTCAATAAATAAAAAAATGAACCATAAAAGATCACTCGTAAAAATTATTTTCTGTTCCCTTGCTTTTTCAGTAACCATTACTGCCACCGCTCAGAATAAAAACGAAGAAAAAAACAAGTTGTCTGTAAACCCCGGGCAAAAATTCCAGGTAGATAATACGGTAAAAACTGTTTCCAGTATGGAAATGATGGGACAGCAAATGGACATGTCTGCAGATATAATAGCAGTAAGGCTTTTTGAAGTAAAGGATAAAAAAGAAAGCAATTACAAAGTTGCATCCACTATCACAAAATTGATCGCCTCGGCTAATGCAATGGGACAGGCTATGAGTTATGATTCAGAAAAAAAGGAAGATACCGCTTCTGAACTGAGCAAGGCATTGAAAGATAAGATAAACGTACCGGTAGAAATGGAGATGAACGATGAAGGCAAGGTTGTTTCTGCAAAAAAAGACACAGCCGCTAACAATAAACAGGGCATGGGTGATATGCTTGGCAGTATAGGTGCAGATGAAACGGCCATTACAGATGACCTGTTCCTGTTGGTACCCAAAAATATAAAAGTGGGTGATACATGGAGTGATTCAGTAATTACCGATGGGTTAAAAACATACCGGGATTATACGGTAAAATCTTTACAGGGCAATGATGCCACCCTCACTTTATCAGGAAAGCAGGTGATGAATAAGATAATGGAAAACATGGGTATGGAAATGACGATGACAATGGATAGCAAATTAACAGGCGAAATTGTAGTGGATACCAAAAGTAGTATTATAAAACAAAGAAGCCTTACAGCCGATGGCACAGGAAGTATGGATGTGATGGGGCAATCTGTTCCAATGACCACGAAGGTGGAAACTACCTCTACAGCAAAAAGTTTATAATAAAACTCAAAAAAACAAACGGGCTGTCCTTTAGGACAGCCCGTTTGTTTTTTTATAACCCGGGAGGAGAAAATTGTTTTCAGAAAATGAAAAAGGGAACTCATTTCTGAATTCCCTTAGTGAACTGGCTTAGGCCCGGAACCAGTACCCTCCCGATTAAAATCGGGATGCTCTACCCCTGAGCTATCAAATCTTCTATATATTTTCTTGATTTCATCTTCTTTATTTTCATCTCGAATTGCTTCGCTTCTAAAAGAGTTGCAAATTCCTTTTTGTATTTTAACACCCAGGGAACACCCAATGAGGTAAATTTTGAATGCCCGATATTATGTTCATACAATCGCCTCTCTAAGTCAGTGCAAGCACCAACGTAATACTTATTGTGTTTAGAAGAGTAAATGATGTATGTAAATGGCATAAAATAAAAAAGGAATCCTTTCGGATTCCTTTTGTGAACTGGCTGGGACTCGAACCCAGGACCCATACATTAAAAGTGTATTGCTCTACCAACTGAGCTACCAATTCTCCTTTTCCTTTTTTAAAAGCGTGGCATTTCTACCTGTTTTTAAAATTGGAGTGCAAAAATAGGGTAAAAGCGTTTTTAAGCCAAAGTTTTTCTAAAACTTTTTATCCCTTATTAAATTTATTATTTCCACATTGTTTTACATCCGCTTGTTTTATCCACTTATTTTTGTACAACTTAACATTATGAGTAATTTTTTTAAAGATAAAGTAGTGGCCATTACCGGCGGCAGCGAAGGAATAGGCAAAGCATTAATTGATGCATTGATACCATTGGGCGCCAAAATAGCCACTTGCGGCAGAAACCAGGATAAATTATACGACCTGCAGGTACAGTATTCAAACCACCTGCTGCATACTGTTGTATGCGATGTAAGCCGCCTACACGACTGTGAAAATTTTATCAGCTCTACTATAAAAACATTTGGGCATATTGATATACTCATTAATAATGCCGGTATATCTATGAGGGCGCAGGTAAAAGATGCCGGAATTGATGTGATTGAAAAAGTAATGGGTGTGAATTTTTTTGGTACTGTTTACTGCACCAAATTAGCACTCGACACCATTATACAACACAAAGGCACTATTGTAGGCATATCATCCATTGCAGGTTATCGTGGCTTGCCCGGAAGAAGTGGTTACTCTGCATCAAAATTTGCCATCAACGGCTGGCTGGAAGCATTGAGGACAGAATTGCTTGAAACCGGTGTAAACGTAATGTGGGTGGCGCCAGGCTTTACATCCAGCAACATACGCAAAGCTGCACTCAACGATAAGGGTGAACTGCAAAAGGTAAGCCCCATGAATGAGAAACAAATGATGAGCACTGAAGAATGCGCCAGGAATATTCTTGATGCAATTGAAAAAGGTAAAAGAAACCTTGTGATGACCTTCAGGGGAAAACAAACCGTTTTCCTGAATAAATTTTTCCCATCCTTTGCCGACAAGATGGTAAGGAAATTCTTTTTTAAAGACGGGCTGTTAGTTAGATAACCTGCCTTCAAAAACTGCTGCCGTAATAAATTCAAGTCAACATAAAATATATTTCAATCACTGATGCCCTTAGTTACGCTTACATCTGATATAGGTCAAAAGGACTTCCTCACAGGAGGCATCAAAGGACAGTTGCTGCAGGTAAACAGCAGCTTTTCTATTGTTGATATTACACACCAGCTATCGCCTTTTAATTATCCGCAGGCAGCGTATGTATGCAGAAATGCTATCAAATGTTTTCCTGAGGGCACCATGCATATTGTGATGGTGAATTTATTTGACGACAAACCGGAACATCTTTTACTGGCACAACATAATGGCCACTACATTGGCTGTGGTGATAATGGACTGCTCACTATGATACTGGAAGAGCTGCCACAAAAAGTAGTGGCCTTACCAGTTGATAAAACCACGCAAAAAAATACTCTTTACTGCACGGGTGTTTTTGCCAGGGCATTTAATGATATACAAAATGGCAAAACGCTGGAAGAGGTAGGCGATGCGTCTGTTTCTATGAATGTAAAAAATGCCCTGCGGCCAATGCTTGGCAACAACTGGATCGAAGGCCAGATAATTTTTATAGACAATTTTGAAAACGTAATTGTAAATATTACCAAAGAAGATTTTGAAACACAGCGCAAGGGAAGAAGTTTTAAAATTGTATTTAAAAGAGATGAAACAATAGACAGGATAAGTGACACATATGCAGACGTGCCCGAAGGTGAAAAACTGGCGTTGTTTAATTCTGCCGGTTATCTTGAAATTGCCATCAATAAAGGCAATGCTGCCGGTCTCTTTGGCCTGCAGGGATATTCAGAAAAACAACAACAGGGCCAGCAGCATTATCTCAGCAACCGGTTGTTTTATCAAACTGTGAAAGTGTTTTTTGAGTAGAACAAAAGACGAGAGATGGTAGACAAAAGACTTTAGACAGGACTCAGCGTGGGTAATTTGCATAATAAGAACAAGTACCAGGTAACCATACTTCCATTTTGACATTTTTAAAGAACATAAAAGCAAACGATGTTTCAGATAAGGAACTGATTGCTGCTTATAAAAGCAGTAATGACCTGCAATATGTAAGTACCTTGTACCAGCGCTACATGGAGCTTGTGTTTGGCGTGTGCCTTAAATATTTTAAAGATGGGGAACGCAGCAAAGATGCGGTAATGGATATTTATGAAGAACTCTGCAAAAAGTTAAAATTACATGAAGTGGACAATTTTAAAGGCTGGCTGCATGTGCTGGCACGTAATTATTGCCTGATGCAGCTAAGAAGTCCCCGTAACATAAAGACCACTGAATTTAATGCCGACTTTATGCAATCAGATCAAATAACGCATCTTGAAAACGGGGTATTGGAAAAAGAGGAAAATTTTAAGAAATTAGAGGATTGTATGGGGCAGCTCACTGCAGAACAAAAGCAAAGCATTGAGTTGTTTTTCCTGCAAAAAAAATGCTATACTGAAATTGCTGATATAACAGGTTATGATTGGAATAAAGTGAGGAGTTATATACAGAATGGCAAACGCAACCTTAAAATTTGTATGGAAGGAAAAAAAGTTTTTAGTGCATGAAGATGTTATGAGTGATAAGTTATAAGTGAATGGTTAATTAGCACTGTGTTTTAAAAATGAAAGAAGAAAAAAGAGATATTATTTATACAGCAGAAGATATAAAACGCTATATCACTGGTGGCATGTCGCCATTGGAAATGCATGCTATTGAAATGGCGGCATTAGATGATCCATTGCTGGCTGAAGCAATGGAAGGCTATGAACTGATGGAACAAAAAGACTGGAACAAAGAGCTGGCAGCGTTAAAAGAGGAATTCAATAAAGATAAAAAAGACGAAACACCCGTTGTAGTAATTGCTAAAACGGCTGCAATGAAATGGTGGAGAGCAGCAGCGGCTGTACTTGTGATTGGAGTTGCTGCAACCACTGCCTATTTATTTTCAAATAAAAATACCGACGAATCAACTCCTCAAATAGCAACACTTAAACCCGTTGTTACTGATTCGATATCTGTTGCAAAAATTGATTCTGCGGCACCAAACTTCATTAATGTAACTACCGATAGTACTACACCACTTATTGCAAAAGCTGATAACCTTAATACAAAAGGTTCTGTACACTATTACTCATTAACAACCGATGCCAGTGGTATTGCTTCTGTTACCACCCAGGCAACTGCCCTGGCTACAGATAGCAGTAGTTTTATTTACAAGCCATCCGCCGGTCCTGGATACCTGGCAATGAAAGATGATAAAGCTGGTGAAGTATCATCCCGGGAAAAAGAAGCTGTAGCAGATATGGCAGTAGTAACTCCATCAGCAAATAATAATGCAGCGGGTAACAGCAATAATGGAGCATATTATAATGAAGCGGAATTTAAAAACAAAGCGGAAGAGAGTATCACAGCCGCTACTGTAAACAATGCTGTTGACAAATACAGGGCAAATAATTTTAATGGCTCGATAGTTAGTCCGGATAACAAGCCTGTTGGTTTTGCCAACATCAATATACCGAAAGTAAAAAAGTCAATTCGAACCGATGCAAATGGTAAATTTTATTTTACCGCACCTGATACTTCAGTTAAAGTAACGGTTACCTCTGCAGGATACTCTTCTCAAAAAATTACTTTGCAAAACTCAACAGCATCAAATACAATTGTGATGCAGCCAATGGATGTTACCGTTAGCGCCCTTGGCAAAAAAAGAACAGACAAAGCAAAAGCGCCGGTGAAATGGCAGCAAACATATGAAGACACTACAGACCTTGATGACGGATATGTAATACCCGTAGGCGGCTGGGATGAATACAATAAATACCTCAGCAGTAAACTACAATATCCTGATGGAGCTAAGCAAAAAAATGTACATGGTGAAGTGGAAGTAACCGTAAAACTTAACAACATTGGTGAAATATCGCAGGCAAAAGTTACTAAACCTTTAAGCCCGGAATGTGATGCAGAAGCAATAAGACTTGTGAAAGAAGGCCCTAAATGGGACATGAAAAACAACAGTAAAAAAACGATCAAAGTGACCGTAAAATTTTAGCACCCGCTAAGCCTTTCATCAAAAAAATATCCATTCATCCGTAAGCAGCTTTACTTTTGTTTACTAAACTACTTACGATGAAAAAAATACTCAGTACTGCTCTTGCAGCAAGCACTTTCTTTTTTTGCAGCCATGCACAGGTAAATATGCCTGCGCCCTCTCCTACCCAAACGGTTAAACAGAACTTTGCTATGGGCAGTATAGAACTGGTTTATTCCAGGCCATCAGCTAAAGGACGAAAAATTTTTGGCGACCTTGTGCCCAACGGAAAACTATGGCGAACCGGCGCTAATGAAGCCACTAAAATAATTTTTTCAGAAACAGTTGAAATTGGTGGAAAAAAAATTGACTCCGGCACTTATGTCCTTTATACAATTCCATTTGAAGAAAGTTGGGAAGTTATCTTAAACAAAGGGCTTAACAACTGGGGCATTGATGGATATAAAGAAACAGAAGATGTAATTCGTTTTAAAATAGTTCCTTCAAAAACAAAAGCTGTAGTGGAAACATTTACCATACAGTTTGCCAACATAAAACCTCAAAGCTGTGATATCGAAATATTGTGGGAGCAAACAAAAGCAACTATACCCGTGGTGGCTGATATAAATACAAAACTGAAAGCCCAGATAGAGGAACAGCTACAGAAGGCGGAAAAGAAACCGTACTGGGAAGCGTCACAATTTTATTTTGAGTTCGACAAGAATTTACCCAAAGCACTGGAAAATGTAAACAAAGCCATTGAAGGCTATCCCAAAGGATACTGGATGATCGTATACAAAGCCAAAATACAAAAAGAAATGGGCGACATGAAAGGTGCTATGGAAAGCTCTAAGCAATCAATGGCATTGGCAAAGGAGGAAGGCAATGAAGATTATGTGAAGATCAATAAGGATCTGCAGAAGACACTGAGTGAATAGTATAGGAAAATATAAAAATAGTAAAAGCGGTTTAGTGATAAACCGCTTTTATTTTTAAGGACTCCGCTTTGCATCTTTTTGGATAGCATCATTAACAATATATCTTACTGAAACGACTGTGTAGATGTATCAGCATTACATGGTTTCTTTATGATCTGCATTTCAGTTTTTGGCACAATCGTATCAATTTTATAGCCGGTACTATCTGTTTCATTCACATAAATAAACTCTTTTATTTCTATTTTATCAATATCAATTTTTACATCCTCTAACTTATTCCTCCTGAAAGCATCCAGTATTTTTTCTTTGGTTGATTCTTTCATATCAACAATAATACGCTGCTCTTGTTTTACATTAAATTGTGTGATCCCATAATACAATGTATCTTTCTTTACTTCGGTTGCAAATACAAATGCTTCATCGCCTGGTACTAGTTTTATTTTCCCTCCGTCTTCATAAAAAATAATACTTCCCTTTTCATTTCTGCCAGAGGCAAGTAACTTCCGTGAAGGAATACATAAGTAAAC
>JAZKGV010000272.1:0-3799 GCA_040385725.1 Bacteroidota bacterium | reverse complement strand
GAAAACAGGGCCAAAAGTGTAAGGCAATTAAAGTCTGTTATTAATAAAGGGATCTCCGTTGTAATTGCACCCGAAGGAACTTTTAATATGACGGGCCGGCCATTAAAGGAATTTTATGACGGTGCTTTCCGTGTGGCAATAGAAACACAAACACCCATTAAGCCCATACTATTTTTAGATGCCTATGACAGGATGAGTTATAAAAGTATTTTTTCTCTTACACCCGGCAGATCAAGGTCAGTGTTTTTAGAAGAAGTGCCTGTGGAAGGGCTTACAATAGATGATATGCCTACATTGAAAGAAAAAGTATATAAAGTAATGGAGGAGAAATTGATTGAGTATAAAGCAAGCTGGATTAAATAATATTTTTGATACCAACATTTGTTTTTATAGCATCATCGTTGCGAACTTGTTCTGTTATTCTTTTCTTTCAGCGAAAGGAAAAAATAATCTCACTTGTGCCGCATACCTTTATTCATCCAATCAAATTCAGTTCACCAGGTAATTAATGAGCAACAGCAACGCCATACCACAACTTGATCTGCCCACTGCAACAATCATTTGTTATGCAGAGGTGATCATCCCATTGGCGTTGCCTGCCACTTACACTTATGCAGTGACTGAAAATTTTGCAGAAAAAGTACAACCAGGTTGCCGTGTTGAAGTCGCTCTTAAAAACAAACGCTACGCAGGAATTGTAAAGAGTATTACAAACCAGCAACCTCAGTATGGAACAAAACCTATCCTGAATGTATTAGATGATGAACCTGTTTTATATCCGCAACAGTTACAATTATGGAACTGGATAGCCAACTACTATATGTGCAGCGAAGGCGAAGTAATGGCTGCTGCATTGCCTGCACATTTTAAACTGAGTAGTGAAACCATTTTGCAGTTCAATGAAGAGTATGGCGATGATTTTACCGGCCTGGATAATGATGAATATTTGTTGGCAGAAGCATTGCTTATAAAAAAACAACTCAACCTTAATGAAGTACAACTTATTTTAGACGCAACACATGTGTATCCTGTTGTACGCAGGTTGATCGATAAAAAAGTTTGTACTGTTTGGGAGGCATTAAGTGAAAGATATAAGAGCAAACAGGAAAATTTCATCACCCTTCATTCCAAATACAATAATGATGATGCGTTGAGTGATCTGCTTAATAACTGGAGCAAAGCGCCAAAGCAAATGGAGTTGTTACTTGCTTATTTACATTTAATAAAAACCGAAGGAGAAGTAACACAAACGGAATTGTTAAAAAAATCAGGGGCCACCCTTGCACAGCTAAAAGGGCTGGTAGAAAAAGATGTGTTGGTTATAGAAAAGAGAACTGTTGACAGGATAAAATATTTGCCAAAAGCCATGCAGGTTGATTTTGATCTAAGTCCTGCACAGCAAAAAGCATTGGAAGAAGTGCAGCAAAGTTTCACGGATAAAAATATTTGTTTGCTGCATGGTGTTACGGGCAGTGGTAAAACACAGGTGTATATAAAACTCATTGAATCGTTTTACAATAAAGGCAAACAGGTATTATATCTTCTTCCTGAAATTGCTTTAACTGCACAAATGATCCGCCGGCTGCAAACACATTTTGGTGGCAACATTGCTATCTACCATTCTAAGTTCAATAATAATGAGAGAGTGGAATTGTGGAACAAAATTAAAACAGGTGAAACAAGGATCATATTGGGAGCAAGAAGCGCTTTATTCCTTCCCTTTAAAGAGTTAGGAATGATAGTGGTGGATGAAGAGCATGATAATTCTTTTAAACAACATGACCCTGCGCCCAGGTATAATGCAAGGGATGCTGCAGTTTACTATGCTTCATTATTCGGCGCAAAAGTTTTACTCGGCAGTGCCACGCCATCAATAGAAACATACTTTAATGCACAAAGAGGAAAGTATGCTTTAGCAGAGTTGAATGAAAGATATGGTGGCATTACACTGCCTGCCATTGAAATGATTGATACAAGAAAAGTGGCACAGAAAGGTAAAGTAATGTTATCCCCTCAATTGAAAGAAGCCATTGAAAAAACGGTGGCTGCTAACCGGCAGGTGATATTGTTTCAAAACCGCAGGGGCTATTCGCCCTATTTAATTTGCGGCACCTGTGGTTATTTGCCCCAATGCAAAAATTGTGATGTTACATTAACACTGCATAAATTTTCTAATAAAATGCATTGCCATTATTGTGGCACCACTTATCCAAAGCTGGTGGAATGCCCGGCATGTGGCACTGTAACATGGATAGAGAAAAATTTTGGTACAGAAAAAATAGAAGAAACCATTGAAGCCGATTTCCCAAACATAAAAGTGGCAAGAATGGATGTTGATTCGGTAAAAGGAAAAACAGCACATGACAGTTTGATAAAATTATTTGAGCAGCAAAGAATAGATGTGCTGGTGGGAACGCAGATGGTGGTAAAAGGATTGGATTTTGAAAAAGTAAGCCTGGTTGGTATTCTTGATGCGGATGGCTTGTTAAGCTTTGCAGACTTCCGGGT
Source organism: Bacteroidota bacterium (assembly GCA_040385725.1). Classification (GTDB taxonomy): domain Bacteria; phylum Bacteroidota; class Bacteroidia; order Chitinophagales; family Chitinophagaceae; genus Ferruginibacter. The sequence goes on along the minus strand of JAZKGV010000272.1, from coordinate 1,291 downwards.
ACATGAACGTGCTTTTCAATTGATGGAACAGGTGAGTGGCCGTGCCGGCAGAAAAGATGAACAGGGTAAAGTGATGATACAAACAACCCAGGTAAACCATCCCATCATTCAGTTTGTGCAGCAGCATGATTATAAAAAGATGTATGAGTTTGAATTGCAAAACCGCAAAGAGTTTTTTTACCCGCCATTCAGCCGCCTCATTAAAATAACTTTAAAACACAAAATAAAAGAGGTGGTGGATGATATGGCCCATAAACTGGCAACTGTTTTGCAAAGGGACCTGGATAATTTTGTTGTGGGCCCTGCAGCACCGGTGGTGGGCCGGATACGAAACCAATACCTGATGGAACTGCTTATCAAGCTTCCGCTTGATATGAAAAAGATTGAGCAATACAAAAAGCTGATAAGAAATCATATAAATTTGTTACTCACTGAAAAACGTTTTAAAGGAGTAGTAACAATTACTGATGTGGATACACAATAATAGTTGCTGCAAAACGTATTATAACAGCCTTTTTCCGGGCATTTAAAAAACAAGCATGAAGAAGCTTATAAATAAAATCATAGGAATTACAGGATACCAGTTAAGACCGGTTGAATTTATTGATGTCGACCTTAAGCGCCGCATCAAGATCATGAACTTTCTTGGTATAAACCTTGTGCTTGATGTGGGAGCCAATAAAGGTCAATATGCACAAAAGCTCAGAGAACTTGGATATACAGGAAGGATCGTTTCATTTGAACCACTCACAAATGTTTTTGACATTTTAAAACAGGCATCAACAGGCGACAGCAAATGGGAGGTGCACAACTGTGCATTGGGTAATGAAGATATTTCAAGCTTTATCAATATTGCAGGCAATACAGACAGTAGTTCGATTTTAAACATGCTGCCGGAACATAAAAAGAATGCCCCGCATACAGAATATGTAGGCAAACAGCCCATTACAATAAAAAAACTCGACACTATTTTTGATTCTATCCAGAATGGACAGCAATACAATATTTTATTAAAGAGTGATACACAGGGATACGAGGAAAGTGTATTAAGAGGTGCTGAAAAATCATTGTCAAAAATAAAAATGCTGCAATTAGAAATGTCGCTTGTGCCTTTGTATGAAAGTGAGATGCTTTATTCAGACATGCTTCGCTTTTTAGACAGCAGGAACTTCTGTTTGTTTTCGGTGGAAAATGGTTTCTCCAGCCGGGAAAGCGGAAGGATGCTCCAGATGGATGGCATTTTAGTGAATAAGGATTTTGCAGGTTGATTTTTCTTTGCACTGCAACATTA
>JAZKGV010000271.1:0-3966 GCA_040385725.1 Bacteroidota bacterium | reverse complement strand
CTTGCGTAAGCCTTTTATTATTGCTATGATAATGAGGATGACAAAGATGATGTCAATCATGTGATGAGAGGTTTCCCACAAAGGCACAAAGGTCACAGAAAATATTTCTTTGTTTGCTTAGTGCCTTTGTGGGAAATTTATTATTTACTCAATAATTCTTTTACAATACCGCTGATGGCTTTTCCATCTGCCAGGCCCGCAAGTTGTTTGCTTGCAACACCCATTACTTTGCCCATATCCGCAGGCGAAGAAGCTCCCGTTTCTGTAATGATTTTTGCAACCGCTTCCTTAATTTCTGCTTCACTTAATTGCTTTGGCAAAAACCGTTCGATCAGATCCATCTCTTCTTTTTCTTTTGCAGCAAGGTCGGTACGGCCCTGTTGTGTAAAGATGTCGTAAGAATCCCTGCGTTGTTTCATCATCTTCTGCAAAAACTTTTGTTCGGTTGCTTCATCAATGGCACCACCAGCGCCAGGGTCTGTTTTCGCTTTGATGATCTCTGCCTTAATAGCCCTTAAGCCACGAAGCGCTGCTTCATTTTTTGATTTCATGGCGTCTTTCATTTCAGCCATTATTTTTTCTTCCAGTGCCATAATAATGATTTCTTTTATGATGATTTTTTTGATTGATAGGATTTGTATGATGCTCTTTTGCCTTCTTGACAACTTGCCTATTGCTGCTCTTTCAATTGTATTGCTTTGAATTTTTCCATAAAACCTTTTGCAAACTTTTTCATGTCGTCTGTCATTTCCTGCTGGCGGGTGGCCCTGTTAAATGTGTCAGCCATGGTCATCATCATCTGGTAATAAAAATCTGCCATCTCATCCATCATCATATCTTTTGTCCACAGGTCAATGCGTAATGCTGCTTTATCTGCTCCATCCCAAAAAGCCAGGCACATCGCTTTTGCTTTTTGTTCTGTTTCTGCAGTACTGCCACTTGCGTTCCAGTTTATTTGCTGCGGAATTTTATCTGGCCCCAGCAGCACATCAATTTGTATAGTTGATTTATCCATGGTAAAATTTAGTGTTAAGGCTGCAAATGTAACAAGTTATGCCAAAGTTTTCCGGCATTCCCCTTTGCAGTATTATTATCACAGAGTTCTTTTCCTTTCTGCACCAGTTCATTCCGCTTGTTTTCATCTTTATATACCAGCATCAGTTGCTCTGCGATAGCATCAACAGCCAATGGGTTTGCATACAAAGCAGCATCTGCCAACAATTCTTTTGCCTGTACCGTGTTGCCTGCAATCACGGGCACTTCAAACAACAAGGTGTTTTGTAAAAAATTGATATCGCTGTATAGCGGGGAAAGATTAATTGCACACCAGGCAGAAGCGGTAACAGCAATTGTTTCTTCTTCGCCAAGCCCTTCAATTAATTTTATTTCATCCCTGTACTTATACAAACGAAGGCTGTTAACAAATTCATTTTTTGAAGGAATGTTGTCTGTAAGCAATACCAACTGCATAGAACTCTTTTGTCTTTTTTTAAATAATGAAAAAGCCTTCAACAGGTTGGTAAGATTGTTCCTGTTGTGTATGGCCCCATTAAATAAAAAATATTCATTACCCCCGGCATATTTTTCTTTTATTTTTTCTCTTTCATCCCAGGGCAGTGGTTGATGTTTTTTATTGCTGTTGTAATACGAAACTTTGATCTTATTTTCTTCTGTTGCAAACTTGCTTACCAGTTCATTTTTTATTGTGTCAGAAGCGGTAACAATACTTTTTGCTTTTTGTAAAAACACGGGCATATTTGTTTTGATAAAACGCACGTATCTTTTACTGTACCATTCAGGATGAAACAGGAATTCAACATCATTTACCAATACGCATTGCGGCACATTGCTGCGTAAAGAACAAATGCTATCTGCGGAAACAAGTACATCGGCTTTTATCTTTTTTAATGCAGCAGGTAATTTATAATTGTACCACAACTTCCACAGCAATGGATTGGCAGATTGCTGCTTTATTACGATGTTTTTTACGTTGTTTAATGATGAAGCAGGAAGCGTATCGTCATTTGCAATAAAGCAAAATTGATGACCGGGGTTAGCAGCAGCGATATTTTTAAAATGAAGGAATAATAATTTTGCCGCAGCAATATCGCCTGATAATATCCTTGTATTGATTGCAATAACCATTATTGCAAAAGTAGAGTGATGAAATTAAAGTTTGACATTTATAACCACCTCCTGTTTAGCGGTAAACTTTCCAACAGGAACTGCAAATTTTCCCAATCCATTCTGTTGTAAAATATTTGTTACTTCTTCGATAGCAGCAGAAGCAACTGCCACCAATAAACCACCACTGGTTTGTGGATCAGCAAGAATTGCCTTCTGATAATCTGTGATGGCACCGATCTTATCTCCATAACTATCCCAGTTCCGGTTTGTACCACCAGGAATGGATTTGTTGTCAATATAAAATTTCAAGTCATCTATGATGGTTGGGATCTTTTCAAAATCAATTTCTGCACTCAATCCACTTCCTTCTGCCATCTCTACCAAATGTCCAAGCAATGCAAAGCCTGTTACATCTGTCATTGCATTCACTCCTTTTATTTTGCCCAACAGCTCACCAATTTTATTTAACTGCATCATTTGCTTTGCCGCTATGCCTTTGTGTTCGTCTTTTAAAATACCTTTCTTTTCTGCTGTGGTTAAAATGCCAACGCCCAATGGCTTGGTTAAAAATAATATATCGCCTTCCTGTGCTTTGTTGTTTTGTTTTATGTTTTCAATTGCTACAAAACCATTTACTGCCAAACCAAAAATAGGCTCCGGCGAATCAATGCTGTGACCACCAGCTAAAGGAATGCCTGCTTCTTTACAAATGCTGCGGCTGCCTTCAATTACTTTTTGTGCTACAGATGGTGGTAAAATATTTATTGGCCATCCCAATATTGCAATGGCCAACGCAGGCTTTCCGCCCATTGCATACACATCGCTGATGGCATTGGCAGAAGCGATCCTTCCAAACTCGTAAGGGTCATCTACGATCGGCATAAAAAAATCGGTGGTGGAAATTAATGCAGTGCCATTGCCAATGTCATACACTGCCGCATCATCTTTACTGTGGTTACCAACAATAAGTTTATCATTATCGGGCATGGCAAAATTGCTGGCTAAAATTTCATCTAACACTTTAGGCGAAATTTTGCAACCGCAACCTGCACCGTGAGAGTATTTAGTAAGTTGAATTTTTTCAGGTGTTATAAGCTCACTCATATCATTCGTTCTTTTTTCTCCGCAATACAATCGCTGCATTGGTTTTTAGATCCGCACTAAAGCGAACATCATATCTTTTTTCACCATCATTTACAATCAGTAATCCTGTATTCGGAGGGATCTCACCAAGGCTTTCTGCATACATCACCAAATTCACACTATCCATTGTAGGAGTGATATAAATTGTTTTTGTATTTGGGCGTGTACTCAATCCTGCTTTGGAAAAAATGATGCCGCCATTCATCAATACAGTTACCGTATCACCATCTACTTCGCCGTTATCATATAGCGTAAGCACCAGGCTATCTGTTTCAAAATAATAAGACTGGTCAGATTTTGTAACACGTTTATCAATTTCAGCAGCACCCACATTTGCCGATGGTGCTACATAAGCAATAACAGGTTTTGGTGGTTCTGTTTTTGCTACAACAGGGTCAGGTTTTTTTACCGGTGCTGGTTTGGTTACTACAGGCTCTTTCTCCTCTGGTTCCTTTATAACAGGTTCTCTTTTTTCAGGTTTTGGTTTTGGTGCTGCCGCTATTATTACAGGCGCAGGTTTTGGCGGCGGCGGTTTTATTGTTGATTTTGCAAGCAGATCCATTTGTGCTTTCTTTGGTTTGCTTAGTGGCTGTATTCTCGTTCTTGCAGGCCAGGGCTTTGTATTTAAAGGAGGAACAACAGCTGTTGTTTTTTCTATTGAAGGAATTATCAGATCCGGCTCAACTTCTGCAACAG
>JAZKGV010000270.1:0-4720 GCA_040385725.1 Bacteroidota bacterium | reverse complement strand
CTTGTATTTATTGTTATCTACTGGGCCTTGGGCAACTGTGGTAAGTCGAGCCAGCCAGTAAGGCAAGGTAATAATATACATGCTCCTGTCAGTTCCCCTCCTGCGGTAGCAGTGGCTGCAAAATATTAAGTATAAAAACAGGTAGCTTTACTGTATGAAGAAATTATCTGTCCTCCTCGCCTGTACTTTATTACTGAATACTGCATTTGGTCAAACCAAAATTCCGGTTGATTCTGTAAAGCATTACGTAGGAGAAAAAGTTACGGTATGCAGTGAGGTATTTGGCGTAAAAAGTTTTGATAACCGTACTTATATTAATGTAGGAGCAAATTATCCCAATGCACCATTGACCATTGTGATCTTTAAAAAGAACATAGACGCCAACTTTACAGACAGCCCTGAAAAATTGTATGGCAACCAGTTCATCTGTGTTACAGGTGTGGTAACAGAATACAAAGGCAAAGCAGAAATTGTTATTTCAAAGCCTGAAGAGATTGTTATCGATCACACACATTAATTTCCCGGCGATGCTATGTTATCGTTGTAAGCCTGTAGCAACACTATCATGTTCCACCCATACCAGCGCAAAAGTATCATAGCCTGCCTGTTTGGCTTTTTCTAAAAAACTTTGTTTGATATCCAGCGGCATTGTTTTCTGCCGGCTCAGCAGCCACAAATATTTTAAACTGCTGCCTGCCACCAGCGCATAAGAATAAGTGGGATCTATTGCAATTACATTATACCCTGCATAAAAAGGCCCGAAAAAAGATACTTTCAATTTTCCTTCATTGCTTTCTCCCCTGAATTTCGCTTTGCCCGTGGACTGCTTCCATTCCTTTTTTTTGTAATCGTATCCCCTGTTCATTACTTTAATGGTGCCGTTATCATTAAATGAATACTGTGCGGTTACGTTATTCAAATTCCGCTCGAACCGATAGTCGAACCTGGCTATTTCGTACCATTTACCAAGGTACCTGTTGGCGTCAAATGGTTTTACTGCGGCCACACCCTTGGGTATTGATCTGCAGGATTGGAGTACTGCCACAGCCAATGCCCCCAGCATGGTAAATCCTATCAGTCTCTTTGTATGTGTAAGCATAATGAAGTTATTTATGCCTTATAATGTACAATTGTCATGCCCTGCCGTTTTCACGTAGCAAAGCGGGAAACCTGTTTATTATTTTCCTCATAAAAAAAATTCACCAACTTTAAAACATAAACCATCCCCGTCCGTCTTTGTAAACATAGATGGAGGATACACTGGCGACACCAACGGCAATGGCTGCAGACAAAAACAAAACACTTACCGAAAGCATAAAAGCTTACAGCAGGCGCCTGCTGGGCTTTATAAAGCAAAGAGTGAGCAGTAATGAAGATGCGGAGGATATACTGCAGGATGTATTTTACCAGTTTGCCGGTAACCCGGAACCGGTGGAGCAGGTTGCCAGCTGGTTGTTTACCGTGGCAAGAAATAAAATAACCGACCGCTACCGCAAACATCAACTTCCATTAATTGACGACCTGCAGCCAGCCAGCGCTGACGATGACGAAACCTTTGACTGGAAAGACATGGTGCCTGCAGCAGGTGATTCACCTGAAACAGTTTATCTCCGCAACTTATTCTGGGAAGAACTGCAGCAGGCGCTGGATGAACTGCCGCCAGAACAACGGGATGCATTTATTCAAAACGAGATGGAAAGTATTTCATTCAAAGATATTTCGCAGGCAAGCGGTGTTAGTGTGGCCACACTTATCAGCCGTAAGCGCTATGCGGTATTGTACTTACGGGAGCGGTTGCAGGGGCTCAAAGAGGAATTGCTGAATTACTAAGGATTAATGGAAAATGAAAAATTGAAAATTGAAAATTGATGCAGGAGCCGGAAGGAATATTCAATGTTCAATGAAAGGCAGGAACAAAAAATTAAGAACAGATCTTAAAAAAGCAAAAAACAATGAAAAGAATATGGAACTGGCTGATGAATTATATCAGCAATAAGCAAAATGAAATGGTGATATACGCCGATTAACAAATAACAATTAACGAATAACAAATACAATGAAACGTTTTAGATTAAAAAAAGTGCTGATGATAATAGTGTTTGCGGCAGCAGCTATCACAGCATTCAGCTTTATAGTAATGGGTTTGTGGAATGCGATATTGCCACAGGTGATAAGTGGTGTAACAGCGATTACGTTCTGGCAGGCAACAGGCATACTGGTATTGAGTAAGATACTGTTTGGTGGCTTTAGCCGTGGCGGCGGTGCATTTGCAGCAAGGCGGCAGGCATGGAAAGAACAGATGAAAGAAAAATGGGGCAGCATGACAACCGAAGAAAGGGAAAAGTTTAAAGCAGAATGGAAGAACCGTTGTGGAAGTATGAGATGGGGCCGCCCACAGCCCTGGCAGGAAAAAGATACCGCAGCCGAATGATTCCCATGATTTTGGGCTGCAGTTTTGAACCACTAAGACGCAAAGGCACAAAGAAAGAATATGATGAAAAGAAGCTGGAAAAAATTGTGCTTTTGTGTCCGGGTGGTTAATTTATGATCGTCTAATAAAAGGATGCAGGCAACCCTGAACTGATATCTGTTGTCATAAAAAGTATACTGCTGTATCATAAGAGTAGGATTACAAATGGTGAAGCTACAGTAGTACGAAAGGTGAATATAGCTGCTGACGAAACGGGCTGTATATCGTTTCATCTTGAATTTTTTGCTTACTTTTTGTTTCAAGACAAAAAGTAAGAGATCAAAATAGCAAAGAGTTTATCAAGTTTTGAATGCTATCAAAACAAATTGTATGGAAGTACTTGTTTTCAAAACCAATCTCACCAACATACTCCGCATTAACAATGCCGGGGTACACCTCAATTCACACCCATATATCCTGCGCTGGAATGTTGACCTGCATGATTGCGATAACATTCTCCGTATAGAAACAGAACAACTCCAGGGCGGTGAAATAGAAAGCCTCTTATCAAAAGCAGGATATTACTGTGAGGAGCTACAGTAAATGAAGTAATGCCTTATTATAAAAATCCCGGCCAGCACCATCGCACCAGCCGGGAAATATTTTGATCCTCTAAATGCTTACTGAAGCCTTTCCGCCATATACTCCACCAGTTTTTCCTCACTCATTTTATTGGAAGTGGATTCTTCTGTCTTAGTATTTTTAAACTGCGGTGTTTCCGCCAGGTAATGTATAAACTGCTCCTGGCTTTGCCCTGTACCGGTAATATGCACCTTAGTGGCATTTTGCATATAGGTTGAAATCTCTTTAAAAAATTTCAGCCGCAGCGATTGCTCATGGTTGTTGCTGTTTTTTTCGCTGGAGTTTTGGGAAGCTTTTTCCCCCTTTACGGAACCCACAACAAAGATCGCCCCGCCATCCTGTATTGCTTTTTCTACGATGGTTGCTGAATGTGTATCCATCCACACGCCAAATTGCTTCTGATTGTTCATGTTATTGTATTTAATGTAACCCAGTGGTTCAATAACCGCACCACGTATCACAAAAAAGCCATCCGTTGGCTAACGGATGGCTTATAATTAACAAGAACATTCTTTATAATTTCACAAACCGTATCGTTGTATTGATACCATCTTCTCTTCTTACTGTGATATTATAGAGCCCGGATGAAAGTTTTGCAGCATTCACAGAAACCAGGTTACTGCCGGAAGCAATACTGTGTTTGCTCCTGGCAATAATTCTTCCACTCATATCTGTAATGTTCAATTCCATTACCCCCGCTTTGTCAGATGACACACTTAATGAAGCTTCAGTATTCGCTACCGAAGGATATAAGCCAACAACTTCAAATCCACTGCCGCCATTGTTTATCATCACCACCGGTGAATAAGAAACCCTTCCATCTATATCTGTTATTTTCAGGCGATAGAAATTTCTTCCTTTTAATGGTGTTGCGTCTGTAAAATCAAATGGCGCTGCACACCTTGCCTGCGTAGCATTGATAGAAGAAAGAGGTTTAAAGTTCCTGGTATCTGCACTTCTCTGTATTTCCATATTGATGCTTGCGGAAAGGCAACTCAGTTTCCAGTTAAGCACATTGCTGTTATTCGCTTTGTGTGCATTGATGTATTCCAGTTTTACCGGTATCACATTAAAGCAGTTGCCGCCATTCAATGGTGCATCGGTTGGCGCTATCTGGAGTGGTGTCGTACCACCTGTAGGGTTAGAGGTAACTACATTGCCTGTTGCCCATGTACCATCTGAATCGGTATCGCAGCCGATCACTTCTCCTGTTATCAAATCAAATTGCTGTATCAGGCGTACGCCGTTGCCATTGTTGTTTGGTATAATGGTATTCCAGTCTCCTGCAGTGGTATTATAACCGGGAATAAAGCTGGTGCCCCATGCAACGCTGCCGCCAAAGGTTGGGTTTTCTGCAAGTGTCATTGCCAACGGCCTTCCTGCTGCGGTTACATTATCCCACAAAGCAACAATATTACCCGGCGTTGCCAATGAACCTCCCTGTATAAATGTTCCGTTGTTGGCTCCTGCGGCAGCCGCAAACGTTAGTACTGTTATTGATTGGTTTAATGCAAAACGGAATTGAGCAGTAGTGGAAGGTTCTGCTGTTAGAGTGATAGAAGGCATTACAGCATTACCTGCAGTAAACCTTGCATTACCTGTATTTACAAAACCAAATGTTCCCTGGAAGTTTCCACTGGCGTCGGTTGTAAACTTACCATAACCTCC
>JAZKGV010000269.1:854-22028 GCA_040385725.1 Bacteroidota bacterium | reverse complement strand
TTTCCATAAAACCATAAGCGAAAACGCTTTTTTGAAAGCGGCAGTTTTAGAAATTGCAATTCCTCCAGGGCATCAATTTTTATTGTGTCTTGCTCATTAGCTGATCCGGTAAACAAACTAGGAAATAGTAAACCTGTCTTAAAAATTGAAAACAATTTTTTGTGGTCATTCAAAAATAGTACTACAGTACTGTCAAACCCAAATGTCATTTTATTATATTCTACAATTTGCCCGCTATATTTTGTATGTATTTCCTTTTTATATTTTTCGTAAAAAAACTTCTCAGCCCAATAATCTTCTTGTTCGCCTTGAGTTGCAAAGTCGGTTCTAACAATAAAAGTGTCCTTCTGCGCTATTGAAACGGACGGAATAAGAAATATTGAAAATATGATAAAGAGTAAATATCTCATAAATGGCATACAACATTTGTATTGCCGAAACTTCAAGTTAATAACTTCCATCAACACACCCAAAAGTCTTGGAATTATCTCAAATACAAAAAGCCCCCAGAAGGGGGCTCTTTAGTTATCCAAACAATCCATAAAAACAAAAGCTCTTCTGTCAGGCCGACGTTTCGCTATTGTGTATGGGACAACTAATTATTTTAAAACCTTGGGCAACGCAAGGCAGTTTTACTACTGTTGTTGCGGTCGATAAATTTTTGATAGGAGATACCCAGTTCAAACCCTCCACGGCCACTTGTAGCCGAACTTAATTTAGATACATTGGCATCATAACTAATGGATATGGCTAAGGGTTTCATTTCTATTTTTGCCATTGGTATAATAGCATCTTTTAATCTTACAAATGCTCCACCATGTATCAGGTATCTTGGTTCCACATCATCATCTAATTTGTATGTGTAAATAGCACCGCCGATAGCTTCAGTAAATGCACCTTGTGTAGAATAGTCTGCATGAAAGGTTACATAAGAAAATTCTGATGTACTCGTTCTTGCACCTGCTGAATACACCCATTTAGGAGTAAGGGCAGATTTGCCATTGGTATAAAAACCTACATTCGATGGTTTATTAAAATGGTGTAGTGCCACACCTGCAAATACATTGTTATCAGGGTTCTCACCTATTTGTGCATTAAAGCTCAAACCGGCTGTTCCATCAAAATAGGTATAAGAAGATTTATCAAAGGTTTCGCCATCTGCTGCGCCTGGATTGTAAGTAACACCATCAAACTGGCTGTTGGTTGTTACTTTACTCCTGTCGAATTTACGCTGCACCATACCACCCATAAATCCAAGTGATAAATACATATTCCTGTCTTCACTTAACAATTTGTGATAGTTTACTGCAGGCAGTATATGTGTTGCTGTCATCGCAACGGTACCAGCCCTGTCGTACATTATTTGAGCACCTATGGTAATAAAGTCTTCACTCTTACCAACAGGTAATTTAAACTCACCATTCAATGATGTTGTTTGATATGGAACGGTTACGCTCTGCCACTGTGTACGGTAAACAGATTGTAAACGTAGATCACCTGTGAAGAGACCTGCCAAAGCCGGGTTTCTTAAAAGTGGCGCTTCATTAAACTGGGAAAAGTGAATATCCTGTGATTGGACGTTGTTTGTCAAAATCATTGTGAGTAATACCCACAATAATTTGTGAGGGGTGGTTTTCATAAATCGGATTTTGTTTTCGTTGGTTTGGATCGTGGCCGTGGCCGATATATAAACGCCGGTGGGGAAACTTTATTATCGCAGCAGTAAAATATTTCCACTAAAACTAACCACTTGTTTGCTGGCACAAACAAATTCTATAGTGTAAACATAGGCTCCGGAAGGGGCATCAACGCCCTTGTATTTACCATTCCAGCCTTTGCTGATATCGTTTGTATTAAAGTTGCCGCTATAGAAAACAAGCTCACCCATCCGGTTGTATATTTTGAATGCAGTAATGGTGAAAGTGAGTGTACCTGCAGGCGTGAGTGGGTAAAATATTTTATTTATACCATTGGGGCTGAAAGCAGTTGGCATATAAATATTGCTCTTATCGCATTTCAGTTGTATAAAAATTTCATCCGTAGCAGTACAGCCATTACTATTTGCAACAGTTATTTTATAAGTGATGCCATTTGCTGGAGTGGCAACCGGGTTGGGACAATCAGTACAGTGTAAGCCGGTTGAAGGTTGCCATAGCCAGTTGCTGACATCATTTGAATATTGCGGCCTGAGTGTAACTTCTTTTCCCGCATTCAAAATAATATCGGGACCGGCATTTACCCGTGGTGCAGGATATACTTCTATCAAAATTGAAGCACTGTCTTTAAAACAATTAATGCTATCGTATCCAACTACTTTGTATGTAGTATTTGTTGAGGGTGAAGCAAGCGGATTTGGTATCGCTGCATTGCTTAAGCCTGCAGCAGGCGACCACGAATAATTTTCAGCACCGCTTACAGCAAGTTGTATGTTTTTGCCTTGGCAAATTGCAGCAGTATTATTTAATCCTGTTATATTGAAACGTTTTTTCACATCTACATAAATACTGTCTGTTTTTTCACAGCCCACATTGTTTGTTCCTTTTACATAATAATATCTTTCAATGCTTGTATTACAAATGGTATTGCTGCAGTTGACGCAACTTAAATTATTTGCAGGCTGCCATGTGTAATTATCAGCCCCGGAAGCATGAAGCAATGCAGTGGTTCCATCACAAACAGCAGTATCGTTACCGGCAAATGTGTTGGGTACAGGAAGTATGCGTACGCTTGTTACAGCCGTATCGGCACAACCGCTATTGTACTTCATTAATAATTGAATGTTGTAGTGGCCGGTATCTGTGTATTGTTGTTGTAATGGATTTTGTAATGAAGAAACTTGCCCGTTGGCAAAATTCCAATGCCAGGTAGCAGCAGAGGTATCTGTTGTTGTAGCGTTTCCTGAAAAAGTGATAGCTGTTTGTCCGCAATAAGATGGGTTGTTACCCGTAATACTTATTTGTGGTGTTGTAAATACTCTACAATAATTTGTTTTTACCAAACTGTCTGTGCATCCATACACAGTGGAAACAAAAAGTTTTACCGTATAAGTTCCCGGGTTGTTGTAATAATGTGATGGGTTTTGTGCAGTAGAAAAATTGCCATCACCAAAGTCCCAGGTATAGGATGCCACAGCGCTGCCGGCAACAGAGGAATCAGAAAAATATACAGGATCACCAAAGCATATGGAAGTATCAACAGCACCAAAGTTTACGCTGCTGCCGTACATTTTAATCGTATCTGTTCCCACTAATGGTATAATGCAGCCGCTTGAATCTTTCACCACTACAGAGGGAATAAAGCTGCCGGGCAACAGGTAGCTATGATTTGTGGAAGAATCACTGGTGGTATAGGTGGTGCCATCATTAAAATCCCAGATAAAGGAAAGGGTATCACTGGTTATTACATTAAAGTTCACATTTAATGGGTTGCAGCCATTTAATGGCCCATAGTTTAATGAAGCCGTTGGCCCCTTGATAACTATTTTTACTGAATCTGTATTAGCGCAATGATTGGTTCTCCTGGCGGTGAGTTTAGTATAATAAATACCCGGTGTTAAATAATAGTAAACAGGATTGGCGGTAGATGAAAAACCACCATCGCCAAAATCCCAAAGTTGAGACAGGGCATTGGTTGATGTATTGGTGAAACTTACTTTGAATGGTGTGCAGATGCCAACCGAATCACTTACACCAAATGAAGCAATTACATCTCTCACTTTTATGTAATTGTTTTTTATCATTGAATCCTGGCAGCCAGTTGCATCTGTTACCACAAGCTTTATTGTAAAATCTCCATTGACCGAATACTTTTTTATCGGTAAAGAATCAGGGGAGAAACTGCCATCTCCAAAAGACCATGAATAGGTAAGGCGGTTGCCACTGGATGGATTGCGGATGATTACTGTGTCGTTGATACAGGTGTTATAGTTTGGGGAGAAAAAATTTGCAACCGGTTGGTATATCCTTACGGGAGTTGAATACGAAATGCTATCAGCACAGCCAACTGAATCGATCACTTTTAAAGATGGATAATAATACCCTGCACTTGTATAAACATGTGCAACAGTGTTCGACAACGGGGCAGTAAAATTTTGTGTTTGCCCATCACCAAAATCCCAAAAACATTTTGCAATACCAGCGATAGAAGTGTCAGTAAAAGTTACAATTTTATTGCGGCAACCACCTGTTACACTTACTGCAAAGCCTGCTTTAGGTGCAGCCGAATGAATAAAATTTGCTTTGGAAGTTGTTTGGCTGCAACCATTGGAATCAACAGCAGTAAGAGATACAGTAAAAAAGCCACTGCTGTTGTAGGTATGTCGTACACTATCCCTGGAAAGGCTGTCAACTGTACCATCACCAAAATCCCAAATATAACTGGCTATATTGTCTTTGTTAAAATTCTGCATATAAAATATTACAGAGTCTGGTTTGCATAAGCTGTTTTTTGTGGCAACAAAACCTGGTATTTCATTTAACAACTTTACAGCCACAATTCTTGTATTTGTGCAGGCACCGTTGGTGGTGGTAAGCGATACATTGTAAGTTTGATAATTGGCAAATAGGTGTGTTGGGTTTTGTGTATTATCCGTATAGCCATCGCCAAAATCCCAAAGCCATGTTTGCGGTAGTATCGAACTGTCTTTAAAAAAAACTTCCTTTTTGTTTACACAATTATAAACAGGCCTGAACCTGGCAAGGCCAGGCAGTACCGTTAGCACACGGGGTTTTGTAAGGGAATCGTCACAGCCATTATTCCATGCGATCAATTTAATGGAGTATTTGCCAGAATCAGAAAATTTATGCGTAGGATTTTGCAGTTCTGAAATATTACCGTTGCCAAATTTCCAAAGCCATCTGTCAGCTGGTGTCGAAAGGTCTGTAAATTGTACAGGCACGCCGGGGCATACCACAGCGGGGGATAGCCCAAAATCAATCACCGGGTGAGTGCCCGTTTTTACCCCTGCAGGCCGCACAACGGAATCAATACAGCCATCAACAGTGGTGATAGTAAGTTTAATATTGTAAGAGCCTGTGTTGTTATACACTTCCACCGGGAAGTGGTTGGTGGAGGTATTCCCATTCCCAAAATCCCAGAGGTAGCTACTAATGCCATCAACTGAGCCAACAATAGCATGTGGTGCAAAAGTATAAGGGATGCAGCCGCCATTTTCTGTTGTGTCAATATTTACCTGCGGTTTTAATATCCTGATAAAGCGGAATTGAGGCAAGGTGCTGTTGCATCCTGTGGCGCTGTTTACCGTTAGCTTTACAGTAAATTCACCTTCCGTTGTATAAGTGTGTGATGGATTTTGTACCGCTGAAGTAAAGCCATCACCAAAATCCCAAAGCCAGTTTGTGGCATTATTGGAGAGATCGGTAAAATTCACAATAAACGGTGGTTTGCAGGAAGCAGAATCAGATGCAGAAAAGTTTATAACGGGCGCTGGTAATACCCTGATATTTTTTGTAACAGAGTCGGAGCAGGCATTAAAATTACTGATGAGTTTAACAGTATGGTTGCCCGCTGTAGTCCACATTTTTGCAGTGCTGGCTCCAAACGAAGAGGTACCATCACTATATATCCATTTAGAACTTAAAGGCGCAGGTATTGTTGCATTGTTAAGCGGCATCCTGTAATTAACACAAACAGTATCATCACTGTTAATTGCAGACCTTACATTTTTAATAGTTATAGTATCTTTTAAAACAAGTGTGTCTTTGCAGCCCAGGCTGTTTTGTGTAATTAATGTTATTGAATACGAACCGCCGGTAGTAAATATATGCGATGGGGAAACAGACGAAGAGGTAATGCCATCACCAAAATTCCAGGTATAAGTCATGGTGCCTGGGCCCACGGTATAATTGGTAAAATAAATTGTTTCGGGAGGTTTGCACTTTGATGGCTGCGTAAAGGTGAACTGCGTTCGTATAGAATCTGCTGCTTTAATATAAGCCAGTTTGCTCAGGCTGCTGGTACATCCACCACTGTTAGTTACATTTAAAGTGATATTGTAGTTGCCAGCCTGGTTATATAAATGTTGTGGGTTTTGAAGAGTGCTTGTAGTGCCGTCATCGAAATCCCACTGCCATGATGTGATGTTACCGAAAAGGGTCGTACTTACATCAGTAAATGTTGTTGTAAAGGGAATACAATCAGATGAATCACTTACAGTAAACTTTACTACAGGCTTATCATATACAGTGATGTATTGTGTTTTTGTAATGCTGTTACTTCCTGCTGTATTAGAAGCGGTTAGTTTTACAGTATACACTCCGGGTGTAAAATAAGTAGTTACCGGATTTTTTTGAGAAGATGTTGCGCTATTGCCAAACTGCCAGCTCCATGCTGTTGGGTTGCCGGTAGAATTATCTGTAAACTGAACTACCAGTGGGGCACAGCCGGAAACAGGTAACGCACTAAAGTTTGCAACGGGCTGAGCAAATAGAATACAGCGGATGCATAAGGCGGCTATGACGCAAACGGGTTTCAGGTGGTATTTTTGAACAGTTTCCAAGGCGCTGTAATAATTACTGCATGTTATTAAAAATAATCGTTACTGTACTAAAGTAAGACCTTGATCTTACATTAATCGTTGCCTTATTGTTAACGAAGAAAATCATTGGTATCAGCTTTTGATATTGATAGATCAGCCTTCACAAATAAAAAAAGAAAGCCAGCCTTACGGCCAGCTTCTTTGAGGTTTATAAAAAACAAAAAGCCTCTTTATTTCACTAGCGAAATGTTTCCACGATAAGTCAACACACTTCCATTATCACATACCACTTCCATTGTATATACAAATACATCAGGATTTACTTTTTGTCCTTTGCTGCTACCATCCCATCCATAGGCTGGGTTGTTGGCATCAAAGTTTGTTCTTTCAAAAGTCAATTCTCCCCAGCGGGTGAATATCCGTAGGCTTTTAACTTTGAACAAGCCCGTACCTCTTGGATAGAAAATATCATTGGTGCCATCGCCATTGGGAGAGAATGTATTTGGAACAAAAAGGTTAGAACCATTACAAATCACAAATACGGTTACCCTGTCCCTTGCAGCACAGCCTCCGCGGTTTTTCGCTTCCACTGTGTATTCTGTATTTTCATTTGGCTTTACACTGATGCCGGGATAATAATTTCTGAACAAGCCGGTAGTTGGCTGCCATATCACTTCAGATACATCGGGTGATATCACCGGGATCAGGTCAACTGTCTGGCCTACATTAATTGTTTTATCTATGCCGGCTTCCACCGTTGGTAATGGATTTACTTTTAATGATACATAGCCAGTGTCTTTAAAGCAACCAGCATCATCAGAACCAACTACTGTGTAAGTAGTGGTAACATCAGGTGTGGCGGTTGGCTCGCTTGTGTTGGGGTTATCGAGGCCGTTAGCCGGTGACCATGAATAAGAATGTGCACCTGAAGCAGATATTTTTTTAGAGCTGCCGCGGCATACGCTGTCGTTGCTGCTGTTCGTCATCACAAACCTGTTTTTTACAGTGATCGCAATGCTGTCCCTGGCAACACATCCCTGCGCAGAAGTGCCTGTAACTACATACGTGATGCTGTTGGTGGTATTGGTTGCAGGCGATCCGCAATTTGTACAATCTAATGCAGTGGCAGGGCTCCAGGCATAAGTTGCTGCACCACTTGCCTGCATTGTTTGGCTGCTGCCATTGCACAGTATAAAATCCTGGCCGGCGCTTACAACCGGTATCGAGTATGATTCAATAATAGTAGAGGTGGTATCACTGCAACCACTGCTGTTAGTGCCTTTTAAAATAATGGTATATAAGGCGGGTGTGGTATAGTTTTGAGCAACCGGTGTGGCAGACGTTGAAGCATTGCCATTGGCAAAATCCCATTGCCATGTTATTGCAGAAGTATCAGGTACTGCAAGCTGGCCTGTAAAAGTTACCGTTAAAGGCGTACAACCGCTGCCGGAAGAGGTAATGTTTACTTGTGGCGAAGCAACAATATTTAATGGTACTGCCGAACGTAATGTATCAGCACAACCTCTTTGGCTTGTTGTTATTAATTCAGGATAGAAAATACCTGTTTGGTTGTAATGATAGGTTGGGTTTTGAACAGTTGATATATTGCCATCACCAAAATCCCAGTGATAAGAAGTGATTACATCGCCATTGGTGATTGTAGAGGAATCAGTAAATGTGATCACTCCTGAATCGCAAAGCAGCCTGGTACTGATGTCAAACCCATTATTAATACTACTTACAAGTATTGTATCATTTCCAGTGATAGGAACCTGGCAACCTGTCTGATCAATAAGGATCATTTTTGGTATATAGTTTCCAGGATGGGTATAAGTATGGGAAAGTATAGAATCGCCTGTAGTAATGGTATTACCATCGTTAAAATCCCATACAAAAAAACTACGGCCATTAGTGGTGGCAGAAAAATTAACCGTTACAGGATTACAGCCTGCCAAAGGGTTATAAGTAAATTCTCCTTGCGGACCTCTTATTGATATGCGCCTTTGATAGGTGCTTGTGCAACCACCTGCACTGGTAACAGTTAGTGTTGCATAATATGTACCGGGATAATTGTAAAAATGCGTTGGATTAGCAGACACAGAAGATGTGCTATCGCCAAAATCCCAATGAATGCTGTGAGCATTGGTGGAATTGTTTGTAAAATTAATTATTAACGGAGGGCAATTACTTGTCGAATCACTCATGCTGAAGAATGCAACAGGGCTCTGTATTTCTACGTAACCTGGCTTTGTCATTGAATCGGTACAGCCATACATATCCCTGACAGTGAGTTTCACCGTATAAGTTCCATCGCTGGTATAGGCATGGGTTGGCGCTTGTGTAGTGGCAGTGCCATTGTCTCCAAATAACCAGTCATAAGTTAAGCCTGGCCCCGTGCTTTGGTTTACAAAACGAACCTGTCTCCCGGGACAGCTTAATGTATCTACGGTGGTAAAGTTTGCTTTGGGGTTTGAAATGATAAATGCTGTTGCCAATGTTGCACTGTCAGCACAACCTTGGGTATCAGTTACTTTTAGTTTTACAATATATGAGCCTGCCGCTGTGTACAGATGCTGGAATGGCGGTGCTGTTAATGTTTCGGTTATATCGTCGCCATATTGCCATTGCCATTGTTGAATGGGATTAGTACCATCCGTTGTGCTGCTATCAGTAAAGGATACTTCGTTGTTTAAACAAGCACCGGGAACAGCGGGTGCAAATTTGGCTGTAGGCCCGGTTACAATAATATATCTTGGTTTTGTCAATGTCTCTACACAGCCATTTTTATCGGTCATAGTAAGCCTTGTACTAAATGTGCCTGCATTGCTATACAGATGGTCCCTGGTTGTTGAACTGAAACTAGAGTTTATAGATGGGGTGCCATCACCAAAATTCCAGTTAAGTGATGCAATGTCAGCAAGGTTTAAGCCTGTTGTGAACAATACATTGGTGCCTTTACAGACTACAGTATCTGTTGTGGTGAACTGTGCCCTTGCATTAATTATCTGCACTTGCCTGGTCGCAGTAAAGTCACAACCATAAGTATTATTCACTACTCTTAATGTTACTGTATAAGTACCTGTGGCAGCATATATATGGGTAGGGCTTGGCGTTGTTGATGTATTACCATCTCCAAAATCCCAATGCCATTCTTCTGCTCCTATCGACTGGTCAACAAAAACCCTTTCGAACGGCCTTGTGCAATTGGCATCCGTTCTGAATTTTGCAATTGGGGGGTTAATGTGAACATAGTCATTCAAAAGCACCGAGTCCATACAACCGCCTTTCCATATTTTCAGTTTCACATCAAAATAGCCTGTGTCCTGGTAAATGTGTGATGGAGTTTGCGTATTGCTGATGGTACTGTCACCAAATTCCCAAAGCCATCTTGTAGCACCACCTGTTGACAGGTTGGTAAAGGATACTGTGTTTTTAGCACAGGTATTTCTTGGGTCTGCACTAAAAGCAGCAACAGGTTTATTGCTGGCAATAATCCCCCTGGTAACCCTTGCAGTATCAGTACACCCACTGGCTGTAACTACAATTACAGAAACATCATAATTGCCTTCGGTAGCGTATGTATTAGTTGGTGTGGCGCTGTTTGAAGTATTACCATCGCCAAAATTCCAGGTATAGCTGGTTATCGGGTCGGTAATATCTATTGATGCATCAAATGTTTTTGCAAAAGGTGTGCAACCACTGTCTGGCAAGTTGCTGATAGTAACTGTTGGAACATTTATACGTATGTATTCCGTTCTTGTTATTGAATCTGCACAACCACTGGCATTAGTAACAACTAATTTTACTGAGTAGTTGCCAACGTTGTTATAAATATGCGATGGGTTTTGTAATGTTGACGTTACGCCATCGCCAAAATACCAGGTATAAGATGTAGCATTAGCGCTCTGGTTACTGAAATTAACTGTGAATGGAGCTTTACAATCAGCGGTATCTGTAGTGCTGAAAGCTGCTGTTGGTTTTGCAAGCACAGTAATTGTTCTGCTGGCAGAATCGTTACAGGCACCAAAATTTGCTACCATTTTTACGGTATAGCTTCCGGCAGTTTGGTAAGTATAAACCGCATTCATGTCTGTGCCGGTATTACCATCGCCATAATGCCAAACCACCGAAGCCGGTGAGGGAACAGAAGTGTTGGTAAATGCAATACTGGCACCCTGGCATATACTGGCCGGTGTTGTAAACATAGCATCAACAGAACCCACAGTTACATCGTTTGGTTTTACCAGGGTATCTGTACATCCATTGCTGTTAGTTACAATCAGCCTTACTGTATAAGTGCCATTAGTGGTATAAGTATGTGACGGGTTTAGTAGATCAGAAGTATTGCCATCACCAAAATCCCATTCATAGTTTACCACACCAGTACCTGTTGACTGATTTTGAAAATTAATGGTTACCGGTGCCTTACAGGTTTGTGGATTATCATGCGTAAACTGTGCCAGCACACCTGTATTGATCTGGATCATGGATGTTTTGGTAAGCGTTGAAACACAACCATTCGAATTTCTTATCTGGAGTGTAACACTAAAATTTCTTGCTGAGGTATAAACATGCGATGGGTTTTGTAAAGTCGAAGTTGCCCCATCACCAAAATCCCATAACCAGGAAGTAATATCGCCACTACCAGATCTGGATATATCCCTGAAATCAACTGCCAGGGGATAACAACCAGTGATAGAGGAAGCAGAAAAATCTACAACCGGGTTTCCAAATACTTCGATATACTCTGTCTTTACTATTGAATCTTCACTTGCAGCGTTTCTTGCTACCAGTTTTACAGTATATTTTCCAGGAGAAAAATAGATGACAGAAGGATTTTGCAAAAACGAAATAGTTCCGTTTCCTAAATCCCAGCGCCATTGCGTTGCGCCGCCGGTACTGGCATCTGTAAAACGTACAAGAAGAGGAGAACAACCGCTGACTGGCGATGCAGTAAACCCGGCAGCAACCTGAGCTTTGGTAGTTAAACTTCCTAGGAAAAGAGTAATTAATAAACATACCCTTAAATAGAGTCCTGAGTTCATGGAGATTGGCTTTTTGTTTTTATAAACTGAGTTGCGTATAGCACACAACTAACCCGTATATAACTCCAAAAACCCGAAAAAATTGTTAATGACCGCTTAGACAGGTGGACTATTCCTGCTACAAAAACATAGAAAAGTAATTATAACCTCCGCATGTGCAACACTTTAGGGTCTGTTGAGCCCCAGGGTGCCAACTCCATAATAGGTAAAGATTTTTTGGTAAACTTCCAGGAGCGGTTGAGAAAACCAAACTCAGATGGGGGTGTAGGGGTATTAATATTGATGTCAAGTTTGCTGTAGTCTTCATTACTGTTCCATGTGCCAGTATAAACCACACCGGCTTTTGAGCCCGTCATTTCACCACTGTAATAAGTGCTTCCTTTTTTCATCACGAAAGTATCTGCAGCATAGTCGCCTGTTAGATCTGCCGCATTGTCTTTGGCGTATTGCACCACAAAATTTTTATTGAGGATCGTTTCTTCAAAGTATTGCTGCAAAGTTTTCTCAGAAATATTTTCCACGGTTTTTTTGCAACTGCCCAATAACAGGGCAGCAGCCAGCAGTAATACAATAAAATACCTGTGGGTATAAATCATGGTTGGCATTTCGTCAAATTTACGCATAAAATAATTCCGGGTCATAGGTGTGGAAATTTTGGATGGGTACTTTTATGGAGGCATTGAAGAAGGAACGCAGGAGGTGTCAAAAAATTGCCCTGTAAGCCGATGTATATTTTTCCTCAATTTTGTTTCAGCCACTGCTTCATTTAAAATAGCTTTACCAAAATTTCATTTTGATGAAAATAAAAGAGGTTTTATCCCTTCTGGAAGATATAGCACCCGCCCGGTTACAGGAAAGTTATGATAATGCAGGGCTGCTTACCGGCAACAATGAGTGGGAATGCAAAGGCATATTGGTTACGTTGGATGCAACAGAGGAAATAATGAAGGAAGCAATTGAAAAAAAATGCAACCTCATTGTGGCACACCATCCCATCATTTTTGGAGGGCTAAAAAAAATTACCGGGAAGAATTATGTGGAACGTACTGTTATAGCAGCAATAAAAAATGATATTGCCATCTATGCCATTCATACAAACCTGGATAATGTGATACAGGGAGTAAATGGAAAAATGGCTGATATGCTGGGGCTGATAAACCGGCAAATTCTTTCGCCTAAAAGCGGCCTTTTAAAAAAGCTGGTGGTATTTATTCCAACATCACATGCAGAACAGGTAAGAACAGCCATTTTTAATGCTGGGGCTGGCAATATTGGTAATTACAGCGAATGCAGTTTCAGCACTCCGGGCGAGGGCACTTTTAAAGCGGGCGAAGGCACCAACCCTTTTAGTGGCGAACAAGGCAAGCGCCATACAGAAAACGAAATTAAACCAGAAGTGGTTTTTCAAAGCTGGCTTGAGAGTGTAATATTAAAAGCAATGCTCAAAGCCCATCCTTACGAGGAAGTGGCGTATGACATTATACCGCTTGATAACAATTTGGCATCTACCGGTAGTGGGCTTATTGGGGAATTGCCAGGGCAAACAGAAGAGAAAGCCTTTCTTTCACATATAAAAACTGCATTTAACCTGCAGGTGGTAAAACATACCGGCCTCAAGGGCAAGCCAGTTAAAAAAGTGGCCCTTTGTGGCGGGGCAGGTAGTTTTTTGATAAAGGCTGCGATAGCCGCCGGGGCAGATTTTTATATTACTTCAGATGTGAAATACCATGAATTTTTTGATGCAGAGAACCGGCTGGTAATTGCTGATATCGGGCATTATGAAAGTGAACAATATACCATCAACCTGCTTTTTGATATTTTGAAGGAAAAATACACTACCTTCGCCGTCCTGAAAACAGAAATAAACACCAACCCGGTGTATTATTTTCTCTAAACAAAAAAGAAATAATACCAGACATACCGGCGCCAATACGCCGGCATAAATAACAACACTATGGCTTCAGTAAAAGACTTTTCAGTAGAAGAAAAATTAAAATCACTCTTGCGCCTTCAAAAAATTGATGGCAAGTTGGATGAGATCCAGATACTAAAAGGTGAATTGCCTATAGAAGTAAAGGACCTTGAAGATGAGATCGAAGGACTTCATGCCCGTCAAACGAGGGTGGAAGAAGAGATCAATGGTATGCAGGAATTTATTGCCCAGAAGAAGGAAGCAATTAAAGAGGCGGAAGCGCTGATAAAGAAATATGAAAAACAAAGTGAGAATGTAAAAAACAACAGGGAGTTTGAAGCAATCAATAAAGAAATTGAAATGCAAACCCTTGAAGTAAAACTTTGTGAAAAGCATATTAAGGATGCTACCGAAGAAATCTCTGAAAAGGCAAAACAATTGGAGATCGCTAAAAAGGCAGTAAGTACCAAAGAAACAAACCTTACCGGCAAAAAAGGTGAACTGGAAAAAATTATCGGGGAAACAGAAAAAGAGGAAAAACATTATAATAAACTGGCCGATGATGCAAGGGGGCATGTGGATGACCGCCTGCTTACCAGCTATGACAGGATAAGGAAAAGTTACCGTAATGGTTTGGCTGTGGTGCCTGTTGAAAGGGATAGTTGCGGAGGTTGTTTTCATGCCATTCCCCCACAAAAGCAGAGCGAAATTAAGCTACGTAAAAAAGTAATTGTGTGTGAGAATTGCGGAAGGATCCTGGTAGATACAGACCTTAATGATAGTGTGGAAGTAAAATAGGAAAAACGTTTTCAATATAATAAAAAAAGCACTTCAAAAGAAGTGCTTTTTTTATTTGCACACATTGTTTCAAACTTGCGAAGAATCAAAATGGAAAATAGTTAATTTGCCTGCTGGAAATTTATGCTGCAAAAACTGACAATATCTAATTACGCCATCATTGAAGAAGTGAGTATCAGCTTTTCGTATGGCCTTAATATTATAACCGGTGAAACAGGTGCTGGTAAAAGTATCCTGATGGGAGCACTGAGTTTAATATTGGGCGAAAGGGCCGAGAGCGGCGTGTTGCTGAACAAAGAAAAAAAATGTGTGGTGGAAGGGAATTTTGATATAAAAGAAAATGACCGGGTAAAAGATTTTTTAAAAGCTAACGAACTGGACGGAGAAAAGGAACTTATCGTTCGACGTGAAATTGCAGTGAATGGCAAATCACGGGCTTTTATTAATGATACGCCAGTGAACCTTGTACAGTTAAAAGAAGCAAGTTCAATGCTGGTTGACCTTCACCAGCAATTTGATACGCTTGAATTGGGCGATAATAATTTACAAAGAGAGTTACTGGATGCACTGGCAGGCAATGTTGATGCCGTGCCGGAATATATACAACAGTTTAAATATTATAAGCGCTGCCAAAGGGAACTGGACGAATTGAAGCAACAACAAAAAGAACAATATGCTGCGTTTGATTATAATAAGTTTTTATTTGATGAACTGGAAGAAATTTCATTAAAAGAAAATGAACTGGAGCACCTGGATGCAGAGTTAAAACTGTTAAGCCATGCCGAAGAAGTGAAACAGGAACTGAATGCTGTTTACTATGTATTAAGTGAATCCGAGAAACCGCTGGTGCAGGAATTAAAATCATTATCAGCAAAACTAGAGTCCTTAAAACAGTATCATGCTGATGCAGAAGAGCTGGGTAGCAGGATGCAAAGCCTGCAGGTAGAATTGGCAGACATTGCAGATACAATTGATAAAATGTATGCAGGAATTAATTATGATGCCCAAAGAATGGAATTGATAAATGACCGGTTAGCAGTTGGGTATAAATTGCTGAAAAAACACAATGTTGTTTCCACTAACAACTTGCTTGCGATAAAGGATAGTTTGCAACAAAAACTGGATGCAGTTTTAAATATGGACGAGGCCGTAGCCGCAAAAGAAAAGGAAGTAGCTGTAGTAAGCAATAGTTGTGTTGCTATGGCAGGCGACATTTCAACCAAACGGCAAAAAGCTGTTAAGCCTTTTATTGAAAAAGTAAATTCTCTTTTGCAACAGGTGGGTATGCCCAATGCACAAATAAAAATTGCTGTATCACCTGCTGCTCTTGGCGAATATGGCGCTGATTCAATAGACTATCTTTTTGATGCCAATAAAACAGGCCGCTTTGAGCCATTACATAAAGTTGCCAGTGGTGGTGAACTAAGCAGGCTGATGCTTTGTATAAAATCGGTAGTGGCAAAAAAATTAAAACTGCCTACATTGATCTTTGATGAAATAGATACGGGTATCAGCGGTGAAGCGGCAAAGCAGGTGGGAATAATTATGAAAGGCATGAGTACCGGCCACCAGTTAATCTCAATCACTCATCAACCACAGATAGCAGCCAGGGCCGATGCACATTATTTCGTTTACAAGAGTAAAATGAACGAAAAAATAAATACTGCTGTCCGCCTCCTTACAAATGCCGAAAGGGTAGAGGCTATTGCAAGAATGATTGGAGGGGAAAAACCAAGCGCCGCTGCAATGCAAAATGCAAAAGAGATGGTTGAATAGCTAAAGAGACTGTTAAGCATAATTGATAAACCCCGGACATCCGTCCGGGGTTTGTTTTCATATAATTATATCGCTAATCTGAAATTTTCCTGGAAAACGTTTGCGTAGATTGTTGAAAAAAAACTCCCTTGATTTTCAACCCTTTGGGTGCTCCACGGAAATTTTAACGCCAAAAACCAGTTTACGGGCACTACTTTTGCCTCCCCAAAAGAAATCTAATATTAATAATGAATAACCTTATAATTAAGAGGGTACATCTATTTTTTTCTCCTCTATTCATACTCCTCCTTCACCTCCCTTTTGTTTTTGCAAAAGTGAAGCCCGTACATAACGAACCTGTAATTACAGTTAGCAATGTGGCTGATTATACTTCTCCAGTAATTTCAACACCTGTTATAAATGAGGCGTCTTTTATTACTACTATTTATGACAGCCTTAAACTGGCTTCAACAGGACTAAGCAGGCAGGTATTTGAATATGCGCTGAATGGATTTGAATACCTGAAGGCAAAAGGTAAAATTGATAATCCCGATATTATTTCCATTGCAGACCTGAGCAAATCATCCTGTAAAAAAAGGTTGTTTATAATTGATTTGAAAAATTATAAAGTACTTTTTAACACTTATGTGGCGCATGGTATGAACAGCGGGCAGGAGTTTGCAAAACATTTCTCAAACGTTCCTGAAAGTAATAAGACCAGCCTTGGGTTTTATGAAACAAGCAATACTTATAATGGTAAGAATGGGTATTCAATGCACCTTATCGGTTTGGAAAAAGGCATTAACGATAATGCTTATAACAGGGATATTGTAATGCATGGCGCTGGTTATGTAAGTGAAAACCTTATCCATGCAATGGGTTATCTTGGAAGGAGCCAGGGTTGCCCGGCAGTGCCTGAAAAGCAACATAAAAAAATTATTGATAAAATAAAGAACGGTACCTGCCTGTTTATTTTTGGAGACGACAGAAATTATTTCCGCCGCTCTGCGGTTGTAAAAAATACAATGCCATTGCTGGCTTCCAGGTAAACTGTTGATACAATATTGATAACTGCCACATTTTTGTGGCAGTTTTTGTTTTATCATATCATCATCAAATAATAACTTCACCAAAATTTTTTAAAGAGTAATGAACATAAGACAACAATTAAGAGGAACGGGTGTGGCGATCGTAACACCATTTAAACAAGACGAATCCGTTGACTTTGATGCACTGGGCAAAGTGATTGATTTTATTATTAGCAATGGCATTGAATACATTGTTTCGTTGGGCACCACTGGTGAAACACCCACACTGGATAAACAGGAAAAACTTGATATAGTAAACTATACTTTTGAAAAGGTAAGCGGCCGTGTACCTGTTGTAGTTGGTATTGGTGGAAACAATACAAGATCGGTTGTAAAGGATGTAGAAACTTTTCCTTTGGATAAAGCAGCCGCAGTGTTAAGTGCGGCACCCTATTATAATAAGCCATCACAGGAAGGGATCTATCAACATTATAAAGCTATAGCTGCAGCATCTCCAAAGCCCATCATTATGTATAATGTTCCGGGAAGAACCGGAAGGAATATGGAGGCATCCACAACAATAAAACTGGCAAATGAAGTTGCAAATATTGCTGGTATAAAAGAAGCTGGCAACAGCATACCACAGTGTATGCAAATACTTCGTGATCGTCCCGAACATTTTTTAGTTGTAAGCGGCGATGATGACCTGGTATTACCTGAGCTTGCTGCCGGTATTGATGGCGTGATAAGTGTTGCTGCCAATTGTTTCCCTAAAAATTTCTCTGATATGGTAAGGGCAGGTTTGGCGCAGGATTTTACCAAAGCCAATCAACTCAACTATCCACTGATCGAAGCATATAATTTATTGTTTGCAGAGAACAACCCGGCTGGTGTAAAAGCATTTTTGTATGAATTGGGGTTGATAAAAAATGTATTGCGTTTGCCTGTGGTTCCATTAAGTGATGGAATACACCAAAAAGTAAAAGAATATCTCAAAAAGTAATGCTGAATAAAAATATTGCAAAGCCATTGTACTTCCTGTATTGCAGGTTTGGTATATGGCTTTGTGTTTTGTTGTTTCTTTCTTCAAATGTTTCGGCACAATATACAGTAACAATAAAGCTGGACGCTGTTCCATATAAATATAAAAAAGATGCCGTGTATATAGCCGGCTCCTTTAATAGTTGGAACCCGGCAAGTGACAGTTATAAATTTTCTGATGATCAGCTTACAGTTAAACTGGCAGCAGGTAATTATGAATTTAAATTTACGAGAGGCAATTGGGATAAGGTAGAATGTGCTGCAGATGGAAGTGATATTGCCAACCGTTCCATACAAATAAGCAGCGATACATTACTTACGTTTTCTATTGGCGGATGGAAAGAAGAAAGAAAACACACTGCTTCCGGCAATGTGCAATTACTCTCTGAAAATTTTGAAATGCCTTTGTTGCATAAACAACGCCACATCTGGGTTTATCTTCCTCCCGGGTATGAAAAAAGCAAAACACGTTACCCTGTAATGTACATGCACGATGGGCAAAATGTGTTTGATGAATACCTTGCGCCATTTGGAGAATGGGGAGTAGATGAATGTTTAGATTCATTAATTGAAAACGATAAACCTGGTTGTATAGTAGTGGCCATCGAAAATGGCGGCATGGACAGGATGAGTGAATACAATCCTTATGAGTTTACATGGAAGAGAGAAAATGATACCACTACTTTTCCGCCGAAAGCAGAAGATTATCTTAAAGACATCATTGAAACAGTAAAACCATTTATTGATAAAAAGTATAGAACACTTTCTTCAAAAGAAAATACCATTATCACCGGTAGTTCAATGGGCGGATTGATCTCTTATTATGCCGTAATAAAATACCCGGATGTATTTGGCAAAGCTGGTATTTTTTCACCAGCCTTCTGGACAGCCAGTGGAATTGATTCATTAACTGATGCAGCCAGCAGCAACCTGAAAGGAAAATATTTTTTTTACATGGGTGGAAAGGAAGGCGGCACTTATGTTGAAGATATGAAACGCATCTGCGGAAAAGCGGGCGGCAATTCACCTGCACTTATTTATTCTGTTATTGACCCGGAAGCAGAGCACAAAGAAAAATACTGGCGTAAATGGTTCGCTGAATTTTATAACTGGGTAATGGCGGATGGATACAATGTAAATACTTCTCCGGGAAATTAAATAGGGTAGCAACTTCCCTGCAGCGCCAGTTCTGTATTTGGAAAAACAGAACAAGCCTCCGTTAAAAAATCATCCAGAACTTCGTACTTAGCAGAAAAATGCCCGATCAATAATTTTTTTACGCCTGCTTTTTCTGCAATGCTGGCTGCCTGTATGGTGGTGGAATGAAAGCGTTCTGTTGCTTTTTGTTCGTTGTCTTTTAAATAAGTTGTTTCATGATAGAGCAGATCTGCGCCTTTTGCTTTTGCAACTAAGTTCTCATCATAAATAGTATCAGCACAATAGCAATAAGTTTTTGGTGCAGGCGCTGCAATAGTTACTTCACTGTTTGAAATAACGGTTCCTTGTTTAGTAATATAGTCTTCGCCTTTTTGCAATTTGTCATAAAAACTGGCCGGTATATCAAATGATTTTATTCTTTCTCCATCAATTTTTCTTGGGTTCTTTTTTTCTTTAAATAAAAAGCCCCAGCATTCAATGCGGTGTTGTGTTTTAAAACAGCTTACCGTCATTTTGCTGTCATTCATTATTTCTGTCTCTTCGGTCAATGGATGAAAATACAGTTGATAGCTCAATTGCGTTTTAGCAACCTCCATCAGCAACGCTAATATTTTTTCCAAAGGCGCTGGTGCATATAAATGCAGGTCCTGTGTGCGGCCCATTAAGCTCATACTGGTGATAACGCCGGGCAGGCCATAAAAATGGTCGCCATGTAAATGAGAGATAAAAATGTTGTTGATCTTGCTACGGCGAATTTTGTATTTCGCCATCTGCATTTGTGTACCCTCGCCACAATCGATCAAATAAGCCTCCTCCTGCGTTTGCAGTACCTGCGCTGTTGGCAGCCGGTCATAAGCTGGTATAGCTGAATTATTTCCGAGTATGGTGAGTGCTAGCATGGTCAATAGGCAATGGGCAATAAGCAAAATTGCAAGAGGCAAAAAAGCAAAGTCCCAAAATCAATAATTAATAATCAACAATACAACAATTTAGCAATGTAACAATTTAGCCTTCATTATCATCCCCTAACAACTCTCTCTCAATCTCCTCCATCTGCACAATATCCCAGGCCTCACTTTCAGACGGAGTTACATTCATTATTTCGAGCAATTCCTGTTTATCTAAATTTTCTTCCACTTTTTCCTGGAGGCAACAAATTACGAAAGAGCAATTGTTTTCATAAAACTTCTGTTGGGTTGTTGCCAGTAATTCACCACTTTTTTCGTCCAGGCTCTTTACCTGCTCCATATTTAAAACGACATGCGGTATGTCTTTTTGCAGGTGGGTAAGCAACAGTTGGCTCAATTCTTCTGTCATATTAACAGATAATTCCTCTTCCAGGGGCGTTATTACGGTAAATTTCTCTTTGGTCTCTGTTTTGACATTCATTTAAATCTATCGATGTTTTAATGTAATTTGACGAGCATTAGCATCCATATTACAAGGTTCAGTTTTTTGAAATGATCGCAATGCTGTTTTTGTAAAGGAAAGGATTTTTTTATTTCAGTGCCCTATCAAACTCAAGAGTTTTAACGGCCGCATACTTATAATTATTATCCCATCCCCGTAAAGAGCGAAGCAACATAGCTTTAGTTGCATATCGTAAATTTACTTTTCAACATATCAACATTTCGTAATTTCACTAAACTAAATTGTCAGGTTTATCGTTATTATTGTAACAAGTTAAATTTAGTATCACATGGATAACAACTTTTCAGCACAGGTAAAAGAGATCATTTCTTACAGCCGGGAAGAAGCCCTGCGGTTAGGAAATGACTTCATCGGCACCGAACATTTGGTGCTTGGATTAATAAGAGACGGAGAAAACACCGCCATAAAGATCTTAAAATCCCTCAACGTTGACCTCTATGAACTCCGCAAAGAAATAGAGGTGGCCGTAAAAGACAAGACAGGTAAAAACATCGCCAACATTAACTCACT
>JAZKGV010000269.1:0-844 GCA_040385725.1 Bacteroidota bacterium | reverse complement strand
ACTTCCCTTGACCAAGCAGGCTGAAAAGGTTATCAGGATAACTGTACTGGAAGCAAAGGCGCACAAGAGTACGATGGTGGAAAGCGAACACCTGATGCTGTCAATCTTAAAAAATAAAGAAAACATTGCCACTCAGATACTCAACCAGTTTGA
The DNA here is from genome assembly GCA_040385725.1 of Bacteroidota bacterium. Classification (GTDB taxonomy): domain Bacteria; phylum Bacteroidota; class Bacteroidia; order Chitinophagales; family Chitinophagaceae; genus Ferruginibacter. The sequence goes on along the minus strand of JAZKGV010000269.1, from coordinate 691 downwards.
TGTGGACTATGATATGTTTAAGAACGAACTCGGTTTTGTAACCAGTAACCCACCCAAGGCAGAATACAGCGACGAAGGCGATGATGATTTTGATGATGAAAAAAGGCAGTATGGCCAGCAACCAAAATCTCAACGTGGTGGCGGTGCAGCTAACCAGCCAAAAACAAAAACTCCCGTACTGGATAATTTCGGAAGGGATATCACAAGGCTTGCTGAAAACGGTACGCTTGACCCGATCGTAGGAAGGGAAGTGGAAATTGAAAGGGTATCTCAGATATTATCAAGAAGAAAAAAGAACAATCCTATATTAATTGGTGAACCAGGTGTGGGTAAAACTGCTATCGTTGAAGGTTTGGCTTTAAGAATTGTTCAGAGAAAAGTAAGCCGTGTGTTGTTTGGTATCGCTTGACCTTGCAGCCTTGGTGGCAGGTACAAAATATCGTGGCCAGTTTGAAGAAAGGATGAAAGCTATCATGAACGAACTTGAAAAAAACCGTGATGTGATCCTGTTCATTGATGAGATACATACTATTGTAGGTGCCGGTGGCGCCAGTGGCTCACTCGATGCAAGCAATATATTTAAGCCAGCTTTGGCAAGAGGCGAACTCCAATGCATCGGCGCTTCTACTTTGGATGAATACCGTATGCACATCGAAAAAGATGGAGCATTGGATAGACGTTTCCAAAAAGT
>JAZKGV010000268.1:7659-35180 GCA_040385725.1 Bacteroidota bacterium | reverse complement strand
TGGGAATCTTTAACCACCATCTGCATTTCAAAGTCAGGTTCGTCGGCCTTTGGAATACTCTGCAAAGGGGTTAGTTCCTCGGTAGTATTGGATTCTGGGGTTGGCCGCTCCTCATACACATAAATGGTTTGAGGTTTGGCCAGGTATCCACCTGCTGACGAAACAGGCGTGCTAGCAATTTTGGGCTCTTCATTAACGTTAGCAACCGGTTCTTCCTTTACAGGTTCTTCTTTTTTAACCGGCACTGTTGTTTCGGGTATATCAAATTCCACTACCGGTATCTGGTCGGAGGCGGAAGAAATTTCAAAGAACACCGGAGCAGTGGCCGAGACGGGCTCGGCCGGTTTTTCCGGTGTAGATGCTTTCATGTCGACAGATAAACTTCCCGTGGTTATTACAGGCTCTTTTACTTCCGGCATTTCGGGGGTTGCCAGTTGCATTACTATTTTTTCAGGTTCGGTTGGTATTTCTTCTTTTGGCTGTTCTGTTACCAATGTTTCTTTTACCGGTTCTTCAAACTGCGGCACTGCTGCTACTGTTTTCTTCTCTTCTTTCACCGGCATTTCAAGAGACAATACAATTTTGTCTTCTTTCTTTTCACCTTCAGGGTTGTTCAGTTTTTTTGCAAACGGGTCTTTATGTTCAAAGCCAGTTGCAATTAATGTAATACCGATAGAAGCGCCTAACGTATTATCATATCCCAAACCAAGTATCACATCAGTGCCTTCTCCTGCCCTGCCCAGTAAATAATCCTGGATGATCTCCACTTCGTCCATGGTAAACTCATGTTCACCTTCGCATGAATTGATGTTGATGAGTATCCATCTTGCGCCACGGATATCATTATCATTCAGCAATGGAGAGTTCAATGCATTTTCAATTGCTTCCTGCGCCCTGTTTTCTCCCTCGCCTGTTGCGCTACCAAGAATAGCAACACCACCGTTCTTCATTACAGTACATACATCCGCAAAGTCAACATTGATCTGGCCGGTGCTGTTGATAACATCTGTGATACATTTTGCGGCAGTTGCCAATACATTATCAGCTTTTGAAAAAGCTTCCTTCATTTTTAAATTACCAAACTGGTGACGTAGTTTATCATTACTGATCACAAGTAATGTATCAACATGGTCCTTCAATAATTTAATTCCCTCTTCAGCTTGTGCCAAACGTTTTTTTCCTTCATAAGCAAACGGTGTGGTAACAATTCCTACTGTAAGGATGTCGAGGTCTTTACACACTTTTGCCACTATGGGTGCACCACCTGTACCGGTACCACCGCCCATGCCTGCAGTAATGAATGCCATCTTGGTATTCACTTCCAGTATGCGCCTTATTTCTTCCAGGCTTTCTTCTGTTGCCTGGCGGCCGATGTTAGGATTGGCACCTGCACCAAGGCCTTGTGTCAAGTGCGGCCCTAACTGTATTTTATTCGGCACTTTGCTTTGTGCAATGGCCTGTGCATCTGTATTACAGATGATGAAGTTTACTCCTTCAATATTTTGAGAAAACATGTGGTTAACAGCATTGCTGCCACCGCCGCCCACACCAATTACTTTGATGATGGAGGATTGTTCCTTTGGTAAATCAAAATGTATCATATCAAAAAATATTTATGGTTCTTCAGCAGCTCCCGTTTATAACCGGGGGTATTTTTAGAACCTGATTTTAAATACTTCTTTTACAAAAAGAAGCACTTGAATTAATGGTTAGTATGGTATTGTAATAAAAAAAGAACTAAATAGTATTTAACTCCTTCCAAGTTCCCCTTTAGGGGCGGAGGGGTTATAACTGGGCATCTCCTTCTTCTTTGAACAGATCGATCAAACCGTTTTTGAAAGAGTCCATGAATGTTTTAAGTGATTTGCGTTCTTTCACTTTGTGCATTCCGTTACTTTCCATTACGGATACTTCTTCTTGTGGCAATGCTAATGTTTCATCAACGGGCTCCTGTTGTAATGATGAAGGCACTTCCACTCTCCTGAATTGCTCTGCAAATTGTTTGTTCTTGTTTTCGTAATCGTTATATCCTTTTAATATCAAACCGATACAGGTGCTGTACATTGGTTTGGTCAGTTCTTCAATATGGCCGCTTGCCAAATGTTCATTTGGATAACCAATTCTGGCATTCAAACCAGTAACATATTCTGTTAATTGTATCAAATGTTTTAATTGAGAGCCCCCACCAGTCAATATCACACCGCCGTTTAATAATCTTGTATCCAGGCCAACTTGTTTTAAGTGATAAGAAACAAAATCCATTATCTCACTCATACGTGCCTGTATAATACCTGCTAAGTTTTTAACACTGATCTCTTTTGGCGGCATTCCACGTAAGCCTGGAATTGTAATGAATGCATTTGCTTTTGCTTCATCACTCAGCGCACTGCCAAACTGAACTTTCATTTGTTCTGCCTGTGTTTTTAAAACACCTAATCCGTTTTTAATATCGTTGGTAATATTTTCACCACCGAAAGGAATTACTGCGGTGTGTTTTAAAATCCCTTCATAAAAAACAGCCAGGTCAGTTGTACCACCACCAATGTCAACAATGGCAACACCAGCTTCAAGGTCCTGGTCGCACATTACAGCTGCGGCAGATGCTAATGGTTGCAATACAAGATCCTGTGTTTTTAATCCTGATTTTTCTACGCTGCGGTTGATATTACGTATTGCCGTTTTATCACCGGTGATGATGTGAAAGTTTGCTCCCACTTTTACACCACTGTACCCGATCGGATTTGGAATGTTTTGAAAATTATCAACAGTAAATTCCTGTGGGATCACATCAATGATCTGGTCGCCTGCAGGAATATAAGTTCTGTATTGATCGGCGATCAGCCTGTCAATTTCTTCCTGGCGGATCTCTTCTTCTGTATTCTGCCTTACAATATCACCTCTTGTTTGTAAACTTTTAATGTGGTGGCCTGCAATACCAACATACACCTCACTAATGGCAAGATTTGGATTGGATGCATAGCAATTTTCCAAAGCTGTTTGTATCGCTTTGATGGTTTGGTCAATGTTCAACACCATACCGTGTTGTACACCGTTGCTGTTGGCACGGCCAAAGCCAAGGATCTCTAATTTTCCGTATTCGTTCTTACGGCCTGCAATAGCCGCAATTTTTGTAGTGCCGATATCAAGGCCTACGATAACGGGATTGTTGTTGACTGCTCCGTTATCAAATGGGTTTGTTTGTTCGTTAATCATAATTGTATGTGTTTGTGTTTGTGTTTTATTTTAATTGTTGTATTGCTATATTGTTTTATTGTTGTTCCCAGCTATTGTTTTTCATAGCATCACTGTTGCGTCGCACTCTTGTACTACATACCTTATCTCAGCTTTCATTTCTTACAACTTTCCATTTTCAATTTTCCACTTTCAATTTTTTAATAGTCATTCTTCTTCGGCATCACTGCTTTCGGTTTTTCAGAATTAATTTTCACAGGGACTGGGTTAGGCTTATTAGCTGCTGGCTTTGTGTTACTAGTTGGTGGCTTTGCTACAGCCGGTTTTGTTACTACAGGTTTAGTGTTCGTTACCGGTTTGTTTACAACCGGTTTCGGCGCTGTGGGTTTTGTAGCCGCTGGTTTTGAAACTGCCGCTTTCTTCACCGCAGGTTTTGTCTTTGCAGTTGTTACCGCTTTCTTTTTTGCATCACCCGGGTTTTTCATAGGTACAGGATTAGTTAATGCCGGGTTGTTTGTTATCACTCCGCCACCAAGTGACTCATCAATAATTTTTTCTGCCAGCACCTGAGATGTTTCGTCATCATTATCTCTTTGCAGTGATTGCTCCACCAGGTTTGTATTCGTTGTGTTGTGTTCATTATCCTGCAATATCATTTGCAAAGAATCATTCGCAAGGTTTTCTGCAGTTTGAGCAATCATCTGCATTATCTGCAGTGTTCTTAAAGAGTCTGCTGATTTATCTTCCGCACCTTTTCTTTTTGCCACTATTTGTCCGGCATATTGTACATCGATAGCACTGTAATAATTCCACCCGCTTTTTGGCATTACTTCCGAATAAAACAACTTCAGCTTGTTGAATTTTTTATCAATATCCTTTCCATCGCCAAAAGAGATCATACCGTTACCAACTTTGGGTATCATTTCAAAAGTTCCATGCGGTGTTATATCCACCTGCTCTACCAGCGCCATAATGAACGAATCACTCTGAATGGCCATACTGATATTATATATATCACGTAATAAAGCGCTATCTTTTTTTGTGAGTACGGCTTTATCAGAAGGGAAACCGGTAAATATGGGCAGCCTGGCTGAAAATTTTTCACTTAATGGCAACATGGTAGTGCTGCTGTCAATATAAAAAGTAGTGCCGGCCGATGTAAACACCCTTGCCGCAGGTTCCCTTTCTGTTACTATTATCTGCAACACATAGTTATTGTCAAAGAACAACTGCGATCTCTTCACCCAGATATTTTTCTGGAGGTCATTCTCCCGCGACTTTAAGTTGAAAGAGCTTAACGGCTGGCCTTCCGGCGTTCCTTCTATGTACTGGTTCAGTTCATGCAGGATATCATTCTTATCAACAAAGAAATTATTGCTTACCCCTTTGATAATGATATTAATTCCTGTACACTTCTGCTTTTCTTCTTTTTTAATAGCAGCTACTAACAATACCAGCACACCTGCACCCAATGCAATCCACAGTGTGGTGAAAGCCCATTTTAATATCGTTTTTCCTTTTACCATTTACACCTGTCCCTCAAAGAGGAATTTTAGACTCTAGTTGTTTTTAATTCGTTTATATATTTAAGCCTCCAATATTTTCTTAATCGGTTCAACCAACACATCAATATCTCCTGCTCCTGCTGTTATTAATAATTCCGGGTGTTTGTTCTTTATTTCAACAAGCAACTCTTCCTTGCTTACCACTTTTGCATTTTTATTTTCCATCCGCTGCAATATCATTTCACTGTTTACTCCTTCCATTGGCAACTCTCTTGCCGGGTAAATAGGCAGTAACAATACTTCATCCGCTATATCTAAAACTTCTGCAAAGCCATCCGCATGATCTTTTGTCCTGCTGAATAAATGTGGCTGAAATACAACCGTACATTTTTTACCACTGAACAAATTCTTTGTACCTGTTATCAAAGCCCTCAGTTCTTCCGGGTGATGAGCATAATCATCGATCATCACTGTTGAATCATTCTTTATAATATACTCAAACCTTCTCTTTACTCCCCTGAAAGCTGCGACAGCATCTTTAATTTTTTCTTCTTCGATATTTAAATGAACTGCCACGGCTATTGCTGCGGTTGAATTTTCAATATTGTGCATCCCACCCATATTCAGCAACACATCTTTCACCAGTTTATCTTTCACTTTCACATCAAAAACATAACTGCCATTATTGATCCTGATATTATGTGAGTTGATATCAGCTTTGGCATTGTCAACATCATAAGTAAGGTGTTGTGAACCTTTTAATTCTGCATTTCGTTTCAAACCGTACTTACTTATCAATAATCCACCTTGTTTTATCCTGGCAGAAAAATCTATAAACGCCTGTTCCATATTTTCTGCTGTACCATAGATGTCTAAATGATCTGCATCCATTGAACTGATAATGGCAACATCAGGACTTAATTTCAAAAAGCTTCTGTCGTATTCATCTGCTTCAGCTACATATACATTTTTTTCACTGCTCCAGAAATTGCTATTGTAGTTAACAGCAATACCACCCAAAAAAGCATTACAACCATAACCGCTGTGGCGAAGTATATGCGCCACCATACTGCTGGTGGTTGTTTTTCCATGCGTACCTGCCACACAGATATTGAATCCACTGGCTGTTATTGCTCCTAACACATCACTCCTTTTTACAACAGTGTAATCATGCGCTAAAAAATAATTCAGCTCTTTGTGATCTTTTGGAACAGCAGGTGTATATATCACCAGCTTTGCATTCTTATCAATGAACTCAATATTGTCTTCGTAATGAATGTTGATCCCTTCTGCCACTAACTCTTTGCACAATGTTGTTTCTGTTTTATCATAACCACTTACCGAAATACCGTTTGCATTAAAGTATCTAGCTAATGCGCTCATCCCAATTCCGCCTATCCCAAGAAAGAAAACACTTGATGCCCCCTCCGCCCCCTCAAGGGGGAACCGTAAAGACTCCACGATTTCTGATACACTTTTCATTTTATACACTCAGACTTTTCAATATTTCTTTTGCTATTATGTCATCTGCATTGGTAACTGCCAGCCTGCTGATGTTTTCTTTTAGTTCATTTTGCTTTTGTTCATCTTTTACCAAAGCAATAATTGATGCTACTAATTTTTCTGATGCCTCACTGTCCTTCACCATCATCGCTGCATTTTTGTCAACCAGCTTTTTTGCATTTACTGTTTGATGGTCTTCTGCGGCGTGAGGAAACGGAACAAATACTGCTGGTTTCTTAATCACACATATTTCACTTACACTCATTGCACCGCTCCTGCTTATAATTACATCTGCTGCTGCATACGCATATTCCATCTGTGTGATAAAATCATTTGCCCAGATATTCATTTTACCTGCTACTCTTTCCTGCGCTTGTAAAGCATAAGGCCTTCCTGTTTGCCAGATCAATTGCAGGTCATTGCTTCCAAACTCATCAATATGCTTATCCAATGCTTCGTTAATTCCTTTAGCACCAAGACTTCCCCCAACCGACAGCACTGTTTTCTTTGCAGGATCCAATCCAAAGAATTTGATCGCTTCATCCCTGCTTACATTACTGTTTGTAATAGCCCCTCTCACAGGGTTTCCGCTGATACTGATCTTATCAGCCGGAAAGAATTTTTCCATGCCGTCGATCGCAACAAAAATCTTTGTTGCTTTTTTCCCCAGCATCATGTTGCTTTTGCCTGCAAAAGAATTGCTTTCGTGGATGAAAGATTTTATTCCATGTGCCTGTGCAAAACGTAACACAGGAAAACTTGAATAACCTCCCACACCTATTACTGCATCTGGTTTGAATTTTTTTAAAATGCTTTTAACCTGTAAAAAACTTTTTACCAGTTTAAAAGGCAACCCAATATTTTTTATCAAAGAACTCCTGTTGAAACCTGCGATATCCAATCCTTCAATTTTATACCCGGCCTGAGGCACTTTTTCCATTTCCATTTTTCCTTTGGCACCTACAAACAAAATGTTTGCATCAGGTTGCAATTTTTTTATCGCATTGGCAATGGCTATTGCCGGAAAAATGTGGCCGCCTGTCCCCCCACCTGCCATGATGAAGTTTAAAGAAGCCTGTTTATTTTTATTGTCAGCCATTAAAATCTTAAATCCGGTCTGACCTGCGGTACCGACCGGGGTTTCTAAAATTATTTCTCTTCTTTAGCTGCCTGCTCACTAGCGACAACTGCTGCAGCCACTGCTTTACCTTCCTGCATCTCCACATTTCTTGCCACACTTAATATGATGCCAATTGCCAGGCAGGTAAACAAAAAACTGCTGCCGCCCATACTCACTAACGGCAACGTAACACCAGTATTCGGAAATACATTTACATTAACCCCCATATTGGCAATAGCTTGTATCACCAGCGTAAAACTCAGCGCCAGTGCCAAAAAAGCTCCAAAAGCAAAAGGGCATTTTTGATACAACCGTATGCAGCGGTATAAAAAGAGGAGGTAAATAAAAACAATAAATGCGCCGCCCAGTAAACCATACTCTTCCAGTATAATAGCGAAAATAAAATCGCTGTAAGAGTGTGGAAGAAAGTTGCGCTGCTCACTATTGCCCGGGCCATTCCCAAACCATCCGCCTTTTGCTATGGCTATTTTTGCCTGGTTTATCTGGTAGAGTTTTTCATTCTGGTCTTCTTTGTTACTGTAGATGAATGTTTGAATTCTCCCTATCCATGTTGGTACACGCCCAACCGATAGTATGGTCGGCAGGTCTTTTGATTTGTGTTCAGCTTTATCATAACAGCTTACAGCAATGGTAATGAGCAGGAGTACCGGTATCATTGCTATACCAATAGTAGCTAAAATATGCTTTGTATTTACCCGCCCGATAAACATTAACAAAATACTTGTACCACCAATTAAAATAGCGGTAGAAAGATTTGCCGGTGCTATCAACACACAGATAATACCAACAGGAATTATTATCGGCAGAAACCCCTTTTTAAAATCTTTTATAACATTTTGTTTACGGCTTAGCTGGCGGCTCAGGTACATGAACAAAGCCAACTTTGCCAGGTCAGATGTCTGGATGGTCATGTTAATCACCGGAAGCTTTATCCAGCGGCTGGCCGAATTCAGGTTCTCACCAAAGATCAAAGTGAAAATCAAAAGCGGTATTGATACTAAAAATAAAATGACAGCTATCCTTGAATAAACCGTATAGTTAACCCTGTGTGCAAAATAAATGATGAGCACACCGAGAATGATAAATGCAAACTGCTTGAATAAAAAACTTTCTGTGCTCTTGCTGTATTTATATGCCAATGATCCTGTACTGCTGTACACAACCAGCAAACTCATTAATGTAAGAATGATAACAATTGCCCAGATCACCCTGTCGCCTTTTGTTTTACTTACCAGCGTGGATGGCCCCAGTTCTTTAATGGAAGACGTAAAAGCGCCTTCGCTTGTTTCAGAGAAACCGAGCATTTGTTTTAATATGTCGAGCCTGTTGGACATTAATGTTTTCTTTGGTTGAGAGTTTAACTTAATTTTTTACTCTCTTTGCTTTTACCTCACCCCCTGCCCCTCTCCTTAAGGAGAGGGGTAAGTTTGGGAGTTTACTTTTTGATCAAAACAATCTTTAATTACTTATAGATCTTTTACTGCTTCTTTAAATTGGTTTCCCCTGTCTTCATAATTTTTAAACAGGTCGAAACTGGCGCAGGCCGGGCTTAACAACACCACATCTCCCTTGGTTGCAAAATGAAATGCAGCCTGTACCGCCTCTTCTGCCGTGGCTGTATTCACCATTAATGAAACCACTGAACCAAAAGCCTCATGTATCTTTCGGTTATCTGTACCCATACATACAATCGCTTTCACTTTTTCTTTTACCAGTTCCATCAATATAGAATAATCATTTCCCTTATCCACACCACCCAATATTAATATTGTTGGTTTGTTCATGCTTTCCAGGGCAAACCAGGTACTGTTTACATTAGTCGCTTTACTATCGTTTATAAATTCAATCCCCCTGATGGTGGCAACAGGTTCCATCCTGTGTTCCAGGCTTTGGAATGTTTGTAATGATTCCCTCACATGTTCCTTTTTAATGTCAACCGCAACGGAAGCAGCGCCTGCAGCCATACTGTTGTACTGATTGTGTTTTCCTTTTAGTGCAAAATCATTTATGCTCATCTGCATTTCTTCTCCTTTCCATTTTAAGTGCATTGCTGCATTGCTGATGTAAGCGCCCTGTGGCAATTGTTTACTCATAGTGATTGGGTATAACGTTGATTTAATGGGATACCTGTTAATGTTGTTTCTTGTTATTTCATCATCCAAACAGTAAATGAAAAGGTCGTCTGCTGTTTGGTTCATTGTAATGCGGAACTTACTGTCGATATAGTTCTGCATGTTGTACTCATACCTGTCTAAATGATCTTCAGTAATGTTAGTAAGTACTGCCACGTCTGCCCTGAAATCCTTAATGTCATCTAATTGAAAAGAACTTATTTCCACCACGTACAATGCCTTTGGTTCAACAGCCACCTGTCTTGCAAATGAGTAACCGATGTTACCTACCATTGCACAATCGGCGCCGCCATTTTTACAGATGTGATAGGTCAATGATGTGGTGGTGGTCTTACCATTGGTACCTGTGATGGCGATGATCTTACTGTTTCCCTTGTAGCGGTAAGCCAGTTCGATCTCACTGATAACCGGTATTCCTTTCTTCCTGATCTTTTTTACCAGGTCATTTTTCTCAGGGATACCCGGGCTCTTCATCACTTCATCTGCGTTAAGAACTTTTTCTTCGCTGTGCCTGTTTTCTTCAAACGGGATGTTATGCTGCAGCATCTCCTGTTTAAAGTTTTCTTTAATTGCGCCACCGTCACTTACAAAAACATCATACCCTTGCTGCTGTGCCAGTAGGGCTGCTCCCACACCGCTTTCGCCTGCTCCCAATATGACCATTCGTTTCATCACGCCGGTTCAATTAAATACATGCACTGTTGCTTAACAAAAAATTGGTTCTTCGATAGTATAGAATTTAACAGATCTATACAATTATCTTCCGCTGGCTTAAAGTAGTTTTCAATAGAACGTAAAAAAGAGGTTCTTCAAAAGCATAGAATTTAACGGGTGTCTTCATTTGGCTCCGTCTAAAGACGGACTTCGGTTTTTCATTGGTATAGGTATATATGGTATAACTTCTTTTTTCAACCAAGACCAAAGAAGTTTATCATCTTAATTTCAACGTCACGATCGCCATCACCACACTTAGTATTGTTACGATCCAAAACCTCACGGCTATCTTGCTTTCATGGTAACCCAATTTTTGATAATGGTGATGGAGTGGACTCATCAAAAACACCCGTCGCCCCTCACCATATTTTTTCTTTGTGTATTTAAAATAGCTCACCTGTATCATCACACTTAAATTCTCTACTAAAAACACGAAGCAGAAAAACGGTATCAATAATTCTTTACGAACAATAATTGCCAATGCTGCAATAATGCCCCCCAATGCAAGGCTTCCGGTATCTCCCATAAAAACCTGCGCCGGGTAAGCATTGTACCAGAGAAAGCCGATACAGGCACCCACAAACGCTGCGATAAAAATGGACAGCTCCGCCAGGTTGGGTATGTACATGATGTTGAGGTATTCGGCAAACTTGATATTGCCACTCACATAAGCGAATACCCCAAGGCATATACCGATGATGGCGCTCACACCAGTTGCCAAACCATCCAACCCATCTGTAATATTGGCACCATTGCTTACTGCGGTTACAATAAATATTACCACAATGATGTAAAGAATATAAGTGTACTTCTCCCAACTCTCCGGTAACAACTTTGCGTAATTAAACTCATGGTTCTTTACAAATGGAATAGTTGTAATGGGTGTTTTAACTGTTACAAAACGGTGAGCCTTTCCATCAATCATTACGGTGTCTTCATTTATTTTCTTTTCCCCAGGCTGAATTACCTGTGTTGCGCTGTCAGGCAATATTTCTCTTTTCACTGTTACATTGGGGCTGAAATAAAGTGTATAACCCACTATAAGCCCCAGCATTACCTGTCCAAAAATCTTAAACCTTCCTGCCAGGCCATCGCTATCGCTTTTTTTATATGCAATGCCTTTTTTCTGTGCAATTCTCTTGGCCCTTATTTTTAAATAGTCATCAATAAAGCCGATCACTCCCAACCAAACCGTACACAAGAGCATCAACCTTATGTAAGTCTTATTCAAATTTGCCAGCAACAGTGTTGGTATTATTATAGCTAAAATGATAATGATGCCACCCATTGTTGGTGTACCTTTCTTCTGTTGTTCACCCGCCAAACCCAGATCCCTTACACTTTCACCCAATTGTTTTTTCTGCAGGTAAGAAATTAATTTCTTGCCAAATACAGTTGTTATCACTAAGCTTAGTATAACAGCCAGCAGCACCCTGAAAGTGATGAACTTAAAGAGCAGGCTACCAGGGAAAATTGATTTGTCCCCGCCTTGTGTTAACCAATCAAATAAGTGATACAGCATAATTTTGATTCTGGTCCATAGTCCATGGACAATGGTCTATGGACATTTCTATTTTTAAATTCCTTAAACTTTCAACTACTCATTTCTCTAAAAGCTCAAACACCTCACCCAACACCTGCTTATCATCAAAATCATACTTCACTCCTTTTATCTCCTGGTATTTTTCATGTCCCTTACCTGCTACTAACACAATATCTTCTTTTTGTGCAAGGCTTATCGCTGTCTTAATTGCTTCTCTCCTGTCTGCAATGGAGATATATTTTTTTCTTGCCACCACACTTACACCAGCTTCCATATCTTTTAATATCTGCAAAGCATCTTCGCTTCTTGGATTGTCGGAAGTGAAGATCACTCTATCGCTATACTCACAGGCAACTTCTGCCATAATGGGGCGCTTTGTTTTATCCCTGTCGCCTCCGCATCCTACAACTGTTATAATATGCTCATGTCCCTGTTTCAAATTCTTTATCGTTGCCAACACATTTAATAAAGCATCTGGTGTGTGAGCATAATCAACAATACCCACCACTTTATCATTCTTACTCACTGTGTAATCAAACCTTCCTTCTGCCCCGGACAAACTGCTTAATGTTTGCAATACTTCCTGTTTATCTTTCCCCAAACAAACCGCTGCACCATACACAGCCAACAGGTTATATGCATTGAATTCTCCAATCAACCTGAAGAACACTTCCTGCTCATTCACCATCATGTGCAAACCAGTCAAACTATTTTCAAGGATCTTTCCTTTAAAGTCAGCCATTGTTTTAAGGCTGTAGTAATATTTTTTTGCCACCGTGTTTTGCAGCATCACCATTCCTCTTTTATCATCCATATTGCTGATAGCAAATGCTGATGAAGGCAACACATCAAACCATGATTTTTTTACACGGATATATTCATCAAATGTTTTGTGATAATCCAGGTGGTCGTGGGTGATGTTGCTGAACAATGCTCCTGCAAACTGCAAGCCTGCAATGCGATGCTGGTGTATGGCATGGCTGCTGCATTCCATAAATACATATTCACAACCGGCATCAAGCATTTGCTTCATCAGTTTATTTACACTGATGGCATCTGGTGTTGTATGTGTGGCTGAAACAACCTCCTCGCCAATTTGATTTTGCACTGTGCTTATCAACCCACATTTATAACCCAACGCACTAAACAATTTCCATAACAGTGTGGCGATGGTTGTTTTACCATTGGTGCCCGTTACACCTACTAACTTCAATTTCAAAGAAGGTTCTCCATAAAAATTATGGCCCATATATCCTGCTGCTACCGAACTATTCTCAACTTGTACATAAACAATTTTATCATTTATGCTTTGTGGCATTGTTTCGCAAACAATTGCCACTGCACCATTTGCTACTGCTGTTTCAATAAACTGGTGTCCATCCGCCGCATATCCTTTTACTGCAATAAAACAAGAGCCTTTTGTCACTTTACGGGAATCGATCTGTAAATCATTGATCGTAGTATTGGTATTACCCTTTACACTCCTGATGCTTACCTTATATAGTATGTCCTGTAAAATCAATTCAAAAACAACGTTATGGCCTGTCCCTTTTTAAATATTGCCCCTGCTGGTAACGATTGGCTAATCACTCTTCCTCTTCCTGTTACCGTTACTTTTAATCCTTTATTCTCCGTCATGTACACTGCATCTTTTAAACCCATACCTACCACACTTGGAATTATATTCCTTCCTTTACTTGTATCAGCAGGTTGTTGCAGCGTAGCTGTATTGCTTTTTACGTACATGCTTCGCCAGTATCCACCCATTGTTGAATCAACAAAGGGCATCTTCATTGTTCCAAGAATTGAATTGAGTTCATTCGTCATACCATAATAATTATATGGCATCGTATCAACTGCTGCTGGTGATCTGTATTTTTTATTACTTAAATATTTTGCATACACTTTGTCGCTTATCTGCTTAAACACTGTACCGGATACATCTGCACCATAGATCTTTGTCGAAAGATTACTATTCTGTATCACCACTGCCATTGTATATTTTGGTTGGTCCGCAGGAAAATATCCAATAAAAGAAGCCTGGTAAATTTTATTGCCCTTGTTGTAACCACGGTTGTCAAGCGCTGTTACGGCTGTTCCTGTTTTGCCTGCAATTTTATAAGCGCTGTCAAATAAAACCCTGTGACCTGTACCATGTGCACTGTCCACCACAGCACCTAAACATTCCCTCACCTGCGCCAACGTTTCATCGCTGCATATTTTATCAACCAGCACTATTGGTTCAAAAGTTTTTACATCCATGCCGTATTCCCTCACGGAGTTCACCAAATATGGTTTCATCATTTTACCGTTGTTGGCAACAGCATTGTACAGCATCAACATATGCAGCGGTGTTACCAGTTCTTCATAACCATGCGCCATATAAGGAATGGTGGTATTGTACCAACTGCGTTTGTTTACCGGTTTTTTAATCAATGATCTTCCTGATGTGGCCACGATGTCAATCCCGGTCATTGTATCCAACCTGAACTTGTGCAGGTGATCCGTAAACTTTGATGGCTGGGTGTGATAATACTGGTCGGCAAGTTTTGCAAAAGCCACGTTGCTGCTTCGTAAAAAGGCATCCTTTACTGTTAGCTCATGTGCGCCAAGATGTGAATCCCTTATCCGCAGGCCATAAAAATATTTTGTACCGCCTTCGCAATCAACAATTGTATTTTTATCTACATACTTATCTTCCATCAATGCAATTAATGTTGCCAGCTTAAATACAGAACCGGGCTCTGTAGCTTTCCCAATGCCATAGTTTAAAATCTCTGTGTAAATGCTGTTGCCATCTTTATCTTTTTTTACCGTACTGTCTTTGTTCAGCACCTGCCCCAGGTTGGCAATGGCTTTTATTTTCCCGGTAGCAGTTTCCATAATGATGGCAGTACCATGCAAAGAATTATTGGTTACCAGCATTTTCATTAATTCACTTTCAGCAACATCCTGCATGTAAGTGTCCATGGTGGTGATGATGTCTTTGCCATTTTCGGGTTCCACTTCCAATCCTTCTACCGGCATATAAGCACCTGCCACATAACGCATCAAACGCTGGCCGTTAGTACCTCTCAAAAAACTATCATACGATTGCTCCAATCCCACTTTAGAGGCATTGCTTCTTGATATACCAATCGTTCTGTTTGCCAGCAGCACATAAGGGTTGATACGCTTATCCTTTACATCAACAATAAACCCGCTTTTGTTTTTTCCCTGTCTTACCAGCGGAAAATTTCTCATGGTGATATATTCTGAAAAAGAAATTTTCTTTTTCAATGGATAGTAGCGGTCTTTATTTTTATACGCCAATTGCATTTCTTTTTTGTAAGCAGCAGCAGTTTTGTCTTTAAAAAGTTGTGCCATGTAAATACTCAGTGAATCCACATTGTCTTTAAACCGCTTGCCGTCTTTCTCTGTCAATCCATCTGCAGCAAAATCTACATAGATGTCGAAAATGGGAACCGATGTACTTAATATGTTTCCATCTTCGCTATAAATACTTCCTCTTTCTGCGATCAGTGGCATAAACTTTTGGTGAAGGCTGTCGCCCATGCTCCGCCAGTATTTGCCCTGCACCTGTTGTATGTAAAGTGCCTTCCCGATCACTACCACACCAATCACTACCATCAGCAAAAAACTGAGGCTCACTCTCCACTGTATGTCTTTTCTTATATCCATTTGTCCCTGTACAAATAGGGTAATTTTAGTTTTTAACCAGCAGCTGTGCTGCTGTCATCATCGTTGCGTCACACTCTTATACCTACATCTCTTTATTCAGCTGGCGCATTATTTAATACCACCGGAGGATCTGTCAACTCTTTTAATCCCAATGGTTCCACCGCTTTTACCAACTCACTTGCCTTGCTCCTGAATATCACTTCACTCTTGGCAGATTTATATTCGTACTGCAATTCTTTTATATGCTTTTCAGTTACACCTATTTTACGGGTGAGCTTATCAGCCAGGTGGCCATTATATATATATAGTACTGCTAAAAAAGCCAGGAATAAAAAGAAGGGAATATTTTTTACCACCCACTTGTAGTTGAACAACCGCTTCCAGTCGAATGACCTGGAGGTTGTCTCTTCCTGTTGTGTAGTTTTAAATTCAGCCATCAGGATATGAAGGTTCTAATGTTGGTTTCTTTTATTTCGGTTTAGCAATTAGTTTATTCTTTCTGCCACTCTCAGCTTTGCACTCCTGCTTCTTGGGTTTTGTTTTAATTCTGTTTGAGTGGCGGTTATTGGTTTTTTGTTTACCAGTTTCAATGGGCTTTCTGTTTTGTTACCATACAAGTCATCTGCTTCCGTTTCAGCAAATGTGCCTGCCCGAAAAAAATTCTTCACGATCCTATCTTCTAATGAATGAAATGTTATTATAGCTATCCTGCCTGAAGGTTTCAAAAGGTTTATGGATTGTTGCAACAGTTCTTTCAAAGCCCCAAACTCATCATTCACTTCTATCCGCAATGCCTGAAATACCTGTGCAAAATATTTTTGGGGATTACCCTTCACCACCGGCTGCAAAGCCTGCTTTAATTCATCTATCGTTTTTACCGGTGCTACTTTTCTCTGGTGTACTAATGTCCTGGCAAGCGTTTTAGCGTTTGTAACTTCTCCGTACTGTTCAAATAATTTATGCAGTTGTGGTTCCGAAAAACTCTTTAGAATATCCGCCGCAGTTATCCCCGTCCTTCTGTCCATCCTCATATCCAATGCCGCATCAAACCTTATTGAAAAACCTCTTTCCGCTTCATCAAACTGGTGGCTCGATACACCCAGGTCTGCCATTATCCCATCCACCGCCGTTATTTTATGCAATCTCAAAAACCGCTGTATGTGCCGAAAATTCTGTGGTACAAAAACTACCCTTTTGTCATCGGGCAGATTTTTCTTAGCATCATCATCCTGGTCAAAAGCCACCAACAAACCATTTTCTCCTAACCGCTCCAGTATGGCTTTGCTATGTCCGCCACCACCAAACGTGCAGTCAACATACACAGCATTTTCTTTTATATCCAGGCCATCAATTGTTTCCTGCAACAACACCGGCGTGTGGTAATGAATACCCTCTTTCTCATTTCCGCCGTTGCTTTCCATAGCAATTAATTATTAGAAGCCTATGCTGTTTTATTCATCACTTCGTTCGCCAACACACTAAAATCATCAGCCGAAGACCCATCCAATGCCTGCCTGTACAGTTTGCTGTCCCATATTTCAATCTGTTTTACTGCAGATACCAACACTATATCTTTTTCAAGCCCTGCATAATCAATCAGTGTTTTTGGCAGTAACAGCCTCCCTGCATTATCCAGATCAACCGGTGTGGCGCCGTTAAAAAACTTCCGGCGGAACTCCCTAACTTTAGGGTCAAATTGATTCAACTTGCTTATTTCATCAAATAATGGTTCCCAGGTTTGCATAGGATATAAAGTGAGGCATTTTTCAATGCCCCTGCAGATGACAAATTGGTTGGCGGTGTCGGTAGCCAGTTGCTTTTTAAAAGCAGCCGGTACCAGAAAACGCCCTTTTGCATCCATTGTAACTTCATATTCACCTACGAATCTGTTCATTAAAAATTACCAGAATTTGACACTTTAAACCATTTAATGACACAAAATAACACATTTAAACATTCAAAAATCACAGAATGCAAAAAAAGTTTTGTCCACATGCAACTTTTTTAACTGTGAGTTGTACGTTGATAACCACCATATAAATGTGGATTAACTAAGTTTAAATGTGATTTTGATGTGAAGTGGCTGGAAAATCTTACATTTTTTTTCAATAAAAAACCTCTAAAAGACTTTACTGTATTGCATTAGGCAGTATCGCTAATTATAAAGTCCGGTTGTGGATAACCTTACATAGCAGATAATTTCCATAAATGCTTTATTGAAAACCAGCCTGAGTTGAAAAAGATAGAAAAACCTCTGTTTTGACTGAAAAAGGGAGAAAAGTGGGAAGACAGGGTTTGCCTATTTAGCAAGTGGGAAATTGAGATAAAAAGTAGTGCCTTTGCCTGGAATGCTTTCTGCTTTAATACTTCCATGGTGAGCATCAACCATCGTTTTTACATAGCTTAAGCCAAGGCCAAAACCCTTTACATTATGAATATTGCCTGTGTGGGCACGATAAAATTTTTCAAATATCCTGCTAAGGGTTTCCTTATTCATTCCAATACCATTGTCCTCTATCTTCAGCTTAAATTCTTTACCTGTTATCTGTGTGCTTAGCATTATTTTCAAATTCTCTGCTGAATACTTAACAGCATTATCCAGCAGGTTATTAATAAGGTTTGTAAAATGTACTTCATCGGCCATTACCACATCGTTCCCAACAGCCAGGCTTGTTTCTAATTGCCCTTGTTTTTCTTCCACCTGCAAATGAATATTGTTTAAGGCGCTGTTTATCATTTCATGTGCATGCAGCTTTTTTAAATTCAGTTGTACTTCCTGTTTATCAAGTAATGCAGCCTGCAATATAGTTTCCACCTGCTTGTTCATCCGCTTGTTCTCTTCTTTAATAATGCCGGTGAAATAATTCATTTTCTCCTTGTTATTTATCACTTTCTCATTCTTTAATGCATCCACCGCCAATGAAATTGTTGCTAATGGTGTTTTAAACTCATGCGTCATGTTATTGATAAAATCAGATTTTATCTCACTTACTTTCTTTTGTTTTAACAGTGCCCTCACTGTTAAAAAGAAAGCACACATGATTATTAAAGTAAAAAAAACTGCCCCTGCAATAAACCAGGTCATGCCCTGCCAAATAAAACTTTTTGCATGAGGAATGAGGATAGTAAGAAGTTCTTCCTGGGAAATACCTTCGCTATTGCTTCCGCTTGGTGATTCAAGTGGTATCACATACTGGATATTGTTCAAAGTATCAGCTTGCATTTTATAAAAATTTTCTGACGCCAATTCATCACTTAGAAGCGAATTAGAGCTAATAGAAAACTCAAACGGAACATTTTTCAGGCTTTGTTTTTCAAATACCTTACGGATGATCTGCTTAATCTCATCCTTTGTAAATTTTTGCGAAATGGTAGGCGCAAACAATTCAAGCTGTAGTTTTTCGCTGGGAAGAATGGAGTTGTTCTTCTTTGTAAATGGCATCAGGTTTCCCTTTTCTTCTACCAGGCTTTGTGATATCAATGATGTGGCATTAATAAGGTGTTCCTTAAATTTTTGCTCCTGTGATTCCAGGGAGCTTTTAAGCCAGAGTACCTGGAAAAAAATTAATCCCAGGAGCGACAGCAGTATCAGTATGGTAATAACAGGGAAAATTTTTTTCATTCAGCAAAATTAAAACAGCACCATCCTTAAAAAAAGGCTTATAAAATTAAGTGGCAAAATTAACGAAGGTTTTAGAACTTATGCTTTTTTGAAAAATAAAGCTGAGCCGTATCTAAAAAAGCAAATTATCATTTACTTTACAATATGGTTTCACCGGCTTCAGGCATATTATTAATTGCAGATCCTTTTTTAAAAGATCCCAACTTTATGAGGACGGTGGTATTTTTATGCGATCACCAGGAAGAAGGAAGTATGGGCTTTGTTATCAACAAACAAATTGAACAAACATTGAACGAACTGATGGATGGGTTTGATGGCTACGAAATACCTGTTTATTACGGCGGCCCTGTTCAAATGGATACCATTCATTTTTTACACCAGTATCCCGATAAAATTTCTGGTGGGCAGCAGGTGATGAAAGGTGTTTATTGGGGTGGTGATTTTGCCAAGCTTACTGAAATGATAAAAAATGGTGAGATTGATTATAATAAAATACGTTTCTTCCTCGGCTATAGCGGATGGGGCACGGGCCAGCTTGATGGCGAACTGGGAGAAAAAAGCTGGCTGACTGTATTGGCCACACGAAAAATATTATTTCATAAACAGCCGGATGATATATGGAAAGACAGCCTGAAGCACCTGGGCGGCGAATATGAAATGATGATCAACTTTCCCATTGACCCAAGCCTGAACTAAACCACACAGCTATTTTGCTTTACCGTTTACTGAAAATACCTGCCAGGATCGCACTGCCATTTCACTGCAGGAAGATCATCATCAACAACAAAACATACCTGAAAAGTAACGGCCCGCTGTTGCTTGCCTGTAATCATCCCAATTCATTTTTAGATGCTGTGATACTGGCAACACTTTTTTACAAGCCTGTTTATTCTTTAGCAAGAGGTGATGCCTTCAACAAAAAATGGAGTGCCTTTTTACTAAAGCAACTAAATATACTGCCTGTATATCGTCAACGGGAAGGTGCAGAACACCTGCACAAAAACTATCACACTTTTGATGCCTGTACAGAAATATTTAAACAGAATGGAATTGTACTCATATTCAGCGAAGCCTTGTGTGAGAACGAATGGCACCTGCGCCCTTTGAGAAAAGGAACTGCAAGGCTGGCGATGGCTGCATGGCAACAAAATATCCCTTTAAAAATTTTGCCTGTGGCTGTTAACTACAGCAGTTTTAAATTATTCGGCAAAAACATCCATTTGAATTTTGGTTCCTGTATAGAACAACCTTCCGGCATATTGTTAACTGAAAATGGAAAATTATTAGCAGATATTACAAACAATGTGCAGCAACAGTTACAGCAATTGGTGTATGAAATTGATAGACCTAACAAAATAAAAAGAACAGAACTATTTACTGTATCAATAAGTAATCTTAAAAAAATATTACTCGCCTTCCCATCAATGGTTGCAGTATTAATACACTGGCCTTTGTACCTGCCGGTGCTGAAATTAGTTTCATCAAAGGCTTTTCACTCGGTGCACTACGATTCTATTATGGTGGGAATGTTGTTTATCCTCTATCCATTTTATATCCTGCTGCTGTGTTTGCTCACTTATTTTATAACAGGTGGTTTTTGGTGGATAGCAACTTTATTTATTGTTCCATTTTGTGCATGGAGTTATGTACAATTGAAAAAACAAATTGATTAATTATTGTTTGTGGTCAAACTCTTTTGGTGCAGTGTCTTTATAATCTTTATCGTAACTCACGAAAATGTATAAATAAATAACACGGCTCAGGCGCATCAACCACGGCTGCAATACTATCAGCAACAAAGCATTCAAGCCAAGCCACCAGAATACTTTATTATCCTCTGTTGATACACCTATCAACACCCACCAGGCAATAAAGCTACTTACTGAAAGTGCCACCGCCAAAGCATAACTTACATAGCCCGTTCCATACCAAAACCCTTGCTCCAGGTCGTAGCGCTGGCCACATTCAGGACAGGTTTCGGGCATATCAAAAATGTGGGAGAGTTTAAATTTACGATAAGCATTGGCGTCTTTAAACATCGGGCCACGCCTGCAGCGTGGGCATTTCATTGTAAAAATACTCCAGAGATAATTAGGGGTTGGCGCTTTATTTTCCATCGCTGCAAAGATACTCTCATTTAAAATGAGTGTATGTAATAAAAGTTACACAATCTGCGGTTGCATTTTTTTTCTTTCTCCAATTTGTTGCCGCCACATAGCGTAGTACAAACCTTTATCAACCAATAATCCTTCATGTGTGCCCGTCTCTACCACTTCACCTTTTTCCAACACATAAATTCTGTCTGCATGCATGATGGTGCTAAGCCTGTGTGCAATTAAAACAGTGATCTGTCCTTTTTGGGAAGAAAGTTCTCTTATTGTATCAGTAATTTCTTCTTCTGTAATAGAATCCAATGCTGAAGTGGCTTCATCAAAAATTAATAAATGCGGCCTGCGTAATAATGCACGGGCAATGGAGATGCGTTGTTTTTCTCCCCCCGATAATTTCAAACCACCTTCGCCAATCATTGTATCAAGCCCTTTCTCTGCACGGGCTACCAAACCTGTGCAACTAGCTTTTTTTAGTACATCATCCAGTTGCTGTTGTGTTGCGGCCGGGTTTACAAACATCAGGTTTTCTCTTATTGTTCCACTGAACAAATTCGTGTCTTGCGTTACAAAACCAATTTGCTTTCTCAAATCATCAAAATGTATTTCTGTTTCATCAAGATTGTTATACAATATTTTCCCTTGCAGCGGACGATAAAGACCAACCAGCAATTTCATCAATGTAGATTTACCACTGCCACTGGGGCCAACAAACGCAATGGTTTCACCAACCTTTACATCAAAGCTGATATCGTCAATGGCTTTATGGGATGCTGTCTGGTGCTGAAAAGCAACATGATTGAATGACAGTGTTTCTATATTACCAAGCGCTTTTGGAAAAGCCGGTTCTTTTTCCGGCGCTTTTTTCATCAGGTTGTCAAAATTATTTAGCGAGGCTTCTGCTTCCCTGTAAGAAAGTAAGATGTTGCCAATTTCCTGCAATGGGCCAAATACAAAAAACGAAAATATTTGCATCGTTACTAATTGGCCTGCATTCATTGTTCCTTTAAAAATGAGCCACATCAAAATGAACAATATTACCTGGCGCAAAGTATTCACCATAGTACCCTGTACAAAACTTATACTGCGGATGCGTTTTACTTTTTTAAGCTCCAACCCCAATATCTTATATGTATTGGTGTTCAACCTTTCTACTTCCTGGTGTGTAAGCCCAAGGCTTTTTACCAGTTCAATATTTCTTAGTGATTCTGTAGTTGACCCTGCTAATGCAGTTGTTTCCCCAACGATATTTTTCTGTATCTGTTTTATTTTTTTACTCAGCTTATTGGTAACAAGCGTTAAATATAAAATGCCAACCAGGTAAGCAACCGGTATGCGCCAGTTTATAAATAGTGCGGCATACACAAAAACAAATACAACACCTATGATAACACCAAAAAGTATATTGATGAAACTGGTCATGAATTTTTCTACATCAGTCCTCACCTTGGTCAATATGGACAAGGTTTCACCGCTACGCTGGTCCTCAAATTCCTGGTAAGGCAATTTCATTGCATGTTGCAACCCATCGGTAAATACACTGGCTCCAAATTTTTGTATCACTACATTCAAAAAATAATCCTGGAAAGCTTTTGCAATGCGGCTCACCATTGCTACAGATACAGATAAGATGAGGATATACCAAACGCCAGGTGTGCTCCACGAAAAAGAATTGAAAAAAACTGCCCAGGTAAATGGAACATCGCTACTCTGGTGGCTGTTGGCAAGATTGATGAGTTTACCAAGTAAAATTGGATCAAGCAAAGAAAATCCAATATTGATGGTAGCCATTAAAAGGGTGAATATGACCAGCCATTTATAAGGCTTTAAATATTTCAGTAAAATTTTCATGGCGCAAAGTTAGCAGAAAGCAGTAATGACAAAATCCACTGCTACCGGCGAAGGCAATTGTTTACGCAAATCGAAAACAGCGTTTAGAGAATACCGCTATTTAAACTGCACATAAATATCTCCCCAAAGGTCTGTGTGAAATCTTTCTTTAATAGCTGCAGTTAATTCAGTACGGGAAGTAAATTGTGGCATTTCATAATACATATTTTCAGCAAGGCAATAATTGTAAGCAGTACCGCCCAGCGCTTCCATTAAATTCATACAGGTTTCGGCATCATCAAAGAATTCCTGTGTAAATTCAAATGAAATAATACCGGCTTTTTTATGCAGCCCTTTCAGCACTTCGGTTTCAAAACCTTCCACATCCACTTTGCAAAGCACCGGCACACCATATTTTTCCACCAGCATATCCAGCGTAGTGATCTCCACTTTTTGTTTTTTATCCCAATGAAATTCTTTGCTGAACCTCCCGGAGTTGATCCACTTTTCCGACATAGAGGAAATGGTATCTGCTTCATCACAAATAGAAATTTCACCCACGCCTGGTGCAGCACCACAGGCTTTATCAACAATCACAACGTTTTCATTTTTTCCAAAATATTGTTTGAGCAATGCTACACAGGTTTGCTGTGGTTCCACACATATAAGTTTTGCCCCCAGTTTTTCAAATACCATCGCCCTTTCGCCATTATTGCTGCCAATGTCAAAAACAAGGTCGCCCTTTTTTACAATGCCTCCATAAAACGCAAGCATCTTTGCAAATTCCTTTGTCTGTGAAAACTTGAATTTGCGGTATTTATATTTAAGTCCGGTGAACATTACAACGTTTAATTTGCGGCAAATTACCGATATTTTACTCATATTTTTGCCAGCAGATTTAAACAGGCATGCACTGCTAAAAGGAAACTATAATAACCAATGGTAATAATACAGGTTGAAGGCGGGTTGGGAAACCAGATGTTTCAAGGTGCATTAGGCTTTTCATTTATCAACAAGGGCCTTACAACCAAGCTGGATATTTCAAAATATGAAACACAGCAAAGCCACAATGGTTATGAACTGGAAAGGGTTTTTAATATCAACCAGCAGTATTGTTCCGCTGCAGAAAAAGCTTTTGTAAAACCGGTAAGTAAACTTCGCCATAAAATGTTTGGCAATCCTTACAAAGAAAAAACGGAATGGCAGTGGCGTTATCATGCAACAGTAAATAAACTAAACAGCGGTTATTTAAAAGGCTACTGGCAATGTGAAAAATATTTTATTGAAGCTGCTGACCTGGTAAGGCAAAAATTTGTATTCAATCCTTTACAGGATGATATGAATAAGGCAATGATGGATAAAATAAAAAGCCATCATTCAGTAAGCCTGCACATAAGGCGTGGCGATTATATGAATACAGGTATTTCCGCTTCGTTGAATATGGATTATTATAACGCAGCAATAAAACATATCAACGATACTATCAGCAACCCAGTATATTTTGTTTTTTCAGATGATATTGACTGGGCAAAGGAAAATATAAAAGAAGAAAGGACAGCGTTTATCGGCTGGAATAAAGGAAACAACAGTTATATTGATATGCAATTGATGAGCCATTGTAAACACAATATTATTGCCAACAGTTCATTTAGCTGGTGGGGAGCATGGCTCAACAGCAACGCTGGCAAAACAGTGCTGGCACCCCAGCAATGGATGCCCCATTTAAAAAATGGCAGTGATGTGATACCGGAAGGATGGGTGCAAATACCTAATCATTTTTAAAAGCAGTAAGATACTTATAATGAAAAAAATATTTCAAGCTGTAGATAATTATTTCTTTGCCATGAAATGCCTGAAGGAATTAAAAAAGCAGCAAGGCAATGACACAAGTTTTGTTTTTGGCAAACAGAAACTCATATTGAATGAAAGATTTGATGAATCCGGCATAATGTCCGGCCATTATTTTCACCAGGACCTGTATGTGGCAAGAAGGATCTTTTTACAAAACCCGGTAAAGCATGTTGATATTGGCTCAAGAACAGATGGCTTTGTGGCGCATGTGGCCGCCTTCAGGGAAATTGAAATATTCGACATACGGGAGCAAACAAAAAAAGTAAAGAATGTAGTGTTTAAAAAAGCGGATCTTACAAAGCAGCCTGAAGAACTTAAAAATTACTGCGACTCTATTTCATCACTACATGCCATTGAACATTTTGGCCTTGGCAGGTACAACGATACTGTTGATTACTTCGGTTATAAAAAAGCCATTGATAATATCACATACATCTTAAAACCCGGCGGTAAATTTTATTTTTCAACTCCCATTGGCAGGCAGCGCATTGAGTTTAATGCACACCGTGTTTTTTCAGTGCAATATTTAATTGATCTTTTTAGCGAAAATTATACAATTGATAAATTCTCTTACGTGGATGACGCAGGCGATATATATGAAGAAGTGGAATTGAAAAAAGAACTGGTTGCAAATAATTTCGGCTGCCACTACGGCTGCGGCATTTTTGAATTGACCAAAAAGTAATACCTGCAGCTATGGTTATTCTTGAATTAAATTTTGAAAAAGGATGGCGTGGCGGTGAAAGACAGACTGTGTACAATATGCAGGGCTTTCGCAACGCTGGCATCAGCACACATTTGATATGCAGGAAAAACTCAGCGCTTGAATCAAAGGCATTAAAGGAAGGGTTTACAGTTCATAGTTTCAATTCTGTTTTTGCTGTTATATTTTTTTTAATAAGTAAGGGAAGAAAATATAATTGCCTCCACGTACAAACTTCACATATACTCACCTACTGTGTATTTACAAAATGGTTTCACCGCAGGAAAGTGATATTTACAAGAAGGGTAAATTTTACACCCAAAGGTTTTTTCACAAAACTTAAATACAGCTTAACTGATAAAATAGTTGTTATCAGCAACGAAATAAAAAATACGATTGTTAATTTTTGTGGCAGAACAGATATAGAGATCATATCTGACATAGTGGTAAAACAACCCGCCAATGAAACCAGGGCTAAAGAAATTCATTACAGCCATAACAATACAGGCAAACATATTACAGGAACCACATCTGCCTTTACAGAAGAGAAAGACCCTTTTACAATGCTGGAAGCTGTAAAAAAACTATCGCAAAAAAGAAATGATTTTGTATTCCTGCATTTTGGTGACGGGCCGTTGATGGAGCAAATAAGAAAGAAAATTATTGCGGATGATCTAACCCATGTGTACCAGTTAAAAGGCTTTACAGAAAGCGTACATGATTTTTTGCCATCACTGGAAGTATTTGTAATGACATCAACACAGGAAGGGCTTGGCAGCAGTGTGCTGGATGCCTTTATCAATAACGTACCGGTGGTAAGCACCAATGCAGGCGGGTTAAAAGAACTATTGCAAAACGAACGTGGCATATTGTGCAATATTGGTGACAGCGATGCCATTGCGGAAGGCATCAATATTTTTCTAAACGATCCTATTAAAAAAGAAACATACGTAGATAATGCATTCAATTATGTACGACAATATCACAGCATGGATCATATTACGCAGCAATATATCAGCCTGATAAATAAATAGTGGAAGCATCTGTTATCATA
Organism: Bacteroidota bacterium; assembly: GCA_040385725.1. GTDB lineage: Bacteria > Bacteroidota > Bacteroidia > Chitinophagales > Chitinophagaceae > Ferruginibacter. The sequence continues at coordinate 8,601 of JAZKGV010000268.1, read as the reverse complement.
TCATACTATAAAAACCTGCCCAATCTTGAGTTGGTGTTGATGGCATTGCAGCAACAAACTTCCATTGGAGATTTTGAAGTAATCATTGCAGAAGACGATAATACTGCAGAAACCGTTTCCTTTCTCAACAATAAAAAGAATATTTTCTCCTTTCCTGTTAAGCATGTGTGCCAGGAAGATAAAGGCTTTAGAAAATGCAGGATATTGAACCAGGCATTGCTGGCAACATCCACTGACTTTATTATTTTTTTAGATGGTGATTGTATCCCCCACCGTGAATTAGTAAAACAATATATCCTGAATAAAAAAAATGCCGGGGCATTATATGGCAGAAGAGTGTTGCTGAATGAAAAGTTGTCGGGGAAATTGTTGCAAACCAAAGATCTTTCATTGCTTGGTTTTTTTTCTTTGCTGTTGGGCGGCTGCAAAAGAATTGAGGAAGGTTTATATATGCCATGGCTTGCCGGTTTGTTCAAAGGAAAAAAAACGGCAAGGCTGCTTGGTTGCAATATGGCAATATCAAAAGACGCACTTTTGGCCATCAATGGTTTTGATGAAGATTATATTGCCCCGGGCGGTGGAGAAGATTCTGATATTGAATGGCGGCTGGAAGGCTCAGGCAAGATCAAATTTTCTCCAATGAAATTTAAAGCAATTGTTTATCATATCTGGCACCAGGAAAGATTTACAGAAGATGCAGGAATAAAAAGCTATGCGATATTACTTGCAAAAATAAAACAGGGTTTTTCTATTTGCAATAACGGGATCAATAAACTGCAGCAGGCATGAAGATATTATTTGTATGCGATACAAAGTTTGATTATGCACAGGACCTTGCTTATGCCGGTTTGGCAAAAATACTTGGCAGCGAAAATATTGTTGATTATCCCTGGAATGCAAAATATCATATACCGCTAAAAGATTACCCGAAAAATCTTGGCT
>JAZKGV010000268.1:518-7649 GCA_040385725.1 Bacteroidota bacterium | reverse complement strand
TTTCGACATCGTTATACTTGGCTCAACCAAGCCTGCTGCCTTACATAGTTACTTAAAAATTTTACCCTCAATAAAAAACAAACCTGTAATTTTTATTGATGGTGGAGACGAACCCAAAACAGGCGGTGATTTTTACAGGCTTGCTGCAGGCAACAAATTTGAAACAGCCCTACAACAAAAACCATTTGACATTATTTTAAAGAGGGAATACATTCCTTCGCTGCATGATGGCGCAGGTAATATTTTTCCATTCCCCTTTTCATTTCCCTATAATGTGCACATCAATACGGTGGCAGAAGAACAAAAAAAATATGATGTGTCGTTTTGGGGGCAACAAAAACCTTTGATAAGGGAAAATGCATTAAAGCTGCTGCAGGGAAAATATGATTGTGAGAAGAATGGCACCACACTCAATCAAAATTTTTATACCTACAAACGCAAAGGCAAATTTTATTTAGAAGAATTAGCCGCCTGCAAAATTGTTTTAAACTTTCGTGGTGGCGGCTGGGACACCATGCGTTATTGGGAAACGCCTGCTTCCGGAGCGCTTATGATAAGCCAGCAGCCACAGATAAGCATACCTGATAATTTTGAAAGTGGTAAGCATGTAGTTTGGTGTGATGATTCTTTAAGTGATCTAATTGAAAAAATTGATCATTACCTGGAGCACACAGCAGAAAGAGAAGCGATGGCTGTAGCTGCAAAAAAACATTTAGAAAAATATCATCTTAATACTTCAAGAGCACAATACTTACTGCAAATAGTAAAAGAAAAATTATCAATCAGTTGATTATGCTCCCGGCCTACGCATGCTTTTTTCGATTCCTGTGCCACGAACCGAGGCGAAAGAGTTAATCAATAAGATCAAAGCCATATCTTAAAATCTTCCCTTCATCTATAAATACTACAAGTTCTTTACCAGTTGCGTCTTCAGTCTTTTTGTTTGCACCATCGCAGAAAGTGAACCCTATTCCATATGTCAATATACCTTCTGGATTATAAACTTCGGGATTACCGAATAAAAGCAAAAAGACTTTTTCCGGCATTCCAATAATGTATTTATTTGCAAGTAGCGAATCAACAATCAAAACCCTCTCTCTTTTACAGCCATTAATATCGGCTCTCCAAATTCTCAACAATGAATCGTTTAAATCATATAAGCTGGCAATCTGCTTTTCTAATTTCAAATTACCTTGAGAATATGCTATTGTGTTAATAGAAAAAAATAAAATTAATAGTATGGCTTTATTTTTCCTCATATCCTAATCTTGCTGTTTTTACTGATATACCCACAAAGGCGAAAATTTATTTAAAACTATACTCCCCATCCTTCCCTGTCCAAACTCCTATACTGAATTGCTTCTGCTAAATGCTCCGCTTTAATATCTGCACTACCAGCAAGATCAGCAATCGTTCTGCTCACTTTTAAAATCCTGTCATAAGCTCTTGCAGATAAATTTAATTTCTCCATCGCCACTTTTAATAAATTTTGAGACGCTGTATTGATAACACAAATTTCTTTCAGCATCTTGCTACTCATTTGTGCATTGGAGTAAACACCTTCATTGTCTTTATATCTTTCTGCCTGTATATCTCTTGCTTTAATAACTCTTTCCCTTACCGCTTCGCTTTTTTCAAATTGCCTGGATGATGATAGCTCACTAAACGCAACAGGTGTTACTTCCACATGCAGGTCGATCCTGTCGAGCAAAGGGCCTGATATTTTGTTCAGGTATTTTTGTACCGCACCCGGAGGACAGGTACATTCTTTTTCCGGGTGATTAAAGAAACCACAGGGACATACCTGCGTTACCTTTTTCCAAACTAAAGAAGAGTGTGCGTAAACCATTGGGAGACAAATATATTCCAAATCCAACAACCCTCGGAGAGCGAATACGAAACCGCCGCCTAGAATTACATCTTTTGCAAAAGGATATTGCAGAGCTATTTGGAGTATGTGAAGATTCCATCACTTATTGGGAGAATAATAGGGCTACACCCAAACCGAAACATCGAAAAAATATCATTAGCTTTCTTAAGTATAATCCCTTTACTCTGACAACTAATAATACCTAAGAAGGGGTGGCTTCAAGATATGCGACCAAGTCTTTGAGCGTTGTTTCAGTGTGGCTCAAAGAAGCGATATACGACCAGTTATTCGGTGTTGTATCAAACTTAATCCGTTCACCGTTGAGCTGTTTACGAAGTGTTTCTAACAAGGTTCTAATACTTTGCTCTTTTTCAGTGACTTTATCTTTTACGCTCATGGGGTTTGTTTCTGTGTCTCACGAAAATACTTCACTCTCCTCTCTAACAACAGAAATCATTAAGCAATCTCAAAAAGCCAAGCTGCCGACCCTCACTGGTCGGCAGCTTCCCAGGCATTGCAGGATCAGAATGGTAAATCTTCTGCTACTGCTTCTTTCTTTGAAGGTTCTGTCTTCACCACGTCACGTTGCATCTGTTGATGCACTTTAATGGTATCAACATGACAATTGAGTGTTCCTTTTGCGTCTCCCTGCATATCCTTGTATGCAGAAATTGCAAGCCTGCCGGTAACTTCAACTAAGTTGCCTTTCTTCAACCGCTCTGCAACCTTGGGGCTGAGCCAATAGGAACAGTTGATGTAGGTGGTAACAGTCACCCAATTGTCACTGTTTTTTGGCTTGTAATTGTCATTAATCGCAATAGTGAAGTTCACTACCTGCCTGTCGTCTTTCAGTTGTGCTACAACTGCATCTTTGGTTAATCTTCCAATGAGTACCATGTCGTTTGATTTTAGTTATGAATGAATATTTGTTTATGATTTGAATAGCGATAGTTCCTGTGGTTTCACTTTATTCGGATATTTCTCATTACTGTGTTTTTTGACGAGATAGTAAATAGTGATATCCTCGTTTTGGGTAATTGCCCAGGCGGATGAAAGTGCTTTGGAGCGGATACACTTTTTCTTTCTCTGTATCTCCCATGACATACCCATGATGTTTCGTAATCGTGATGAATGCTGCATAACCTAAGTTTTTAAATAAAATAATGAATCGGCACAAAATAAAAATTTGGCCAGCTTAGGCAACCCATATGAGAAGCGTGGAAGGAATGTCAAGGTTTGGAGCAAAAAATACTACCGAACTAAACGTGAGAGGAAGCCAAAATCTGAGGTGGAGATTTTTTGTGAACTACCAAAAGGCAAGCGGAATGAAATGGAGTGTAGACCTTGACTGACGACTGTGGAGAGCCAATAGCTTTGCCGGAAGCTGGCCGAAATAAAAATTTAGATAGAAAAAATTTCTAAATAGATTTATGAAGACAAACAACACAAGCAATAGTAACCAACTAATTTTCTTTGTTACTTTTCAAAGCATGTACTAACTTTTTAAAGCCCTGCAAATAATTATCATCAGATTTCCATTTTTCAAAATTCAGAATGTGATAAGAACGTATTTCTGCGGCAAGATCCAGCCCTGAATCGGCATCAAATAGCTCCCAATTTTTAATGTCCTTAATAGGAACAAGTGATATCGGAAAAAGTATTTTTCTTTTTTCTTCCCGCTCTCTAATAACAGCTTTTTTTATTTCAGTTGCAACCCAAGAGCTACTCATACTTTTTTTTGAAAGAATGACTAGTAATTTTTCATGCATGTGAATTGCTTCAGTAATTTGAGTAAACGATTTGCTGCCGCCTATTAAATCTTTTGGAGCAAACCAACACCTCACACCCTGACCTTGTAAATCGGTGTAAAGTTTTTTAACAAATTCGGCATCGTAGGAGGAATGACTGATGAAGCATGAGTTATAGTTTATAGGACTTTCTTTTAAAACAGAAATATTATCTATCAATAAATCTGGTAATCCACAACCTTGTAAAAAAATCAAAGGAAGATTATTCGATTCTGCCAAAGTTGTATGATCAAGAATGCTTGAATGAAGATGATTACAAGTTTCCAAACCTTTTGTCGTTGATAAATCGCAACATGCAAAAACTGTATTTCCCAAATAAGACTTATCCAAATTTGCACTATTTAGGGACGCCAATGTAAAATTGGCAAGCTGCAAGTCCGCTGATTCAAAATTTGAATTGTTAAAGGATGCTCCGTAGCAATTGCAATTTTGTAGAATGGCGTCTTTAAAATTTACATTATCCATACTAACCGCAAAAAAACTGGAACTTTCAATATAGGCTCCGTTTAGGTTAAGTGAAGAATAGTCAGTCCTAATGTCTAGTATCTCTCCAAAATCTATTTTAGATAACTGTGGAATTGTATCAGGGTTTTCGCTTCGCCATTTATTCCAGTGAAGCACACCTGCTTGTAAAATCTTTACATGATTAGCTAAAGCCATTTTTTACTTTTATTTTTTACTACTATCGATAATTTCTTTTTTTAAAGTATCTATATCAATCAATAATTGTTTCTTCTGAATTAACAGTTCATTTATTACGGATTCAGTTTCTATCTGTTTCTGTTTTAGTTCTAACCCTTTTTTAAATCCATTATCAAAAGTTATCCAATCAAAACCAAATTTCATTAAGAGAATGATACCTAGTCCCACTGCGGTTTTTACTAAATAATCTTTCGCCGTTTGTTCTTTCTCAATTAATTTAATTCTGTTATCGAGTTCTTTTTGATTATCATCAATTCGTTTACTCAAAACAGTTGGTGAAGCAAGTTCCCCTGCGAGTAAGGCATCGATGTATTTCAGGGGTATGGAATCTTGATTTTTATGTTCGTGTTCTTGATCTGCGTAATTACTCTTTTCCTCAGGTTTAATATCTAACTCGGAAAACCAAATCAAAAAACAAGGCTCACCTTTAGCTAATGAAATTGGACTAGACCCTGCATTGTAAACTGAGAAAACCAACTTTCCTTTGAATCCGGGGTCAACATGAAATCCGGATACATTTAATAAGCCTTTTAATTTAATCCCAGCTTTAATAGAAATAAAAGCAATCATACTTATTGGAATATGTACGCTTTCATGAGTAAGAAGAAGAGCAAATTGCCCAGGATTAATGACAACTTGTTCTTTATCTTGATTGAGAAATTTTTTCTTGCGGTCAGATGAATCTGTCATAAACACTTCGTTTCCTAGCGAAAGTTCACATGAGCCACACTGTATTTTTAAAGGCTCCGGCTCTATGATTTTTTCTTTCCGAATAAAATCCTTTATCTTTTCAGTACCTAAAAAAGCCATAACAGTAGTTTTGATTTTAACCAAAACTAATTTATTAATATTTAAGCTTGTAAGAAAACATAAGCCTGATGGGCGTTAAAATTTGTAACTGAATACTTTGTGAACTACATGGTTGGAATTGGAATAGACTTAGTAGATATTAAGAGATTTGAATCATCCCTTCGCAGGAATGACTTTATAAAAAGATGCTTCAGCCAATCCGAAATCCATTATTACAACAAAACCAAGAAGGCAGCTTTTCTGGCGGGAAGATTTGCAGCGAAAGAAGCTCTCGTGAAAGCATTGGGTACAGGCTTGATTGAAGGAATTTCCTTTAGCGACATCGAAATTGTCAAATTGCCATCTGGTGCTCCACAAATAAAATTGAAAGATTCAGTCGCTAATTTAGCCGATAACTTAGGCATTAAGCGTTGGTTAATAAGTATTAGCCACACGAAAACTATGGCAACTGCAATAGTTATTGCATTGTAATTACACTGATATGTAACTGATGTTTTTTTCTTGCATATCTATCAACACTTTGCCTCCCTTGTTTTTCATTACATTTCTCCATACCTCAAAACCCTTTAATATTGTTATTTCCCATTCCGCAGCAACTTTATTCTTTACTTCCAAATGACTTGCCATTCCCATGACAGTCTTTAACAACGAGTCGTCAATTGAGGTAATATTTTCTAACCAATTATGTTCTTTTGCATACGCAAATACCAAAGCGGATATGCCTTCTTCAATGACTGCCGCACGACCACCGTCTTCAACTTCGTTTATTGCGGGATTACTTCGCCTTTTATTGTTTGTATTTTTTCGGAATACGGGAGACCAGCCTAGTATTGCAACATAGGAAAGATGAAATACATCATGAAAACGATATCCGTCATCTAAATAGGAATTGTCAGTTAGGTCATCACCGACTTGTTGATCATCAATAAAGCTTCTCGCTACGTGAACATTGTTTTCTACTGTGTCATAGATTGTAACAAAGAATTTCCGAGGTAATTGCTCATGCTCCGGAGATAATTCATCATAACAAGATTTGCCATCAGAATGGTATAAAAGTGAATCTCCTGTAAGCCAACGAGCCTCAACCTTTTTTAAATTATATTTTGCAATGTCCTCAAGCGATAAATTAAAATTTTTTGCAGTACTTGCTAAGTACCATAGTAGATCTCCAAGTTCTTCTTTTACATCCCTGTGATACAGTTGATGGGACTCACCATCTCTTAAATATTTTTTATAAACGCTTAGGAGTTCACCTGCTTCGCCCGCAAGTCCAAGCAAAGAAATGATTAATCCTTCGTCTCCCTGTTTCTGCTCGCTTTTTAGAGCCAAATTTTGATATTCATTAAATTCCATCAGATAATAGATTTAATTAGCAATACTCCCATTTGGGGGGTAGATATAAATCAACAGCCTTCCCTTTCGATATAAAATTCTGCTTTATCCTAAGACGATCCCCGATACCTTTAATTTCCGGATGTTTAATTCTTGAGTACTTATCTGTCTCACAAAATATATTTTGACAGTCGATAAGCTGTAGTGGTCGATTTCCAATTCGTTCAAAATTTAAACCAAGCCTTTCAAAGTCTTTGTCCTGCCTATCCACCATTAATTTGATAATTTCTGTTTCGGTTAATCCTCCTCGATCGGAAAAACATTTGCTAATGCCACTTTTTGCTCCAGGCCCTGGTACAACAAACTGAGACTCTGAGAAATTTGTAATGTTACTGTAGTTGATATCAATTGCATATTGATAAGCCAAGAAGTCACCAAGAGACGGATAACTTTTTAGCAATTCAAACGAAACTTGCATATTCTTAGACTGCTCGAGTTTGTAGGGTAGTTTCTCCTTAATCATTTTTTGGATTAAATATAAATGATTGGTATGCTTTTTTTCATGCCCAAAAAAGCTTTTTCCAGAAGCCATGATGTAGGCAGCAGAAT
>JAZKGV010000268.1:0-508 GCA_040385725.1 Bacteroidota bacterium | reverse complement strand
CTTGATCATTGATGGAGGATGGACATCAGTGAGCCCATCGCCTTATTAAGTTATTTACTCCAGGCTTTTCTTAAAAAATTGATCCAGTTCTTATGCATGATATTTTCAATATCATAAGTTGAATAACTGAGTAAGCCAAATTTACTTACTAAGAGCTCCCAAGTTTCAATCTTGTTGAATATTTTGAACATCATTATCCGAAAAAAAACTTCCTCATGATCGGATGGTAGATTCGGATTATAGATTACATTTCTTACAAGATACTGACTCACTCGGTCTGTAATTCTATAGACATTTGTAAATTTATATTTGCTCAGTATAGCATCATTGGTCCATGGTAATTTTTCACCTCTCAATCGTTTCATATAAATACTTTGCCGTTCTGCAGCAAATTTCCAATAGGTATCGAATGCTATTGTCGGAACAGCGGGTAGTAATTTAATATAGATATAAGGAGTCTTTTTTTTACGAATGTCTAGAAGTGTAGAGGAATTATGCATGTTCTAAA
>JAZKGV010000267.1:14366-36037 GCA_040385725.1 Bacteroidota bacterium | reverse complement strand
ATTTCTGTTCTTTGATTATCCAAAGAATGTATAGCTATTTAACGGCTCTCGTTTTATTACATAAAAACACACCTGTAAAAATTAAAGCGGCGGCTAAAATTTTATACGCTTCTAAATGTTCTTTTAAGAATATCATAGCAATGATGGTGGCAAATACCGGCTGTATATATATGTATGCTCCTGCAATAGAAGCCCCCAGCATTTTTATACCATATACATTAAACAGGTAAGCCAGGAAAGTGCCGCAAATTGTAATGAGAATAATACAGGTATATTCTATAGTGCCAAAACTATTCCACTCAATTGAAATAAATTCATTCCAGCCAAATGGTAACACCATTAATAAGCCGTAAGTAAATATCAATCTTATTACCTGTACAGGATTATATTTAAGCATCAGCGGCTTTACCAGTATAAAATAAAAGGTGTAAGAGATGGCATTGATGAGCACCAGTAAATCGCCCAGTAAAACATTTTCACCGGTTCCGCTACTTTGCCTTGCCGTTATCAATACCACCGCACCGCATACCCCAAGACATAGCCCTGAAATTTTATAAACATTCAACTTTTCTTTTAATATCCATGCAGCAATTATTGTAATTAAAATAGGTGTGGTAAGCATCAATAACACTGCATGAATAGAATAGGTGAGCGAAAGCCCTTTCAGGAAAAGCATCTGGTTAATGGCTATGCCTGTTAAAGCACATAGAATAAATCTTCCTGTATCTTTCCTGTCAATTTTTTTCTGTGAGGGGTAAAAAAGAAACAACAACCAGAATAAAATTACACTCACACCAACCCTTATCACATTCATACCGAATGGCTGCATAAAGTTGTTGCTGGTAAGATATTTTACCGCACTAAGGTTGATAGCAAAAAATAAATTGGTTCCGGTTAAACCAAGATGTGCCAGCAGTTTTTTATTCACCTAAAAGATTGTGCTGCAAAAATCATTTGTTTACAGCGATTCAGCAAATTGCTTTATCACTGTTTTGTACTGGTTCATATCAAATTGCGGAATATCAAAAGGAAAACCTGCAGCTTGTTGTAATGCGGTTTTCAAATCAAACTTATCCTGTGGTAACGCAAAGAACATTTTTTGCCCTGATAAATAATCAGCCAGGTATTCCTGTTCTGTTTGGCCAGGCGTGGGAACGAGTATCGCTTTTTTGCCAAGCTTGGCAAGGTCCATTACAGTTGTATATCCGCTGCGGCTTATTATCATTGTACACTGTTCTATCAGGTCATTTAATTCTTTAGCGGCCAAGTGGTTTTTGACAATAATATTTTTGCTCACAGAAGTTGGCAAAACAGGAATATTATCCCCCGGCAATCCTCTTACAAACACAACTTTGCCATCGAAATTATTTAATTGAGCAAGAAGAAGGTTCTCAAAAATAGTCCGTTGTGGTTCCGGGCCAGAAAGTATGACCAACAGATCAACCGTAATTTCCGAGGTTGTTTTTTTCTCAAATCTTGATAAACAACCCAAATAAACGTAATTGTGCCGTAATTTTACGGTACGTGATAGTAAACCTCCTAAATTTATTTTGTAATTAAAGTCCGGAATCCAGCATTGGGTATAATTTTTGCTGATTTTCCTGTGGATTAGTGTCGCTATTTTATCAGGCAAACGATTTCCGGTTTTTATTGATAATTGATGAGTGATATAGATTGATTTTAAAGAACGATTGAAAAGCCCAAACCGGTTGTCTGAGATTACAGCACATAAATTCAGCTCTTGTTTTACCTTATTAAGCCAGCGGTGTTCCTTCAACACAGAATATAAGACCCCCGGAAATTGAATCAATAGCTTCAGAAGAAACCGCCGTTTATTTTTACTGTATTTTATTTTATAGCCTGGTAACGGGATGATTTCCAGTTCCGGAAATTCTTGTTTCAGCATAGCTGCAACAGCCCCTTCACCTGCTATTATTATCCTGAATGGATAATGTTGAAGTTCTTTAATGATGGGTATACAGCGGGCGGCATGACCGAGACCCCAATCAAGCGGCGCTATCAAAATGGTTTTTTGAGGCCCAATATCATCATTTTTAGAAAAAAGCTTCATATCAAAGCAATAAAGAGCAGTGAAAGTAGTTTAATTTGTTAATTCCATTTTTATGAAACACTTTTTTAGAATATCCTTATTGCTCATTGTATTAACCTCACTGATAGCTACCGGCTGTAGTTCTACCAAGAACGGCAACTGTGGATGCCCCAATAAAAAGGGATTGGTTGGTTATTAATACTTTAAGCGTAAAGAAAATCCAGTTAATAATGAACAATATCAACAGAGACCTGCTCGTAATGTTTAACCAGGAGTTGATGAGCCCAAAAGCCATTGAACACCAGGTGGAAATGCTGCATGAATTATTGTTTGATGTAGAGCGTATGGAAAACCTTGCTGCTGCACACGAGGTAATTGATTTAAATAATTACAAAGTATACCTCAAACAAACATCTGTAAAAAATACTATCAGGCAGCAGGAATTAAAGCCTTTTGTGTTTTTAAACTGTAGAAACTAACGATACTACTATATATAATGTATTACGAAAGATGCCCGAGGGCATCTTTTAGTTTTTTAAGCATTTCCTCAATCTCTCCCTTTTTACAAGTACCCACGCTGAGCCTGTACCAACTACTGTCTGCAGTTGCGCCAAAAGAAGAAAATGGCACAACAGCCAGCTTTGCTTCATCTAATAAATAAGCTGTTACATCTGTTTGTTTTGCTAATTTTTTGCCGGAACCTGTTTGTTTTCCAACAAGATCAATTTGTATAGTAAGGTAAATGGCTGCCTGGGGAGCCACCGCATCCACCGCATAACCTTCCTTTTTTAACTGGATAAACCCATCGTATATCCTATTGAGCCTTTCTGAAATTTCACTTTTAAAATGAGTAAAGTATTTGTCTATAGCAGCATCCTGCTGTAAGTACTTAGCTGTTGCATGTTGCTCCGCCATCGGGCTCCAGGCGCCTACATGGCTATTGATGGCTTTCATTTTTGCTATCAGGTGTGCCGGCCCCATACTCCAGCCTACCCGTACGCCGGTAGCCGCAAATGACTTGCTGATACCGTCTATAAATATGGTGTATTCCTTCATTAGTGGCCTTAATGATACCGGGTTATAATGTTGTGTATCACCAAAAGTAAGTGTCCAGTATATCTGGTCATATAGCAGGTACAATTTCTTTTCATCTGCACCACGACTTTCGTTTTCAGCAAGCACCAGGTCACAAATAGCTTCCAGCTCCTCCTTTTTGAATGTAGTGCCTGTTGGATTTAATGGGGAGCAAAGTGCAATTAAAGACGCCCCTTTTATATGTGGCGCTATTTGTGCCGCCGTGGGCATAAAGTTGTCTTCCTTTTTTGCCTCGATCATTATGTGTTGCCCCTCTGTAAAATGCACATAATGATTATTGTTCCAGCTAGGTACCGGGTAAATTACTTTCTCCCCTTTATCTACAATGGCCCTGTATGCCGCATATATCAATGGCCTGCCTCCGGCAGCAATTAATATCTCGTTTGTTTTATAATCAAGCCCTTCCCTTTCTGATAAAAACTTTGCTACAGCCTCTCTTAATTCTAAAATGCCATCGGCCGGCGGGTACGTTGTATAAAAATTATTAAATGCTGATATGATTTCACTTTGAAGTTCTGCCGGTATTGGAAATATAGAACTGTCAAAATCGCCAATGGTATAATTATAGATCTTGTTCCCTTGTTTTATTTTTTCTTTTATCTCGTTGCCAAGTTTTACAATTTCAGAACCAATCAATGTTTCTGCAAGATGACTTAACCTGTTAGAAGGCATACTGAAAAATTTTGGTAATAATGTGTGATTGCAAATGTAAAGGTTTGCGTCAAGTCAACTGAACTATCACCCCAACATTGTTTTATCTGTTAAAAAAAGCAAGCCCCACTCCCGGCGAATTGCTTTTTTTTATACTTTTAATAATTGGCACTTTTACAACCTAACATGCACTTATGAAAAATTACGTTTTCTTATTCTTCTCCCTTTTTATTTTTTCGGCTGCCTTTGCACAGGTGAGCGATGATGACGAATCAATGGCGTATCGGTTAAAAAAGAAATACCCCGACGAAAGAACGGCCTGCGTTTCTGATATGGAAGAATATGATTTTGAACCAGGTAAAGGTGATGGCAATGGCCCGGTGGTTGCCGCCATCATGAACCAAAAAGTACAATTCATTTCTTTAAGGGAAGCGGCGATGGTGCAATACGGTGAGTACTATGATAAATTTTCTGCTATTACAAAATTTAAACAGTATTACAAATCCGGCAATTCATTCGGCCTTTATAAAAATGCCAAACCCCTTGATCGCTCTGTTACCTCCAGCGATATTTTTTACGACGACAGCCGTGTAAAGTTTTACAATATCATGCTGCCAAATATGGGGCTGGGCGCTATGGTGGAAGTAGAAAAGATCTTTCTTGATTCCAAATATCTCACAAGAGTGATGTTTCATAGCAGCTATGCCACCAATGAAAAAGTTATCCGGTTCAAAGTTCCTTCATGGCTGCAGCTTGATATAAGAGAAATGAACTTTGCCGGCAACAAGATAGAAAAGACACAGGAAACGGTGGGAAAGAAAACGGTATATACTTTTACCATGAAAGACCTGGCACCAATACCTTCTGAAAACAGTGCTCTTCCTGCAGCTTATACTTTGCCGCATGTAATTATACTTATAAAATCATTTGACATTGATGGCAAGCAATATAAAGGTTTTGAAAATGTTGGCGACTTGTATAAATGGTACCACCTGTTATACAAAAAATGCGATAATCAAACTAGCTCTATTAAGGCAAAAGCATCAGAATTAATAAAAGGCAAAACGTCAGACATTGAAAAAGTAAGATCAATATTTTATTGGGTGCAGGATAACATCCGTTATATCGCTTTTGAAGATGGATATGCCGGCTTTGTTCCACAAACAGCACAGGATGTTTTTAAAAATAAGTATGGTGATTGTAAGGGTATGGCCAACCTGCTTACAGAAATGCTGAAACTTAACGGGCTTGATGCACACATGACCTGGATCGGCACCCGGCATATTCCTTATGATTATTCTGTTCCCTCTTTATGTGTGGACAATCATTGTATCTCTACCGTGTATCTTGGGGGTAAATCATACTTTTTAGATGCTACTGAAAAATACGTTCCCTTTGGAGAATATGCTTACCGCATACAGGGAAAAGAAGCATTGATTGAAAAAGGAGAGAGCTACGAAGTGATCAAAGTACCCGTTGCCGATAAGTCACAAAACAAAATACTTACACAGGCATCTTTTGTTTTGCAGGATAATATTTTGAAGGGTCATTTAAAAATAACTTTTACCGGTGAGGAAAGAACTGGCTTTCATCAATTTTACCAGGGTTTGCCTACAGACAGGAAAAAAGAATTTTTACAGGATATGCTGGAGTTTGGCAACGACAACCTTGTTGCTGCAAATGTAAAAACATCTGACCTGAATAACCGGGAAACACCGGTAGTAATAGAAGGGGATATTGATCTAAGCAACAATATTATCCGTGACGAAAAAGAAGTGTACGCCGGTATTGATTTCTTTCCCAGGAAACTTTCATCATACATGCCCGATGAAAAACGTGTAGCGCCGTATGAATTCAACAGCATATATACAGTAGAAGATGAGATCGAATTAAATATTGCCGGCTATAAAGTTACCGGCTTGCCGGAAACTATGAATCAACAGGCAACTGATTATGGCTTCAATGGTTCTTATTCTCAACAAGGCAATAAAATTTTACTGAAGAAGCAGCTTTCCATTAATACAGGAAGAGTTAAAAAAGATGACTTTACAAACTGGTCCGACTTTCTTAAAAAACTAAAAGACTTCAACAATAATATTGTGGTTGTTGAAAAAGATCCAAACTATGTTGCCCCAAAAGAAATACCAGTGGCAGCGCCTGCACCTGTAAAACAGGCAACCAAACCAGTAGCAAAGCCTGCGACCAAAACAACCACTCCTGTTAAAAAACCCAACCCAAAACAGTAAACCAATGAAACCATTATCTATAATTCTTTTTATTGCAACATTCATTTTGTTTGCGCCATTTGCAGGCAATAGCCAGATCATTAAAGAAGAACTGGCTAATAAAATACAGGCTAATATTGAACCAGCGTTTAAAGAAGCCGATGCAAGTTTCAGCACCAATCAAATTCCTGAAAAATGGAAAGGCTTTTCTGGTGTTGTCATTTCTCAAAAAACAAAATTTGTGTTTGATAAAGTACAGGGTGCCGACAAACTGAATGTGTTTGAAACCGGGCACAGAAAAATTCAACTGCTTGATAAGGACGCTGTGGACCGCTATTCTCAATTTTATTTCCGCACCGGGCATTTGAATGATGGCTTTTCATTGCATATCATTAAGCCTGACGGTTTGGTTGATACAGTATCACTGCTTACTGCTGTGTTGGTGGAAGATATAGATGATGTGCCAGGCTTATTTACACCTTATTTTGATAAACAAAGTACCATCAAAAACAATACAAAAAGTGTGAATGTATATTACAAGCTTGCTGTATCCAACCTTGAGCCGGGTGATATTATTGATTATGCTTACACCGTTTTTAATGACAATGATGTGGCGAGGATGAACAACCTTGAGTTTGACCCTATTTACTTTCTATGTCACAGGGAATACCCGGTGATGAGCCAGCAATTTGAAATTAATGTGGATGAAAAATCTTATGTAAACAGTAAAGCATTGAATGGTGCGCCGGATTTTACCGAAGGCGCTGCAAATGGATACAAAACATTTATATGGAAAGATGCTGACAGGGAAAAAATAAAGGACACCCGCTGGGTAAATGAATATATGACTTTACCGATGATGAAGTTCCAGGTCATCTATTCAAAAACAACTGACGCCAGCGAACTTTTTATTAGCGACAGGGGAGAACTGAAAAAAGCGGTAACGCCGGAAGAACTTGCCATAAAAGTGAACCGCATTTATGAAAAAATGAATGACAACGGCGGCAGAAAAGTTACACAGGATAACCTGATTGCTAATTATACTACATCGCTTGTTAGTACATCAGAATATTATTTGAGAAAAACGGAAGCATACGATGTAAGAGATGAGGACTTTATTAAACGGGTATATTATATCTTAAGACACAGCAATGGCTTGTACGGAAAAAGTATCGGCAGCCAATACTTTGCTTATGTAATGATGCAGGCGCTTAGAAAGAAAGGTATTCCTGCAGAATTGGTGATCACTACCAGCAACAGCACCTCTCTTATGAAAGATGTTATTTTTGGCCAGGAGCTGATATGGTTGGTGAAGGTAAAAGACAAATTTGTTTTCAATTTTACTGCCAACTCAAATCCCTATGATCTGTACGATGATTATTTAGGCAACGAAGCATATATAATTACATTGGGAAAAGCTCCAACAGCAACAGCTATTACATTACCAACTACTACCGTAGAAAGCAACATCAATACTTCAGTTATTGATGCATCGATCGATGATAAAATCGAAAACATCACCATAGCATCCACTGATGAAATAAAAGGAATTCTTAAACAAGACCATGAAGGGCAGGTTTTGGCTTATACCAATGCATACGACCAGGATCACCTCAGTTATTATGGCGAAAGCGATTATGATAATCTTCCCGAAAAACAACAGGATGAAATACAGCGGCTGGTGTTTGCAAGAAAGCAGGAGTTTAAAAAGAGAAAGCCATTATACATGAAGCAAAGGCTGCAAAATGATTTTGATAATGTGGTGTCGTATGATAATTTTAATTTGATAACTGATGGAAGGACATTTAACAAGCAGGAATTAAAATACAGCGAAACTTATGCATTAGGCGATCTTACAAGAAAGGCGGGTAAAAACTTTTTGGTTAGCGTACCGGGGTTGATGGGAGGACAGGTGCAGGTAAAGCCTGAAGACCGCCAGCGCAAATTTGATATTGATGTACGCTATCCACGAATGTTTACCTGGGATATCAACTTTACAGTTCCAGCAGGCTATACGGTTAAAGGTGTTACGGGGCTTAACCAGGAAATAGACAATGAGATCGGGGCCTTTACTACAAAAGCGGTAATAGAAGGAAACATCCTTAAAATAAATGTGAAAAAAGTTTACAAGCAAGCCAGGATCAACAAAGAAAATTTTAGCAAAATGCTTGAGTTTATTGATGCTGCTTACAACTTCAGCCAGCGAAGGATCTTACTAAAGAAAAATTGATTTACTTATATAATTAAAAGGGCGCTTAAATAAGCGCCCTTTTTTTATTTCTTTTCATTAAAGTTTTTCTCTGCATCTTTTGCCTTTTCAAAATCAAGTATTACAGAATTGATGCAATAACGCAACCCTGTTGGCGGCGGCCCATCTTCAAACACGTGGCCCAGGTGAGCTTTGCATCTTCCGCACATTACTTCTGTACGACTCATACCATAAGCGTTATCGGGTGCATAAATAATGCTACCCTTTGTGATTGGTTCAAAAAAGCTTGGCCAGCCACAACTGCTCTCAAACTTTCCATTGCTGGCAAATAATGGATTGCCACAGGCAGCACAATAATAAGTTCCTACTTCTTTGTGCTCATAAAACTTTCCGGTAAAAGCCCTTTCGGTTCCTTTTTCACGGGCAATGTTGTATACATCTGCCGGTAAAACTTTTTTCCATTCTGTATCCGGTACATTCACTTTCGAACTGTCAGTGTGTGAATAAACGGGATTGTTTTCTTTTGTTTCCATACTGTCCTTTTTTAATTGAGTATTCTGACTATTACAACTTGAAAGACCAAGTGATAATATTATTAATATGAGTGTTCCCTGTTTCATTTTCTGGTAAAGACGTTATTTGATGTGAAAACCTTACATACGATAGTAATATTTATAAGGATTTTCAACAGAAACTTTAAAATGTTAATGGATATTTAAAGCCCATCTGCTATATTTGTTTCCTCACCAATACAACGGCAGTCAAGCAAATATGTTCAATTTAATACTTTTTGGCCCTCCCGGCAGTGGTAAAGGTACGCAAAGCGAAAAGCTGATAGCCAAATACGGATTGAAGCATCTTAGTACCGGCGACCTTCTCCGTTCAGAAATAGCACAACAAACAGCATTGGGACTGGAAGCAAAAAAATTAATGGATAAAGGCCATTTGGTTCCTGATGAAGTGGTGATTGGGATGATAAGCTCTGCCCTGGATGCTAATCCTGATGCAAAAGGATTTTTATTTGATGGATTTCCACGTACTGCAGCACAGGCCGAAGCCCTGGATAAATTATTAGAATTAAAAAAGACCGAGATAAGGGTAATGCTGGCGCTTGAAGTGGGTGAAGAAGAGTTGGTAAAGCGCTTGTTAAAACGTGGTGAAACCAGTAGCAGGAGCGATGATACCAATGAAGCGGTAATACGTCAAAGGATTGCTGTGTATCACAGCAAAACCGCTGCCGTTGCAGATTATTATAAAGGCTTTGATAAAGCAGTGTATTTAAAAGGAGAAGGAACGGTAGATGAAATTTTTGAGAGGATATGCGGTGATATCGATTCAAGAATTTAAACTGGTTAAAATATTTTTGAGTAAAGCAAGCTTACCGGCTTGCTTTTGTATTTATAAAACTTACAAAATAAAATCCACCTCCGCTTTTGTAAGTTTGCCTTCTCAAATAACGATTGCACATGAACAAACTCGGCAACTATATTACGGGCCAATGGATAACCGGCGATGGTGAGGGACAAGCTTTATACAATGCTGTAACCGGCCAAAGTATTGCTGCAGCTTCCACCAAAGGATTGGATTTTAAAAGCATCATTGAATACGGAAGAAGTGTTGGCAATCCTGCTTTACGTAAAATGACCTTTCACGAAAGAGGCAATATGCTGAAAGCATTAGCGATGCATTTAAGAAAACACCTCGATAAATTTTACAATGTCTCCTACCAAACCGGCGCCACCAAAGCAGATAGCTGGGTGGATATTGAAGGTGGCATTGGAAACTTATTCGCCAATGCATCGCTTAGAAGAAAATTTCCCGATGATGTGATCTGTATTGATGGTGAAAGCCACAACTTAAGCCAGAACAATACATTTATGGGCCTGCATATTCTTTCCCCGAAAGAAGGTGCGGCAGTTCATATCAATGCATTTAATTTTCCTGTGTGGGGTATGCTTGAAAAAATTGCGGTGAATTTATTGGCAGGAATGCCGGCGATAGTAAAACCTGCAACCGTTACTTCTTACATGACAGAGGTTGTGGTAAGAGAAATAATTGCATCGGGCATTTTACCTGAGGGCGCTTTACAATTAATATGCGGAAGCGCTGGTGATATACTCGACCATGTAAACAGCCAGGATGTGGTAACATTTACAGGTAGTGCGTCAACAGGGTTAATGCTGAAATGCAATCAAAATATTTTAAGAGAGAATGTTCCTTTTACAATGGAAGCTGATAGTTTGAATTGTATTGTATTGGGCAACGATGTAACACCAGGAACACCTGAGTGGGATGTTTTCATTAAAGAAATAAGAAAAGAAATGACGTTGAAAGCGGGGCAGCGATGCACTGGCATCAGAAGAATTTTTGTGCCTGAAAATAAATTAGAAGATGTACACATTGCTTTGGGCAAAGCATTATCACAAACTGTTATTGGCAACCCGTTAAACTCGACAGTAAGAATGGGCAGCCTTGCCGGTATTTCTCAACGCAATGAAGTGAAAGAGCAGGTACAAAAATTGTTGGCATCATCGCAAATTATCTACGGTAGTTTAGACAGTGTGCAGGTGCTGGATGCAGATGCAGAAAAAGGTGCCTTCATTTCTCCCATATTATTATTGAATGAAAAACCACATTCATCTTTTGAGCCACACAATATTGAAGCCTTTGGTCCGGTAAGCACATTAATGCCTTACAAAAATATTGATGATGCTATTGCTTTAAGCAAGATGGGCAAAGGAAGTTTGGTTACTACTATTGTTACTGCCAATCCAAAAGAAGCTAGAAAATACATTGTCGGTTCTGCAACACATCACGGAAGAATATTGGTATTAAATAATGAATGTGCTAAAGAAAGTACAGGCCACGGCTCTCCCTTGCCGTTATTGGTACATGGTGGCCCCGGCAGGGCTGGGGGTGGAGAAGAAATGGGCGGCATACGTGGAGTAAAACACTATTTACAAAGAACTGCATTACAGGGCTCTCCAACAATGTTGACTGAGATCACCAATGTATATCAACCTAATGCAAAAGGAAAAAAACCCGGCAAACATCCATTCAAAAAATACTTTGAAGAATTACAAATAGGCGACCAGATCATCACTGCAAAAAGAATTATCACTTCAGAAGATATTGACCGCTTTGCTGACTTAAGCGGTGATCATTTTTATGCTCATATTAAAACAACAGATTTCACCGGAACCATGTTTGAGCAACAGGTGGCACATGGCTATTTTATCATGAGTATTGCAGCAGGTTTGTTTGTTGACAGCTATGAAAAAAATCCGGTGCTGTTGAATTATGGTATTGATGAATTGCGTTTCACAAAACCTGTGTATCCGGGTGCCGAAGTATATATCCGTTTTACCTGCAAAGAAAAATTACCGAATGATAAAAGGGTGATTGAAAAACCAGAAGATTTTAAAAGAGGAGATGATATTGATAAGGGAATTGTAAAATGGCTTGTGGAGTTTTTTGATGAGAAAGATGAAATAACGGGTATTGCAACAATACTTACCATGGTACAAAGAATGGTTACAAATTAATTTATACCTTTATTATTATGCTTATTTGATATGAAACAAGAACAAAATAACGGTCACGTTAAAACCGAAACGCACAAGGGTATTACCACGATAGAATTCTTTCATCCACAAAGCAATTCGTTGCCTGGAAAAATACTGGAAGATCTTGCACATGAAATTCATTTTGCCGGCACACATGCCGAAACAAAAGTAATCGTATTGAAAAGCCCGGGAGAAAAAGCTTTTTGTGCTGGTGCTTCTTTTGATGAACTAATGGCAATAAAGAACGAAGCCGAGGGATTAAAATTTTTTAGTGGCTTTGCCCATGTTATTAATGCTATGCGTAAGTGCCCCAAGTTTATTGTTGCAAGGGTGCATGGAAAATGTGTTGGCGGCGGTGTTGGTATTGCTGCTGCCGCTGATTATGCAATCGCTGTGGAAGGTGCAGATGTTAAGTTGAGTGAACTGGCGGTTGGCATCGGGCCATTTGTTGTAGGGCCTGCAGTAGAAAGAAAAATAGGTTCTGGTGCATTCAGTGCTTTGGCAATAGATGCAGCACAATGGCGCAACAGCGACTGGGCAAAAAGAAAAGGGTTATTTGCTGAGTTACATACTAATGTTGAGAATATGGATGAAGCGGTACACCGGCTTGCAGATACATTGGCACACAGCAGTCCACAGGCAATGGCCGAAATGAAAAAAATGTTTTGGAAAGGAACAGAGCATTGGGATGAATTATTAAAAGAAAGGGCATCAATAAGCGGAAGATTGGTATTAAGCAGTTTTACAAAAGCTGCGATTGAAAAGTTTAAGGCCAAAGCAAAAAGCTAAGTATAGCATAAATGAAGATTGAAACAAATGGCATCAGGATTTTTGATGAAACCACATTTATACAACACTGCGATAACCTTGCTAAAAAAGACAAGCATTTAAAAAACATCATCAATACATACTGTTATCCTCCGCTATGGAAACGAAAACATGGTTTTGAAACACTCATCCATATCATATTAGAGCAACAGGTTTCACTAGCATCCGCAAAAGCTGCTCTCAACAAATTAAAAGAAAAGATTGGCACCGTTACACCGAAAAAAATTTTATTGCTTACTGATGCAGAATTAAAGGCCTGTTATTTCAGCAGGCAAAAGATAATATATGCAAGACATTTAGCACAGGCAATCATCAACAAACAACTCAATTTAAAAAAACTGGCGCTTGCGCCTGATGATGAAGTAAGAACAGAACTCAAAAAAATAAAAGGCATCGGTGACTGGACGGTAGATGTATATTTAATGATGGTGTTGCAACGCACCAATCTATTTCCTCTTGGCGACATCGCTTTAGTAAAGAGTTTGAAAGAAGTGAAGGGCCTTCCAAAACACACCAGCAAAGAGGAATTATTATTGCTTGCAGAAAAATGGAAACCACACAGAACGGTTGCAGCTTTTATTCTCTGGCATAGTTACCTCTGTAAAAGAAACAGGAAATATTAGCTATAAGGCTAAAGAAGAAAAGAAGCATAAAAAAGAAAACCCCTCTTTGTCTTATTTTCTTTTTTATTCTTTTAGCTCACTGTCTTCGCTACTCTCCCAATCACCTTACCATTATTATACACCTGTAGTGTGTACGTTCCCTTTTGTATATTATCTGCAGGCACAGAAAAATTAATGCGGCGGGACTCGCCCTTGTTGTAATCAAATTTTATTTTACGGCTGTATATTTTTTTTCCACCATCCGTATCAAAACTACCGCTTTCCCAGGCATTGCGAAGCACTTTACCATCGGGTTGTATCAGCACCAGCATCACTTCTCCCATGCCCTGTACCAAACTGTTACGCACCACCAATGAACCAACAAACTTCTCTGCATCATCGGCACTGGCCACTTCTGCATCAGCATCATTAGCGGCAGATAGTTTTAAATCGCTGGCGCTGAAAACAGGAGATGTACTGTTTATTTTTTCTGCAGGTCTTTCAATAACAGCATTATCCCTGCCGCCGGAGGAAGCAACACTATTATTGCTTACTGCAAATTGTTCCAGCAAAGCCCTGAGCCTTTTGTTTTCCTTTTCAACATCAATATTCCTTGTTTTCAAATCATCCACCTTCAATTGCAGTTCATTTATTTTATACCGGGCAAGTTCAAGATCCGCAATAGAGCTGCTGCTGTCTTTCAGCAGTGAATTAATTTCTGTTTTCAATTTGTACACATCACCCAGTTTATTATCCATCATACTTACCTGTGTACTGTCTGCTTTATTCAGGGCAGAATCCAAACCAGTATCAGGAGTAAAATTGCTCACTGTAGCTGCATACATTTTTTGTAACGTATCACGGGTTTTTTCTGTAGCAGCATCCATTATATTGGGGGGTGCCGCTACAGCAATGGTTGGTTTGTTGCCTTTTTGTTGTTTATAAAAGTTATATCCCAACACACACAGCAGCACAAATGAAACGACCAGGAAAAGGACCGACACGGTAAGCAGGGGATAAAATTTGTTGTCCTTCATAATAAGTACATAAGATATTGTTGATTGCGATATTAACGGCTCTCCATAGCACCTTCATCTACATAAGCAGATACCCAGCCCACCTGCCCGTTCTTAACTAAGTAAAATTGTTTCTTTTCATACATACCTTCAAACTGGCGCATTATTTTCAGTAGTAAGCCAGCGCCGGCTATCAATGCTCTTTGATCAAATACTTTATTTACATCTTTCACTTCTTTCGTTACAGCAGCTTTATCAACACTGTTATCACTAATTTTTTTAAGGATATTATCTGTGCTGAAATCATTGTAATTTCTCACAAGCCTTTCACTAAACTTTTGTACTTCATCATAGGTTACCGGCACTACGTTATTGTCAACCATTTCAGGAAACAGCAGTGTACTCACACTCCAGGCAATACCGCCGCTGAAAGCAATATTATCACTCATGTTGTAAGCGCCGCTTACATTTACCGCATATTCAATTTCTGTATTCGGTGTACCACTAAGCACACGGACCAACTGCCTGCTGTAATTAGTAATGCTCTTGTCAGCCTCTAATCTTTTTTCCGTGGCATTGGTAATACTCTTCGTTCCCCAGTTCACCTGGAACAATCTTATCTCGTTTGTATTATCGCTGGGAAAATATCCACCCTTTGTATTACCGCTTCCTATATCTACCAAAAAAGTAGTGAAGCGTTTCTCTTCTGGCACAATACCTAAATGGCTAAGCCTGGCCTCTTCTTTAATATCCACCACTTCCACTTTTCTTTCCGGTTCCTTTATTCTTACCCTGAAAGAATCCACCAGCTTTTGTATCCACCATGTTTTGTTATCTTTTTCAGCCTGTCCCTTTACACCACTGCTCACCACGGTAAAAATTCTGTCAGACGGTATTTGATATTTATTATTGATGGAGGTAAACATACCAGTAAGCCCATCCAGCGTTGCTGCAAATGTTGGTTCGTTAAAGGAAATAAAATCTGTATTCACCGAACTGTCTTTCAGCAAATGAAACGAGCCGGCTCTCACCGCCTTTTTATCAATCTCCACAAGGCTCATCTTCACACCTTTACTGCCCACTTCAATACCGGCAAAAATGGTACTCTTTTTAAACTTCAGTTTCAAACTTGTTTGCGCCTGCGCCATCGTTACACCGCTAAACAAAAGCACCCACAACAAACACAAATATTTTCTACGCTGCATTATACTTTTCATTTGGGTATAAAAATACATATTAAACAGAAGGTAGTTTGGAGATATGAACGTGCTGTGTAAAACTTTTATCTGTTGTAGGGAAAGATACTTATCCGGCTATCGGCATTGCATTAATATTATCTCTTCGCTCGTGGTTCGTTATTCTTGTTTTCTGTTATAGGAAAATTATAAGCCTTAAACAATTACTTTATTCGCCACTTCCATATCAATCTCTTTCTCCCACCTGGCCACTACTACTGTAGCCACTGCATTCCCAATCAAATTGGTAAGGGCACGGCCTTCACTCATAAACCGGTCAATACCCAAAATAAGCGTGATGGCCGCCACATCAATATGCCCAATGGCGGGCAATGTGGCCGCCAATGTAATAAAGCCACTGCCCGTAACCCCGGCTGCTCCTTTTGAAGTAAGCAACAGTACCATCAGCAAAGTAATCTGATGAGTAATATCCATTGGAGTATTGGTAGCCTGGGCTAAAAATACCGCCGCCATGGTTAGGTAAATACAAGTGCCGTCAAGGTTAAATGAATAGCCGGTAGGTACTACTAACCCCGTCACTGGTTCACTACAGCCAGCCTTTTCCAGTTTTTCAATCAGGCCAGGCAAAGCTGGCTCGGATGAAGAAGTGCCAAGAACGATCAACAGCTCTTCCTTTATATGCCGAAGCAATTTAAAAATATTAAAGCCGGCAAACTTCAGTATACCTCCTAATATTACCACAATAAAAATGACACAGGTGATGTAAAAACAGATCATCAAATTGCTCAGCGGCCCGAGCAAACCAATTCCATATTTTCCCACTGTAAAAGCCATGGCACCCAATGCCCCAATCGGCGCCAGCTTCATTATCATTTTTATAATGGCAAACAACGCATCTTCCAGCGATTGTATCCCTTTTAACAAAGGCGCTGCTTTCTCTTTTATTTTACTCAATGCAAAACCCATCAGTAAGGAAAACAGCAATACCTGGAGCAAATGATTGTGTGCAAAAGCGCTGATAATATTTTCTGGAATAATATCTAAAATAAAATCTTTTGTGCTCTGCGCCTTTGCCTGTGTTGCATATTGTTCTACGGCGCTTGCATCAAGGTTTTCTATCTTGACATTCATACCAGCGCCCGGTTTCATAATATTAATGACAAGCAGGCCGGTTATCAGTGCCAGTGTGGTTACTATTTCAAAGTAGATCATAGCCTTCAGTCCCACACTTCCTATCTTTTTCGTGTTTTGCATACCGGCAATACCCGTTACAATAGTGCAGAAGATAACAGGTGCTATCATCATCTTCACTAATTTAATAAAGCCATCACCCAGCGGCTTCAGCTGCACAGAAAAATCCGGATAAAAATGCCCGAGCAATATGCCAATGGCAATAGCGATCAGCACCTGTACATAAAGGCTCTTAAGCAATCGGGGCATTATAGGTATTTAATGTAATGTAAGAATATCCTATTCGCTTTTATCACCCACAAACCATTGTTCTTTGTTTTTGAATAATACATTGAACGTGGTGAGTGAGCCGTAGCAGCGGGTAATGTATTGCTGAATGTTCACCTTGTCTTCGTCACTCAATTTTTTATTGCTGTTAATATTCTGTTCCAGCACCCTCAGCCTGTCTCTCAGCATCACAACTTTGTGAAAAAAATCTTCAATGGGAATTTCTTTGGGCTTCTGTGTTTTATCATATGGTTGCAGCAGCATGGCTCCGCCTTTCCACCTGTCACCAAGCGGCACTGTTTCATTCATACCGCCCCACATACGCAAAATCTTCAATAACGACTTTTCTACTTCACTTGCGGTTTCTATTTCTTCTGTTACACTCTCCGGTATTATTTCATCAAGGCTACCATCTTGCTTTTCCACCTCCTTTATACCATGGTTTATAAAGGATATAAGATATGTAGCATAGCGGATACCCACTATCACACCAGGTCCGTATTGTGTATGCTGCAGGCGTGTGCCTACGCCGAGGTTAGTTTGCTCCATAATAACTGTTTTGTCAAAAATATATCATTAAGGCAAACCAAATTTTAAGTTATCCGTATGTTCTTTTATAATTTGGGTTATTCCAAAAAAGAAATTGGGGAAAACCTGTTGATTATTCCGAAAGAAATTGTATGTTTGTTTTACCTCTGAGTAAAATATTTCCAAAATATCCATTTGAACTTCCTTTAATTACCTGATTTCATATTCCTCTGAAAAAGCATCCTGTCTGATACATAATTGAAAAACTGCAGTTTTCAAAGCAAAAATTATTACAAATGAACCGTAACTGGTATGCAGTTTATACAAGACCATTAAAAGAAAAAAAGCTTGTCTATTTACTGAACAAAAAAGGAATCGAAAACTTTTGCCCTGTCACTTCTATAAAAGAAGGAAGGGGAGAATATAAAAAAACTGCAGAGCAGCCGCTTTTTGGCTCTGTTGTTTTTGTTCATATTGCTGAATCAGAGATCAAATCCCTTTTATCTTTTTCCTGGGTAGTTACTATTGCTTACTGGAAATCGAAACCGGCCATCATCAGCGATGGTGAAATAGACATTGTAAGAAAAGTTACTGACACTTACGCCGATATAAAACTTGAAAAAACAGCCGTTGAAATTGGTTGTGAGGCAAAAATATTAGACGCTCCGACTGTTGAGTACAAGGAAAAAACAATTTCTGTAAAATACAAAAGTGTAAAAGTAAGTTTACCGTCATTAGGTTTTGTGATGACGGCAGAAAGGATAAAACAGAAAGCAGAAGTTATTTACGAGCAGGCTGGTTTGTTTGCATCGTTTCCAAAAAGGATCAACGCATTCTTTTTTAATTAAAACAAAATGTAGTTTTTAGTATAAAAGTTCCCGTTTTAAAATTTAAGAACCGCAACTGTGGTTCTGTTATCCTTGATTCCCGTTTCCGCCCTATCCTCTGAATCTCCTTTCAAATGGTTTAAAGCGTCCTGTGGAAGAGCCATTTAATTATTTAACCTAAATGATACCGTTATGGAGACAAATTTTACCTGTTACACAAAAAAAGTCCAGGGAGAAGTTTTCTACTTTATAAAAAAGTTTATTGTTTTCCCTGAGTTTGGAAATGTAGAACCATTGCTGGATTCATATGGCATGCATACAGATTTTGACAAAGCTTGCGCCATAGCAAATCTTTACGATGCTTCGATAAAAAAACAATTGCTGGAAGAGATTGAAACCGGGGTAAGGCAGGCTAAAGTGATTGACTTAAGTGAAGTCACTTTTAATAATCAAAGGCCTGCAATGGGCATGTAAGCACGGCCCTTAAAGGATACACAGTTAGTTTTTGTATTGATATGTAATACAAAAATCAGGAAGCGATGAAATCCTTTAAACGGTTAAACTCTTTTGTTGAAGAGGAAACAAATAGATTGCTCCAGAAAGATGCTACTGAACGCAGCGCTTGGGCAAATAGATTGCCATTAACATTATTGTTTGTCATAAATATTGGAATTTGATGTAAAGTTAAAGTAACCTCAAATGCTGTACTATAGGGGTTTTGCTGATTTTTTTGCCCGGTAAATTCTGAAGCCGTAATCGTTATTTTACTATTACAGAGCTGGTATAAGCCCTTGATTTTTTTAGTAACTCTCCGCCTGCCTTACTTCTTAAGTTGATTTTTTTTAGCAAATTCCTCTTCCGAATTTTTTTATTATTCCCTCGTTTACATACATTTACTATACAAAAGGTTTTACGCTAAATAAAAGTCCAATTTATCGTCAATCATCGCTTTACAGAAGAATCGGGTTAAAGCCTTTTTACTAAACCATTTTATTCACACTGCTCTTTTCGAAACCATGGCTGAACTCCATTTCGGGCATTGTAATCCATTAAATCTTCCTGTGAAGGTATGGGTATTGGCACCCCTTGTACAAACCAAGGATGAAACCATCGACTATTATTACGATTTTTCCCAAAGCATAGAAGAATACAGCAAAACATTTGCAGCACTTGATCTGCAATGGCAATGGCAACCAGTAACAATGGAAGATTATGATGAAGTAATTGAGCAGATTGTTGTGGAAAGGGATAATAATAGCTGTTTTCCAGTAGTATTAAATATTTGTGATGGCGATGAAGTGAATGGAACGCCCGGTATTTCTGTTGTAAGGGTTTTGGAAGAAAGAAAACTGGTTTATACTGGCTCTGAAGAATTCTTTTATCATATCACCACTTCCAAGATCGCTATGAAGAAGCGGTTTGATAAAGCCAAAGTACCAACGCCAGCCTGGGAAGCAATAAAAAGTGAGAGGCATAATGTGAAGGGCCTTTTTGAAAGATTGGGTACGCCTGTTATCATCAAGCCTTCGGTATCTGGCGGCAGTATGGGTGTGGGAACAAAGAATGTGGTGTACACAGAAGCAGAAGCAACGGCATTGATAAAACAAATGTTTGAGGGTTATCGTGGCTGGAACCTTGCTACTGATGGATTGATCGCAGAAGCATTTATTCCGGGGCAGGAGTTTACCAGTTTTTTAGTGGGAGATCATGATAATCCTGCCGGCACATTAGTTTATGAGCCTGTTGAAAGGGTGTTTCATAAATCATTACCCGAAAATGAAAAATTCTTAAGCTTTGACAGGTTGTGGGAAATTTATGAAGAAGAAGATGCCATGCCGAATGAAGAAAATTTTTATGAATATGCCCCGGTAAGTGATGCAGATATTGAAGAAGTAAAGAAACTAAGTTGGAAAGCTTTTGTATCTGTAAAGGGCACTGGCTACACAAGAATTGATATCAGGAAAAATAACAAAACCGGTAAATTATATGTGCTGGAAGTAAATGCACAATGTGGCATTAGTGAAGATGAAAATTTTACTTCAATAGGTGCTATATTAAAAATAAGCGGCAAAACATTTTCTGAACTTGTTCTGGAAATAATAAACAATGCTTTGGAAAGGCATATTGGCTCCACAGTTTCTTCAAGAAAAAAAGCGATGGCTTTAGTAAACGTATCAAATGGAAGATAAACCGGCAAACAATCAAAAGCTGAAAGTATGCGTACTGCAACCGGATTACTCCACTTGTGATGTGGATTATAAAGACTATGATCCTCCAAGGGATCTGTCTCATTTAATTCCTTCTGCTACATTCGATCATGTTTCTCTTAATAAGCTTACCACATACAAGCAGCTAAAAGAATTAAAGAAAAACAATTACGACATATTTGTAAACCTGTGTGAAGGGTACCTGGAATGGGAAGTGCCTTCCATTGATGTCATCTATTTTTTAGAATTACTCAATCTTCCTTTTACGGGGCCAACATCTTTGTTGTATGATCCACCAAAAGAGTTGATGAAATATGTAGCTTACACTGAAGGTGTTTCAACTCCTGAATTTGTTTTGATTGAAGATAAAAATCAAAACATAGAAAGTGCCTGCAGCAAATTGCGTTATCCATTATTTGTAAAGCCACACAAAGCCGGCGATAGCCTTGGCGTTGATCATAGCAGCCTTGTGAGGAATTTAGAAGGGCTAAAAAATAAAGTAGTTGATATTATTGATGAGTATGCTCCTTTGCTGGTGGAAGAATACGTGGAAGGAAGAGAGTTTACCGTAATGCTGGCCGCAAACGCTGGTGATGAGCCAACAGTATTTCATCCTGTAGAATATATTTTTCCTGAAGGATTTCAATACAAAACTTACTCACTCAAAACTTCAGAGCTTCATCCAAACGCAAACATTCCTGTGGCCGATGACCTAATAGTTGAAAAACTGAAGGATGCTGCTAAGAAAATATTCAAAGCATTTAATGGTGTTGGATATGGCCGGCTGGATTTCAGAATGAATGAACACGGCGAATTATTTTTCCTTGAGATCAATTTTACCTGTTCCGTTTTTTATAAAGACGGATATGAAGGCAGTGCGGATTATATCCTGAAATATGATGGATATGGTCAGGCTAATTTTTTACAGCACATCATCACCGAAGGCATAGCCCGTTACAAACAAAAGCAAAAAAAATACTATGTAAAGGGTAGCCCCATCGCTGGCTATGGTATTTACGCCACCGAAAAAATTTATGCTAACGAAGTGGTTTTCAAAGGCGAAGAGCTTGCCCAGCGTATTGTTACCAAAAAACATGTGGAGAAAAACTGGGATGTTAATCAAAAGGAAATTTTCCGGAAATACGCTTATCCTGTAAGCAAAGAAGTATTTTTGCTGTGGGATAATAATCCGTGTGAATGGGCTCCTCAAAAT
>JAZKGV010000267.1:0-14356 GCA_040385725.1 Bacteroidota bacterium | reverse complement strand
ATCACAGTTGTTCACCCAACACAGCTTATAATGGCTTAAATGTAATTGCCACCAGGAACATTTTAAAAGATGAAGAACTAACCCTGGACTACGCTTCTTTCCTGGATGAAAATATGGAGCCTTTTAACTGTCAGTGCGGTGCTTCCAACTGCCGTGGTTTAATAACCGGAATTGACAACAACTCCGTAACAGAAAGGGAAGAAAAACCACAGCTTAAACTAACCTGAACACTTTCTGTCTTACTGATCCATTCTTGTAAATTTTCTGCGGTTTACCGTGGGTATCACTTTATTTATTCAGGATAAATTAGTATGGCAAAGTTTGATATTTTAAGAAACCTTTTTTGCAAGCATAAATACCAACTCTTCATTACTTATGCTTTGTTTACAATAGAAACTATTGGTGGGTTGTTGCGCTTTTATTTTTTTGGCGAAGCTGTTAATGATTTGATCAAGGGAAGTTATAATGGCCTTATCATTCTTGCAACAGTACACTTGATCTATCTTTCTGTTGGTACCATCAGGCACATGTACGACACCCGTACTTATTCAGCTATTTATACTTCACTTGTTACAGGATTGTTGAGCCGCAGGATAAACAAGCCGAATATTTCTAAAATGAGCGCCCACTCTACATTAGCAAAGGAATTTGTTGATTTTCTTGAGCAGGATTTAGTATATGTACTTGAAGCATTTTATAACTTAGCTGGTTCACTGATCATTCTCTTCTTTTATGATAAAAAGATTGCCCTCTTGTGTTTGGGCATATTGATCCCTGTTATGATAGTGAGTTATGCTTATGGAAAAAGAATGAACAGGCTAAACAAGGAAAGAAATGATGAACTGGAAAAACAGGTAGATGTAATTTCAACAGGTAACAAAATAAAAATACTGAACCACTATAATAACCTTAGAAAGTGGCAGATAAAGATCTCCAATAAAGAAGCTTTGAATTTTGGTTTTATGGAGTTGATGGTGTTGGTAGTAATCACTGTGTCATTGATCGTTTCTAAAAATCTTCACAGCTCAACCATAATGGCAGGGAGCCTGTTTGGTATCTACAGCTATATTCTGAAATTTACCGCAGGGCTTGATACAATTCCTTATACTGTTCAAAGGATTTCCTCATTAAATGACATTGCCAAAAGAATAGAATTTGAAGAGGAAAATGCAGTTGAAGAAAACCACCCGGTTGATATCAAAGCGCTACCTTATCTTATTCCAACTGATTCGAGCGAGTTGAAGAAAATAGCTTAATTATATATTTATAATCTTAATTTGTTATCTGCCAAAATCATCCTGTAGCCTCACAATATCATCCTCATCACTTGGATTTTCAGCATCTGTATGTTGCCATATTTCAGCAACAATGCCCCAGCCACCATCCAAACCTATAAGCCGGTGCCTATCTCCTTTTTGCAACTGAACGATATCGCCAATCTTTAAATGCGTTGTTTCTTTCTCATGATCGGTGTCGCTGGTAACAACACCGGCTATTCCACCAATGAGTTTCCATATTTCTGCACGGCGGTGATGATACTGCCAGCTAAGGCGTTTGTTGGGGCCAACTACTAAAATCTTAGGACTTAGCTTACCCGATATTGTAAGATCATTTTTTGTAAGATGAGGGAAAAACAGGCTGATGAATTTTTCTGCTTCGGTTTCATCCAACACAAAAAAACCACCCCATGGACGGGTATCATCTTTTTTATCAACGGCCAGGTTTTGCTGATTAAGGTACTCTGTTACTTTTTCAAAAACGGTGGTTTTGTCTGTGGTGGCGGAAAAATTTAAGGACATGATTAGTAAATAATTTTATAGTTAACGGCCCATAAATACCATTAGTATCTGTACATCGCTTGGATTAACTCCCGAAATTCGGGATGCCTGACCAAGTGTACGTGGACGAATCTTTGTAAATTTCTGTCTTGCTTCATTACTTAGTGAAACAAGTTTTTCATAATTAAAATTATTAGGTATTATTAAGTCTTCCAATTGACTCATTTTAGAAACCAGTTCTCTCTCTTTTTCTATGTAAGTATCATACTTGATCTGTATTTCCGCTTGTTCAACTATTTCTGGCTCAATACCAGCTAAAGCAATTTTTATCTTTTCAACATTTGCCTGTAACTGGGCAATGCTGATATTGGGTCTTAATATTATTTGTGAAGCCTTTTGTTTTAGCGTTAATGCTGAAGACGGAACAGTTTCAAGGAAATGATTGATATCAGAAGGCTCCAGTGTTATAGCACTCAATATTGATTTCACTTTTTCAACTCCTTCTTCTTTGGCTCTTACCCTTTCCATTCTTTTCTGCGAAGCCAAGCCAAGGCGATAACTCAATTCTGTGAGCCTCAAATCTGCATTATCCTGCCTTAACAAGGTCCTGAACTCTGCCCGGCTGGTAAACATGCGGTATGGCTCATCGGTTCCTTTGTTTATCAGATCATCTATCAACACGCCGATATAGGCTTCACTCCTCTTCAAAACCACCGGTTCCAGTTCCCTTGCTTTTTGATGAGCATTAATACCAGCCATTAATCCCTGGCAAGCAGCTTCTTCATAACCTGTAGTTCCGTTTATCTGCCCGGCAAAGAATAAATTATTAAGCAGCTTTGTTTCCAAACTGAATTTAAGCTGAGTTGGTGGAAAGTAATCGTACTCTATTGCATAGCCCGGCCTGAACATCCTGCAATTCTCAAATCCCGGTACCAATTGCAGGGCTTTATATTGAACTTCTTCCGGTAAAGAGGAAGAAAATCCATTTACATATATCTCTACCGTATTAAAACCTTCTGGTTCTACAAACAACTGGTGTCTGTCTCTTTCAGCAAAGCGGTTTATCTTATCTTCTATGCTAGGACAGTAGCGGGGACCTGTTCCCTGAATTCTTCCCTGGAACATGGGACTTTTATCAAATCCGGTTTTTAAAATATCATGCACCTGCTGGCTGGTATAGGTAATCCAGCAGCTTCTTTGTTCGGATGGTTTCAGCTTTTTAGTATCAGTATAACTAAAGCCTGTTATTTCCTCATCTCCTTTTTGCTCCTCCATTTTAGAATAATCCAGGCTTCGGCCATCAATACGAGGCGGTGTGCCGGTTTTAAGACGGTCACTTTCAAAACCAAGGCTTACCAATTGTTCTGTAATTCCTGTTGCCGCTTTCTCAGCCATTCTTCCTCCTCCCAACCTCTTCTCTCCTATATGTATTACTCCATTCAAAAATGTTCCATTCGTCAGTACAACTGATTTTGCCTTTATCTCATGTCCTAAACCTGTTATTACGCCACAAGCCCGGCCATCTTTTACCAAAAGGCTATTTACCATATCCTGGTAAAAATCAACATTCAGGGTTTCCTCCAGCATTTGTCTCCATTTGACAGCAAATAGCATCCTGTCGCTTTGAGCACGGGGGCTCCACATAGCTGGCCCCTTACTTCTGTTTAACATCCTGAACTGGATCATAGACTCGTCCGTAACAATACCGCTGTAACCACCCATCGCATCTATCTCCCTCACAATCTGCCCTTTGGCAATACCACCCATGGCCGGGTTACAGCTCATTTGAGCAATGGTTTGCATATTCATAGTAATCAACAACACTTTGCTGCCGAGGTTTGCGGCAGCTGCGGCAGCTTCACATCCGGCATGGCCGGCACCCACTACTATTACATCATATTCTTTAAACATTGGTTGCAAAGATACCTTTGATGGCGAACTTGATAAAATTATGTTCCACAAGAAACAAAACTGAAAATCAAAGGTTTCACGTGAAACATGGTTTACTGTTGACCAGCCATTTGGAGATAATAATTTTCTTTGCTTCGCATTTGAGTTTGCTGGGATTCGGTCTTGTCTTTATATCCGCAGAGATGTAAGGCTCCGTGAAAGATGACACGTAGTAATTCCTTCTGAATGGGTTGTTTAAGTTCCTTTGCATTATCCTTCACCCTATCTACGCTTATATAAATTTCTCCTTTTACTTCCCTTTTAGTTTCAGAAATATCAAAAGTGATGATGTCGGTGTAGTAATCATGGTTAAGAAACTGTCGGTTAATATTGAGAAGGTATTCGTCAGAACAAAATACATAGCTCAGTTCATCCAATACCTCTCCTTCATTTTTAAAAAGATCCTGGATAAAAGATTTAAGTTTTGTCCTTGGAAAAGCCGGAGCCTTAGCATCAGCAGAAAAGAATTGTACCGCCATCAGATGATTTTCTTAAAAACGAAAGTATCAAACAAATATGAATAGATACTTTTGCAGGATGGGTATAAAACTATCGGAGGTTGCTGCAGGAAAAACAGTGGTGGTTACATCGGTTGTAAAAGATGAGATATTTTTAAAATTGATGGAAATGGGTTGTGTGCCTGGTGAAAAAATAATGGTTGACCAAATAGCGCCCCTTGGCGATCCTATTTCAATACGAATAGCCGGCTACCATTTAAGCCTGCGTATAAACGAAGCTGAAAACATTCTCGTAGAAGAAATAATTTAATTATAAATTATTGACTGTTAATAAATTATGAACATTGGTCTATACTTTGGCTCCTTTAATCCCATCCACAACGGCCACCTCATCATTGCAAAGCATATCATCAATAATACTTCGGTAAAACAGGTGTGGTTCATTGTATCGCCACACAATCCCTTAAAGAAATCATCACAACTATTAAATGAGTATCATCGCCTGCACCTAGTGCAATTGGCAACAGAAGGAGAAAACGACCTGAAGGTTTCCAATATTGAGTTCAGTTTGCCAAAACCTTCCTACACTATAGACACTCTTACCCACCTGAAAGAAAAACATCCATCTTACCAATTCTCAGTAATTATGGGCAGTGATAGTTTTTGCAATATTGAAAAATGGAAGAACCATAAAGCACTCCTGTCTAACTACGAACTGCTAATTTATAAAAGGCCCGGTTTTGAAATAACAAAAACGCATGGCGCAAGACTCACTATGCTTGATGCACCACTTCTTCAAATTTCGAGTACACATATACGTGAGTTGATAAAAAACAAAAAATCTTTTCGCTATTTAGTTCCTGATATTGTAAAAGAAGAAATTGAAAACAATAGTTATTACAGGTAAAGTCAGAGCAAGAAGCCAATAAACAGGCAACCCAATACAATTAATGGAGGAGGAGCTTTGGTAAATTGAAGAATACAGAAAGTTGCTACAATTATAAATATGTTTAATAGAGCGTCATAACTGAATGAAAGAATAGAAATATCCTTTAAAAGATACAAAGATGCCGCCCACATTAAACCTACTACTACAGCATTTATCCCTTCCAGTGAACGATAAACTATTACATATCTTTTTAAATATTGCCACACAGGAAAAAAGAATAAGACGAGTAAGGCACTCGGTAAAAAAATTGCAACGGAACCTATCACACATCCCAGCACCTGGAACTTTCTTCCTTCATCTTTTAAAGCTATTCCTCCAACATAAGAACCGATTGAAAACACTGGTCCTGGTATAGCCCTTACTATTCCTGCACCAGTCAACAAGTCATCTCTTTTTATACGAATAATATTTTGTGTTGAATCCTGGAATTTTTTTGCAGTAGGCCTTGCCACATACTGGTCAACCATCATTGGTATCAACACATCTCCCCCACCAAAAACAAAGCTTCCAAAACGGTAAAAGTTTTCAAAAAGGTTATATGCCTTACGATCCTGCCAATTTTGCTTACGGGCAGTTTCACTTAGTAAACCTGCAACTAAAAAAAGTAAAACAAATAGCCAGATATTGGTCCAGCGGATCTGCCTTGGTTTTATTTTATCAATATCCGGGATACGCTTACTACTGAAATTGGTTGCTATTCCACCGAGAATAATTAGTGATGGAATTACCCAGGGTGTTTTAAATAAAAAGAAAGTAGCTACCATTGCTACCAACATTATAATTAGTGTGATGGGATTTTTTACCGAAACCCTAAACGACTTAAAAGCTGCATAGGAAAGAAATCCAATCGCCATCTCTGGAATAAAACGAAACACGCCTGTTTTTACAGAAGCTCCTTCAATATATCCAACCAAAAAAGATAACACCCCCATGATCGTACAGGCAGGCAATATCCAGATCAACAGTGTTACCACCGCCAAAGGAACGCCCCCCCTTTTATAACCAATCAATGTAAGTGTTTGTGTAGAAGATGCACCAGGTAACATCTGGCAAAAAGAAACATACTCCATCAACTCTTCCTTTGTTACATCCTTCCGTTTATCAACAAAAGTTTTAAGCATCATTCCAAAATGGCCCTGTGGCCCGCCAAAAGCCGTAAGACTGTGCAGCAGCACAGCTCTCAGAAAAGGGATATGTCTTATAAATGCCAGCAAGTAATTTTATAAAAAAAGTAAATTTAACTAAATCATTTACTGATAAATTATACTTTTGAAACGGTGTATAAGTTAACTCTAAGCAATATCAAAACAATTTTCAGCATTTGCGTTGCTGTTTTCTTCGTTTCCTGCAACCAGGAAAATTATGCTTACAAAACAGGATACAATTTTAAAAGTACTGATTCAACACCTGATTACGGCAACCTTAATTACTGGGCAGCTCATCCCTGGAAATGGGACCCGAGTGATAGTGTTCCACAGCCACTGTTAAAAAATTACAGGAAGGATTCTGTTGTGGATGTATTTTTTATTCATCCAACAACATTCACTGATTTCGGCGATGAGAGATGGAATGCCCCAATTGATGATAGTTTGATCAATGCAAAAACAGATTACACTACCATACTTTACCAGGCCAGTGTTTTTAATGAAGAGTGCCGTGTGTTTGCACCAAGATACAGGCAGGCACATTTAAGAGCCTTTTACAATGATGACAAAGAAAAAGATTCTGTGGCATTTGATCTTGCTTACAGGGATGTAAAAAATTCTTTTCAATACTACCTTGAACATTTCAATAATGGGCACCCCATTATTATTGCGTCACACAGCCAGGGAACAGTACATGCAGGAAAAATATTAAAAGAATTTTTTGAAGGAAGTGTTTTAAAGAACCGTTTGGTTTGTGCCTACATCATCGGTATGCCTATTCCTGAAAATTATTTTTCTGAGTTACAGCCTTGCAAAGATTCTTTAGGTACAGGTTGCTTTGTTGGATGGCGTACAGTAAAAAGAAATTATACCGACACGTTTTTTTTGCCGAAAGAAAAATTTAAAAGCTATGTAACCAATCCTCTTACATGGACACTCACTGATGAGTATGCACCAACTTCATTAAACACAGGTGCTGTACTTATGAATTTTAATAAACTTACAAGTGGCGTGGTGGATGCACAGGTACATGAGAATGTTTTGTGGACATGCAAACCAAAGTTTTTTGGAAATATATTATTGAAGAAAAAGAATTACCATATTGGTGATATCAATCTTTTTTACACCAACATCCGCAATAATGTAAGAACAAGAATAAAAATGTTCTGGAAACAATAATTACAAACCGTACTGCCTGCTGATATCCAGCATTCGCTGAATTGGTTTTAATGCAGCCAATCTTAATTCTTCCGGCATTGTAATTTCCGGTGTTTCATATTCCATACACAAATACAATTTTTCCAATGTATTCAGTTTCATGTGTGGACAATCATTACAGGCACAACTGTTATTTGGCGGGGCAGGTATAAATGTCTTGTTTGGATTACTCTTCTGCATCTGGTGCAGAATACCTGTCTCTGTAACCACTATAAACTCCTTTGCTTCGCTTTTCTCTGTGTATTTGAGTAATCCTGTGGTACTACCAATAAAGTCAGCCACAGCCAGCACAGGGGCCTCACACTCGGGGTGTGCAATTACCCTGGCATGTGGATGACGGATCTTTAATTTAGTGATCTTTTCCAAGCTAAAAATTTCATGCACCATACAGGCACCATTCCACAATACCATATTGCGGCCTGTTTTCTTATTGAGATAAGCACCAAGGTTTTTATCAGGTGCAAAAATTATCTTCTGCTCTTTTGGTAAGCTTTCAATTATTTTTTCTGCATTACTACTGGTGCAGATAATATCACTCAATGCCTTCATGCCTGCAGAGCAATTGATATAAGTGATAACGATATGATCAGGATGTTTTTCCTTAAACATTCTAAACAACTCCGGTGGTGCACTATCACTTAGTGAACAACCAGCTTTAAGATCGGGCAGTAAAACTTTTTTTTCCGGATTTAAAATTTTTGCCGTCTCTGCCATAAAATGCACACCTGCAAAAACTATTATATCTGCATTTGTTTTTTCAGCCTGTTGTGCAAGCCCCAAACTATCACCAATAAAATCTGCCACATCCTGTATATCCGGCTCCTGGTAATAATGCGCCAGCAGGATGGCATTCTTTTCTTTTTTTAATTTTTCAATTGCTGCAAACAGATCAATTGACGGATCTATATCCTCATCTAAAAAACCAACGCTTTCTAAATTTGATTTTGCGGTGTTAATATCTACCATAATACTATTATAATACTATATTTATAAATAAAGCTTATTACTATTAGGGCTGTGGATTTGTGGAAACAAATTTTTCAGCCGGTTTGTAAAATTAGAATATTCAGTTTATCCACCATCATCCACAGGTAATTAACAATTACTCTTACGTAATTGTTACGCTGATACCAACTACAGCAGTGTTGTTTGATAAAAACAAGTAGTTTCTTTTAACAACCGTTGATAACAAACGCCGGGTAAAACAAAATGACGATATCGAAAGCCATCTATGTGAATGAACTACCGGATAAATAATTTTGAACTTTGATATGGGGTATTGCCTCAAACCCCGAACTTATCTTTTGCGGATTGTCTCCACCAATTTTAAAAAATAAAACATGGGTTATTAACAGTAAAATGGCGTTACTAACAGGCCATGTGGATTACGCTAATCGCCTCCAACAAAAATGGTACGCCGCACCACTTTATTATGAAAGAGCAGGTATGATATTATACAACCAACAAGCAGCCCGCCCAATAAATAAAATTCATAATTAAGGTCTTGGAAAGAAAATGTAATACCGGTGCTGTATTTATTAGTCTGGCTTTGCAACATTTCATTAAAATCAGCTACCAGCATTTTATATCTTATATATGTAGTCAGCGCCATACATATCAATACCACAAATGCAGAAGCGGTTTTTTTATCGGTTGACTGCAGCGGTATCAGTTGCCAGGTTATAAACAGCAACAAAGGAACCAATGCAAACACAAAGGCAAACATATCCTGGTTGCTGCCAATGCTGGCCAGGTCCATATTATACCGGATGCCATCTACAGCAGGCAATGCAATACCGTAAAACTTTGAATAGGATAAAAAACCAAGAAAGAAAAAAATGGCACAGAGAAAAAAAATAGTGATAATAACAGCGGGAGACCTCATACAATAATAACAATGAAGATAGTATTTAAAACCAAAGACGTGATCAGACCTTTAGTGAGCCACGGAACGCCCTGGCAGCATAGTAAGATTCTGCCCCGTTATGATATACAAATACAGTATTGTAGCGGCGATCGCAAAAAAGGGCACCACCAAGCTTCCTGATAGCAACAGGTGTTTGTACCCAACTCGATGTTTTGGTATCAAAATTTCCAAGCTGCTGCAGTTCCCGGTATTGTTCTTCCGTTAATATTTCAATGCCCATTCCGGCAGCCATATCAACAGCACTATTTTTTGGTTTATTTTCTTTTCTTGAAGCCAGTGCTTCGCCATCATAACAAACACTTCTGCGGTCTTTAGGGCTTTCCGCAGCACAATCATAAAAAATGTATTCACCCGTTTTTTTATCATACCCAACAACATCCGGTTCACCACCCGTTCTTTCCATTTCATTAAGCGACCATAACTTTTCTGCATTCGCTTCCAGCTTTGCCTGTATTTTACTCCATTCAAGGCCTTGATGGCGGTTCATGTTTTTCTCAAAACGGGCTTTTACTATTTTGAGCAGCTCTTGCTGCCTGCCTGCCGGCAAGGCAGGTTGTTTTGATGGTAGTTCTTTTTTGCTTGCCATTTTTCTGATGCGGTGTTTTTATTTAATTTTTTACACATTTCATGTTACCTGTAGTCCATGTCAAATTTCCCCCCGTCCCCATTGGGATATAATATTGTCACTTTGATCATCCTTTTTTTATTTGGGTATTTTCTGTGGATGGTTCCTGGTGAAAACCGAAGAGAAGCCCAACGAGCACCACCAGCCCGATAATTGAGATAATTTTAGTATGCATTTAATTAGGGTTACTTTTTTATAAAGTTGACACTTTTGTTTATAAATGTCAAATTGGATCTCCTCATAAGCGCATTTTGTAAACTATTGAAACAGTTTTCTGCAGTGGTAAAAAACAACAGACTGTATCAACCAAAATTACTGTTAAACTAAACTATAAGAAAGTTGATTTTTTTTACAACAGTTCATATTAGCGGTTCGTTGCTTATATTTTTTGCCCTCCCGATTTAATTTGTATAAAGTCTTCATATTTGGTAAAATACTCTAGTCCTAAAACTAATAGCATCGAGCTTATAATATATACTTTCTGCATTATGACTGACAAACCCGAATAACCTAAACCAAAAAGGGCAAAGAAACAGTAATAAGTCAATAAGCAAATAATACAGCAGAATTTAAGTAAATGAAGTTTTGACTTTAGGATAAGTACAGTAATAGTAAATAAACCAATCAATGTTAAAACGATCGATATTACTCCCAGGTCATGCAAGGGTGTTGCAATTAAGAAAATAAATATTATGTTGGTAACGCCTATAATTTTTAAAATATTAGCCCATTGTCTTGAAGAGATTTTTTTTGACATATTGATAAAAAAAATTCCATAGCCAATCGAGTGGAATGCCATTCCAATAATTGCCCAAATCCAGCCAGGGTTTTCTGAACCATTTATTGCTTTTGTTGTAAACAAATTACTTAGGAAATTTTTTGACCAGTGAAACCCTGTAGAATTTTTGTCAAGCAATGAGCCGCCTGGATAGCCCAACGTTGCTATTACTATTAATATCACTGAAGTAACCAGGCATATCAAAACCGAATACTTCTTAATCATCTGTTTAATATTCTGGTCAAAAATTAGTTATGTATAGTTGTAGCAAAGTCGTTTGCAACGGTCAGGGCTTTCTGCTGTGCTGGTATTCTGTGATTCGACAGCCCGAACCGAAGCTGAATAAAGTTAATATAGTTGCTGTTATATTCTGTCGCTCGGCATTAGTCGTCCAGCCCGAACTACTGCTGATAGCGAACAAACGATCAGAATTTATTCGTCAGCCAGCATAGCAGCAAACCCCATATTGGCTATTCGGTGTTTCTACATGTTTATGTTTTCTGCCAATTCTATTAAATTTCCATCAATGTCTGAAATGAAAGCAAGTCGTTTTCCGATTACAGCTAAGTCAAACGGCTCACCAACTATTTTAATATTTCTCTTTTTCATTTCTTCAAGAGTTTTGTCCACGCTCTCTACGTCAATGCAAAAATGGTGATAGCCTGCTGGATGAAGACTTTCGCCTAAGTCATCATAGTTCTGCTTTGGACTAGGTTGCCCACCCGCCAAAAGTTCAATATAAAAATTGTCGTCATTTGCTGGTGCTAAATAGGCAAGTTGCAAGTCTCCAAAAGGCCATTCATGTAACACTCGAAAATCTAACTTTTCTAAATACCATTGTTTACTTGCTTCGAAATTCGGAACCCGAAGTGCAACGTGAGCTCCACGCATACTATTGAAAACACTTTTTGTATTTTTTTCGGGAATTTTAATAGTCTTGTTTATCATACTTATTTATATTTTTTGTCTGCCTGATTTTGTTTGTGAGGTTGGTTTGTGCACTGACAGCCAACGGGCAGGTATTGCCGATGGTGGGGGATTTTATATTCGTCCGCCCGGAACAACTGCCGATTGAAAATATTTTGATGAAGTTAAGATTTAATGATCAGCGTTGTTTGTCCCGCCCGAACTGAAGATTGGATTTTTTACTACTGCTGATGGTACTTCCGTCCAGCCCCACTATTGGCAATACCAATGTTGTGTGCAGTTCTTCAAAAGAGACTACCAAAATGTTTTGATTAGTTTTGGAAAACGATTTATGCATTGGAGGTCTAGGTCACCAGGCTCTTCAGTATAAAAGTTATTTTTTGGCCCTGGATTTTCGCTATAAAACAAATCATCACTCAACTTAGTTTTTTTGTAGTATGCATTATGGGGAACCGAGCCTAATGGGTCACCGTGTATAAATTCTTTATCTTTAAACATTATCCAAGTATCTATACTTGTTGGTTGTTTAAGTGTTTGATTAAACGACTTCTCCCCATTTGCTATTAACCATGTTTGTAAATTTTTGTAGTCTAAATGAGTTGGCTTCTTGTCGAAGATGACATAGGCCGCAAGATAAATATCTGGAAGGTCAAGTCGGCTTGCATTATTAGTTAGAATTTTGTCAAAGTCTTTAACGTCTCCCAATGATCTGTTTTGCAATAAATCGACCAGTAATTCAGATTGTCTGTCAATGTCAAGTGGAGAAAACTCTTTTGATAATTCAATGAGTTTCCAAAATTCGGGTTCAGTCACTTTAAATTATTAGAGAGTTACAATTGCACACAACTCGTTAATATACGCAACTCTTGTTCACTAACCCTTTGATTTAAAACCTTAAAATGAACAAGAGTTTGCACATAAAAAACCAATTTTCTATTTTACGTTAAAAATAAATATTACAAAACGATGCAGCAAATTATTCTCCGCTACTACCACCCGGGTTTTCAGATAGCCATTAACAATTGGAAACAGGTGTGGCTGCTTACAGAAATGGAACCCCGGCAACTAAAGCCAGAGCATTACCGGGGAAGTCTGGTGTACCGCCTGCCCGGCAGCACCCAACGGATAGCGTATAAGAAAATAAAAGAAGGATTGCTGTATAAAAGAACGGTGATCAACTGTCACCCCTTTGTAATGACCTTTTAAATCCCCAAACTATCCAGCGTTTTCAAACTTTATGCAGGTTTCAATTCTCCCTGTTCCCAAACCCTTACTCCTCCTTTATTACAGCCCGAAATCACCCGAAATTTAAAGCAGCGATATACTTTTTTCCCCTATTTTTGCCGTCCATTTTATTTATCTTATACACAACAAATGCAGATTATTCAGAAAATTCGTGACAAAGGCGCCGCTATCGTAATTGTGGTTATTGCCCTTAGTTTGATCGGTTTTATTTTAATGGATGCCAACCTTGGTATGAGCCGCACTGCCGGTGGGGAACAAGGTACACTTGGTAAAGTGAATGGCCAGAAAATAGACAAACAGGAACTGGAAGACAAAGTGAAAATGTATGGCGAACAGTACCAGGTAAAAGGTGCACAAATGAATATGCTGCGCCAGCAGGTGTGGGAGCAGATGGTGAGAACAAAAGTGGAAGAAGCCGAATACGAAAAACTCGGTATCACTTTTTCGCCAAAAGAATTAACCAGCCTTATTTTTAGTGAGGATGCCCCTTATGTTTTAAAACAGGCATTTACTGATAAAGAAACAGGCCAGTACGACCTTGCC
Organism: Bacteroidota bacterium; assembly: GCA_040385725.1. Lineage (GTDB taxonomy): Bacteria > Bacteroidota > Bacteroidia > Chitinophagales > Chitinophagaceae > Ferruginibacter. The sequence goes on along the minus strand of JAZKGV010000267.1, from coordinate 813 downwards.
AAAGTGCAGCAATGGTGGACGACAGCAAAAAAATGGAAAGGCGAGCAAAGACAGCAGGTGGAATCACAAATAGTAGAGCCAACTACTGAAGAGGCGTTGAGAAATAAATACAGCGGCCTGTTGGCAGCCAGCGCTTATTACCCTGGTTGGTTAAAAGAAAAAGAAGCTGCGGAAGCAAAAGCGTTTGCCAGTATCAGTTATGTATCGGTGCCTTACAATGTAATTGCCGACAGCACTATAAAAGTTACCGACGAAGACATTAATAACTATGTAAGTAAACACAAGGCAAAATACCAGCAGGAAGGTGGCCGCCAGGTAGCGTATGTAAGTTTTAGCACCAACCCAAGTGCAGCAGATAGTGCAGATGTATTTAAAGCAGTAGGCGACCTTAAAGCAAACTTTGCTGCCGACAGTAATGTGCAGGCATTCTTATCAAGGAACAGCAGCCAGCGTAATTATGATGATGCCTGGATGCCCAGGTCAGTAATAACCGGTGCACAAAAAGATACATTGGTACAACTACCGGTTGGCACTGTATATGGTCCTTATGTTGATGGCAGCAGTGCGATATTGGCAAAGCTGGTAAAAACAAGAATGCTCGGCGACTCTATCAAATGCAGGCACATATTAATTGGTACGGTTGACAGGGAAACCGGCGAACAGCTGACTCCCGACAGCATTGCAAAACAACGTGCCGACAGTATTGAAATGGCGATCAGGGGCGGAGCCAGTTTTGATGAACTGGAAACAAGGCTATCAACAGATAAAGTGGCGCACAAGGAAAAAGATGCCCACCCCCAGGCCAGATAGCAC
>JAZKGV010000266.1:3133-8494 GCA_040385725.1 Bacteroidota bacterium | reverse complement strand
CTTCAAGACTTGCATTGCCACAGGCATCCATAACCCTTAGCCGTACCAATGAATAAACGGAGCCATTATTAATATTAAAAAAGGGATTGGTTTGTGGCGATGTTGTAATAGCTGGTGATGCCGGGGTGCTGCCGATAATTTCATATAAATATGGCCCCACACCGTATGATACTACAGCGCCGATACTAAACCCGTTATTATCACATTGGTAAGCAGATGATCTTTCAAGTGAAGGATATTGATAAACCGGTACAATAAGCGTATCATATAAATACTTACCGCAGCCGTCATTTACCCTGTAACGGACAATATAGCTGCCGGGCCCTAAATTATTAAACGTATAAATTCCACCAACAATGTTACTGGGTGATATTTGTGGTGAAAGCGTTACGTTATCTTTCTTGATAATTCTTACTGTAAGGGAAGCTGTGTTAGATGCTGCCATTGCTTCAATAGTACCTGAGCCATTTACCCAGGTAGAGCTTGGGCATTTGGGAATCACATTGGCTGCATGTGAAACGATACTGGGAGTAACATCGGTTTTTGCAGAATCTATATTGCCACAATTATCAGAAACAATGATGGTGTAAACTTCGCTCATTAGCAATCCGGGAATAGTATCAATACTGATAGAAGCGGTATTATAAACACGGGAAATTAATTCATCGCCATCCGGCTCAATTACTTTTACAAGATATGGTGCCACGCCATTAGTAACACTGATACTTAAAACTGCAAAACCATAATTACATGATTTACGATTGGATACTGACAAACCTATCGGCACCGGTTGTACTGAAAAACATCTTGTAATGATGGTATCGTAACAACCATCATCCATCGTAATACAATAACTGCCATACAAAAGATTGTTAAACACGCCTGATGTATTACATAAAACCATTGTATTACTACTGTCATAAAGACAATACTGCGGATTGGTAAGGTTTTGCTGGCCTGTAATACTTGCAGAAAATGTACTGCAGGCCCTGTTACTGATATTTACATTGTCTCCAAGCGAAGGCAGTGGCGGATAAGCCGCAATGCCGTAGATAAAAGAAGTATCGGGGCAGGTACTGTGGCCCATTATATAGTAAGAACCATAAGCAAGGCTGTCGAAAATACCATTGCTGTTGCAGGCAACTAAAGTACTGTCTGCTGATCTGTATAAACAATATTGCGGCCCGATAAGGCTCGAATTAAATATAGTGGCAGTAAACGTAGAACATGCCCTGTTGGTTATTTCAGAAGTATAATTATTAAGAACTTCAGGTCCGGCCACTGAAATACATCTTACAATAGTGGTATCATAACAGGAATCATAAACGCTGATACAATGATCGCCATACGCAAGGCTGTCGAAAACACCGGTATTGTTGCAGGTAACAATATTACCTGAAGTATCGATCAAACAAAATAATGGATTGGTAAGACTGTCGCCGGTAACGGTTACCCCAAAAACTGTACAGGCATAATAAGATGGAGAAATATCCAATGGAATAACAGGTACCGGTTTTCTTACGTTGAAGCAACGCTGCATAGTGGTATCACGACAGGTATCCCTTACATAAATGCAGTAATCTCCATAAGTAAGATTATTAAATATACCTGTTGCATTACACTCAAGTATATTACCTATAGAATCATACAAACAATATTCAGGATTTGTTAAGCCTGTTTGCCCGGTAATTGATGCTGTAAAACCTGCACAAATTTTATTGCTTATATATACATTGTTATTTACACTTGCGGCTGGTGGGGTTACCGTAAAACATCTTGTGATAGTGGTATCAGTACAGGAATCATAAGCATTGATGCAATAGCTTCCGTAAGCAAGATCAGTAAATATACCAGTGTTGTTGCAGGCAAGCTCTGTACCACTGGTATCAATTAAACAAAAACGTGGGCTTGTAAAATTTGTAACAGCAGTAATATTTGCTGAAAAATTATTACAGGTAAACCCATAAGTATTTACAGTATTCCCAACTGAAGGTATAAAACTTACAAGCACAGGAAATTTCTTGATCTTACCACAAGGGTCTTTAACTATTGCTTCAAAACTATTCTGGCTGCCGATATAAAAAGTAAAATTTGGATCGGAAGACCAGATAGTATCACCTGCATTTCTTACAATACCATACAACAAACCCGGTATGCCGGTGATGGTGCTGATGTTTCCCTGGTTATCGCTTGCCCGTATATAACCGGCCGCAGTATCGCATGAAATTTTTTGAAAACGTACTGAATCAATTTTCCAGGTGTAATTGCGTATGGTAACTAACCTGGTTTGTATTCCACCGCAGGAATCGGTAAGCCTTATACTATACACACCTGCAATTAAACTATTGAATGTGCCGGTGGGGTTGGTTGTACCCACACCCGAGGGCGACGGTGACACAATAGAATAAGTAAAAGGCGCCCTTCCAAAATTTTGTGTGGCCAGGTTAATACTTCCGTTATTTCCATTATCACAACTTACATCCACCGAATTGAGTGTGAACCTTGGATCGGTATAAGAGCCGGGCACAACTACATTAGGAATAACAATATTACAATTAGTGTTGATGTCGTTTATAGTAACTGTATATACACCGGCAGAAAGCCCGGTAATGGAATCTGAGCTGGTAAAGTTTATATTGACTGCACCAGTTACTTTGTATTTATAATTGCCGGACCCACCCCCTGCATTTACTTTTATCGAACCGGTAGCGGCACATCTTGATTCATGTGGTGTACAGGTAGCAAAAAAACTGGTGCAACTCTGCGCCAGCGTTTTCACCGGCGAAAGAAGATCAGACAACAGTATAGTTACAATCAGCAGGTAAAGTTTTCTCATACCCTACATTTTAGTTTTACAAATGATCAGTACTGCTGCTAATGCATACAGGTACAAAACACACTTGAGCCTTGCGAAACATAACTAGTTTCACACAAAAAAATTAAAGATTGAAAAACTAAAGGGAGGTATAGGACAGTTAATCCAGGTTTAAAACAAGAACGGGTACCTTTTTAGCTTTTCATAGAATACGGTTAATGGGTAGTACAGAAAAGTGTTACGGATCAGGCACACTTATCCTTATTACAACTAACGAAAAAGGGGAAACATTATTGTATCCCCTTTCAAAATTTTATGTTGCTGCTTTATTTACCTCAGATTTTCCACAGCCAGTTATGATTATCCGCTGTTGCCCCGTAGCGTATATCATCCATTCTTCTCTTTACTTCTGGTGCTATTGTCCAGCTATCCACATCAAACTTCATTGTATAATCTTTATAGCCTAACTCCTTTATTAATGCAATAGTAGCTGCAGTGCCGGTACCAAAAATCTCTTTTAACTGGCCGGCTTTATGTGCATCAGTTATTTCATCAATTGTCAATGGCCTTTCTTCCACCGTCCAGCCCATTTCTTTTAATACGGTTATCACGCTATCCCTTGTAACGCCAGCTAAAATAGTTCCTTCTTCAAGACCCGGTGTTATCACTTTATCACCAATGATAAAAAATGCATTCATAGTGCCGCACTCCTGTACATATTTGTGTTCATAAGCATCCATCCAAAGCACCTGGTCGTAGCCTTTTTTATGAGCTTCCATTGATGGATACAAAGCGGCGCCATAATTACCTGCGGCTTTTGCAAAGCCAATTCCCCCTGGTACTGCCCTCACATATTTTTCTTCTACATAAATACGCATTGGCTTTGCATAATAAGGGCCTGTAGGGCTCAATATAACAATGAACTTATAATTTTCGCTTGGACGAACACCGATAGCATTATCGCTGCTTATCATAAACGGCCTTATGTATAAGGAATGATCTTTAAAATCAGGCACCCAGTCTTTATCGATATCAATCAAAGTACGCAGCCCCTCCATAAAAATTTCTTCTGGCACTTCCGGCATTTGCATGCGTTCTGCCGAAAGATTAAATCGCTTAAAGTTATCGTAAGGCCTGAAAATTTGTATAGAACCGTCTTTTCCTTTGTACGCTTTAATACCTTCAAAAATGGCCTGGCCATAGTGTAATACTGCCAGCGATGGGTCAAGTTGCAACGGCTGGTAGGGTAATATTTCTGGTGTTTGCCACTGTCCATTTGTATAGTCTGCCACCAGCATGTGGTCGGTAAAGCATTTCCCAAAAGGAATATTTTCGAGCGTTATATCTTGTAATTTGCTGTGCTCGGTGAGTGTGATCTTAAAATCTTTTGTGGCTTCCATTATCCTTAATTTTACGGCAAAGAAACAAAAAAATATCAGGTACAAATCAATGCTTCATGAGTTTAGATAATATTCAATTACCGCCAGCCACCATTACCGCCCTGTTCAGGAAAAGTTTGGTTGAGTTGAAAAGCACACAGGCGGCGGAAAAAACCACCGGTTCTTCTTCAATAAATATCCTGGGGAAAAATGCAAAAGGCATAATAATAGTTGTAAGTAGTGATGAAACAGCTTACCTGCCTGATGAAGAGCTTAATTTTTTATTGGGCATACTGGGTGCCTGCAAACTAAATATGGATGATGTGGGCATTTTTAACCTGCGTAAAAATGAAGGTGCTGATTATAAAACCATTTCTGCCGAATTGAATGCAGAAAAAATATTTTTATTCGGCATCAGTGCAGATGAAATAAAATTGCCTTTATCATTTCCCGATTATCAAATTCAGAAATACAATAACCAGGTTTACCTGACAGCTCCTGCATTGAATGCGTTGCAAAATGACAAGACAGAGAAAACAAAGCTGTGGAATTGTTTAAAACAAATTTTTTCAATTTAGAAGATGATCACTCAATTAATATTTGCCACCAACAACGCCAACAAAGTGGCTGAAATAAAAAAAGTGCTGGGAGACCTGTTTGAAGTGGTTTCATTAAAAGATGCCGGTATCAATATAGATATACCAGAACCTTTCGATACACTGGAAGAAAATGCCAGCACAAAATCAAAAACTATTTTTGAACTGACTGGCAAAAATTGTTTTAGCGAAGATACCGGCCTGCTGGTGGACGCATTAAATGGTGAACCCGGCGTAAAAAGTGCCCGGTATGCAGGCGATAATGGCGACAACAAAAAGAATATTGAAAAACTACTTTCTAAACTTGCTGATAATAAAAACAGGAAAGCCCATTTCCGCACAATAATATCGTTGATACTGGATGGAAAAGAAACGCAGTTTGAAGGAATTTGTGAAGGACAGATTTTAAAAACACAGGTTGGTGAAAAAGGCTTTGGCTACGATGCTATTTTTATTCCCGATGGCAGTGGTAAAAGTTTTGCAGAGATGGAAACAGATGAAAAAAATATTTACAGCCACAGGAAAAAAGCGGTGACGAAACTGGTTGCATTCCTTTCCAATAAATAATTCA
>JAZKGV010000266.1:0-3123 GCA_040385725.1 Bacteroidota bacterium | reverse complement strand
ATGGCAAGAATTAAAATTGAAATGCCTTCTGTAAAACTTACTGAACTAAAAATACCCGTTAGGATCACAGATGTAAACTATGGCAACCATGTTGGCAATGATGCTTTTGTTTCCATTATACATGAAGCAAGATTACAATGGTTAAAACAAAAAGGATATTCAGAATTAAACTTTGCTGGCACCGGGCTGATTATGGGTGATCTGTTTGTAGAATTTAAAAACGAATCCTTTTATGGCGATATCATTTCCGTGTCATTATTTACAGGTGAAATATCAAGAGTAAGTTTTGAATTGTACTACCAGTTGACAACTGAAAGAAATACAGTAACTATTTTATTGGCCAATTGCAAAACAACAATGATCTGCTTTGATTATAACATCAAAAAGCCTGTATCATTGAGTGAAGAAGCCAAAAATGTTCTAGCAGCTAATTAATCATTATTCCAGATGCGCCAGCTTTCTTCAGCCTGTAATAACAACATTTCGTAACCATTTTCTAACACCGCCCCTCTCTCCTTTCCATTTTTTAAAAACAATGTTTCCGCAGGTTTGTAAACCAGGTCGTACAGGTAATGATCAGCCGATATAAACTGGTATGGTATTGCAGGAGCAATATTATCATTTGGATACATACCAACAGGAGAGCAATTAATGATGACAGGATAATTTTTCATCACTGCTTCATCAATTTCTTCATAAGTGATCTGGTTGTCGTTTTGCTTTTTTCTTGTAACAACTAAAAAATCAATTTTCAGTTTATTCAACACAAACTGTACAGCTTTAGAAGCACCACCAGTGCCAAGCACCAAGGCTTTTGTATGATGTGGCTTCAACAGTTTTACAAATGATTTTTCAAAACCAACAATGTCTGTATTGTAAGCAGTTAGTTTTCCGTTGCTGACCTTAATGCTGTTAGTAGCGCCTATTGCCTTTACTTCATCAGATATTTCATCAATGAATTGCAATACCTGTTCTTTATAAGGAATGGTAACACTTAAGCCTTTTAATGATGGATTGTTTTTTAACAAAGAAGGAAACCCATTGATTGATTCAATTGGAAATGCCTCAAAACTGCAATCAGCAATTTTTTCCCTTTCAAATTTTTCAGTAAAATATTGTTTTGAAAAAGAATGGCCCAAAGGATATCCGATCAATCCATATAATTTCATTACACGAATTCTTTATCGAGGTATAAACTAAACGTATCTCCACGTAAACCAATACGCATGGTTTCGAGGGCAATTACTTCCGAAGGTGCAATATTGCCAAGATTTACATTGCAGCCGATCAATTCAAGAAAATATAACTGTTGTGCCTTTTGTGGCGCTTCCCACAAAATTTTTTCTGCCGGTATTTGCGTTAAAATTTCCTGAACAAGGCCTTCCCTCACTTCCCCACTTCCACGGTATATGCCTACATTACCAGCTTCTCTTGCTTCTGCAATTACATAGGTAGCGCCTGCTTCAAGCTCAGCCTTCATCAATTCGATCCATTTGTATGGAGGAATAATATGTGCTGCGTCTTTACTGCCCACTTCACTTAACACAATGCCATGTTTGGTAAGCTTTTCTACATAGCCGCATTTTTCTGCATGTGGTATTGTGATAGAGCCATCGCTTACTTCCATGTATTTTACACCAAATTCCTTGCAGACATTGATATAATCTTCAAACTGGTTTCGGATTAAGAAAGCTTCAAATAAAGTTCCGCCAAAATAAATGGGCACATTGTAAGACTGGTACACAGCAAGCTTTTCCTTTAAATTAGGAGTAACAAAAGCAGTTCCAAACCCCAGTTTTACAAGGTCAACATAAGGGTGAGAAACACTCATAAAATGTTTGGCTTCTTCAATACTCAGCCCTTTATCCATCACCATGGTGAGGCCATTCTCTCTTGGGCTTGCAGTTCTTTCAGGAATTTGGTCAAGGTAAAAATTCATGCTCTTTTTTTAATCCGATTGTTATCAGGAGGCGCAAAGATAATTATTGAAGATTAAATGAATAAAAAGATGATTATTACGGGCATTTATGACGAATTAAAAGTCCATAAAACTATTGTATGATTTCAATTTTTGGAGATTGTATATGTTTTGTATCTGAATTTCTTCCTCCCCGTATAAGTTCATTCCCTTTCTCATCATATATTTTTGGTGTGTTATTCAGGCCTTTTACAATAGTTACTTTGCCTGATACTCTTACTTTTTTCCCGTTAAGTTTTTCAATCTGATCATAGCTCATATTCACAACGTAACCGTTAAGATAGATACCATCTTTTGTTGTGCTTGCAATATCTATTGTAGCAATAAAAGAAACCCTTCCGGGTTTGGAAGTAGTAGCCTGTTTTTCCGATGTATCGTTTGTTTGCGAAAAAGAAGCCAGGATTGGAAGAAAAAATAAAACCAACAATGCTTGTTTTATACACCTTAGTTTATGGATACGAGGAAAGGGAAACATAAATATTATGGGATTGTGACTTAATAAATTCAGATTGATTTATTCCGCTTAAACTTTGCAACCACATCCACTATCAACTGGTTTTGCAGGACAGAAGGGTTAAGGTCGATCAGTTTTTTTATCAGTTTTGGATTTTTTGCCATGCCGTTTTCCAACTGGATAATTGCTTCTTTACTTTTACCCATTGCTAACAGAAAAGCTGATTTGTAAAAAAAGAAAATTGGTTTTTGCCCTGTCATTTTTAAAGCATGGTTCACATACTCTGCTCCTTCTTCAAAACAATTTGTTTTGTAAAGGCATTTCAGCAGTTCTATCCAGCCATAAATATTTTTTGGCTTGGTGCGTAGCACGTTTCCAAAATACTGTACCGCCATTTCTATACTGCCCATCTCCATGTGGCATTGTCCCATTGCCAGGTTGTATTCAGGATGATTGCGATGAAGACGTAAAGCATTCTCCAGGTTTTTTACGGCACTTTCCCAAATACCTTCGTTCATGTAGGTAACAGCAATTTTAAAAAATAACTGGCTGTTATCCTGGTTAAGATGTGTGGCCTTCCTGTAATTAAACCTTGCCTGTGCATAGTTATGCAGCTTATCATAGCTATGCCCGATGGCCTCATAAATTACATCTTCCGGTCTTGAGAGTTCTAATACTTTTTGCAAAACCT
>JAZKGV010000265.1:0-16342 GCA_040385725.1 Bacteroidota bacterium | reverse complement strand
TTGGAAGAATGATCAAGAACGCACCTGAAGTATGGGCCGGAAGTTTTATCACTTTGAGTGGCCCGATTGATTTTTCGGCTAACAAAATTTTCAGGATGAAAGTTTTTTCTCCCCGTGTTGGTGCAAAAGTTTTATTAAAAGTTGAGAATGGCGCAGACGGCAGTATCAATTTTGAAAAAGAGGTAACCTGTACGGTGGCTAATGGCTGGGAAGACCTTGCATTTGATTACAGCACCATCAATACAGCCAATTCGTATCATAAAATTGTTTTAATATTTGAACTCGGCACCGCAGGCGACGGGTCTGCTAACTTTACTTTCTTATTTGATGATATAAGGCTTACCAATACTTTACCGGCCACACAGGTAAACCTGCCGGTGAATTTTGAAAGTACAGAAGCAAATTATGCGTTCACCAACTTTGGTAATGCTAACAGTTCTGTTGTAAGCAACCCACATATTGATGCAAACAATACCAGCGCAAAAGTTGGTAAACTGAATAAGGCAAGTGGTGCAGAAGTATGGGCTGGCTCTTTCTTAGAGTTAGGTAGCCCGATCGATTTTTCAAGCCTTACCAAAATAAAAATGAAAGTGTGGTCGCCAACAGCGGGCGCCATTGTAAAAATGAAATTGGAAAACCTTGGTACCTCAAGTATTAATATTGAAAGAGATGTGGCAACTACTGTCGCCAATGGATGGGAAGACCTTGTGTTTGATTTTGCCGGCATCAATAATGCTAATAATTATCAACGCCTGGTAGTATTCTTCGATTTTGGAAATGCAGGGACAGGAGCAGATTATTTCTTTGATGATATTCAATTAACATCCGGTGCAGATCAGTTGGTGTTGCCACTTACATTCCAGTCTTCAACATTAACCTACAGCTTCACAGGTTTTGGAAATGCTTCAGCATCTGTAATTGATAATCCGAATGCAGCAGGAATAAATACTTCAACCAAAGTTGGTTCATTGGTAAAAGCCAGTGGCGCTGAAGTATGGGCTGGCTCATTTATCGAATTACAAAGCCCGATCGATTTTTCAGCATTGACAAAGATCAAAATGAAAGTGTGGTCGCCTGCGGCAGGTATTACCGTAAAGTTTAAAATGGAAAACCTTGCCAATTCAAATATCAATGCAGAAAGAGATGCCACTACTACTGTTGCCAACGCATGGGAAGAACTGACCTATGATTTTTCCGGTATTGTAAACAGCAATAACTACCAACGTGTGGTGGTGTTCTTTGATTTTGGAAATGCAGGAACAGGTGCCACTTATTATTTTGATGACATTAAACTCTCTAACTAATTTAAAAGATCAACATCATGAAAATGAGAATAAAATTATTTCCGCTTTATATACTTGTAGTGGCTGTTGGTTTTAGCTCCTGCAAAAAAGATAAATACTCCTTTGGTGATTTAAAAGCACCGGCTAACCTTGCAGTTACTGCAACTATTGTTGGTGCAGGTGGTGGCGGCAACCCGGCAGGTGATGGCTCTGGGGTGGTAACTATTGATGCAACGGCAGACAATGCACTTACCTACAATATTGATTTTGGAGATGGCAACACTCAGGTGGTGCCTACAGGCAATATAGATTATCATTATACGGCAACTGGTACGCATGATTATACTATTACAGTAAATGCAGTAGGTACCGGCGGTATTATTTCCACCATCAGCAAAACAGTAACAGTGTATTTTGCTTATGTGATACCTGAAGAAATTAAACAGGCTTTAACAGGAGGCTCATCTAAAATCTGGATGAGTGATAAAGAAGCCGGTGGACATTTTGGGGTAGGCCCCGCCGATGGTTTTGCCCCTATATGGTATGCGGCAGATCCCAACAGCCGCCTCCCATGTTCTTATGATGATGAGATAACCTTTACTAAAGTAGGGGATAATGCAATAGACATTGAGGTGAATAATTTTGGCCAGTCATTTGCCATTGGTGCTGCCGCTGCTTTTTATGGATTAGCCAGCGCAGAAGATTGCAGGGATATTAACCCCGGTGGTGTAAAAAGGTTAGCATTTACGCCGGCTTCTTCTGCTTCCACACCAGCGGTTTCCACAAGGGTGCAGTTTGGTGTACCAGGTAATGGGTTGATAATTTTTGGAACAGGCGGTACAGTGTATGAAATACTGTCCATTTCAGAAACGAACATGAGCATCCGGAATATTGGCATTGAGGGTAACGCCTGGTACCAGAAGTTAAAAGTTAAACCATAATAAAAATGAAGTACTCTAAAAACATAGCAGCGCTGTTCCTTTTATTTTCTTTTCTTACAGCATCCAGTTGTAAAAAGGAAAATAAGAATACTCCTGCTAACCCAGCTCCCACAAATCTCCAGGTAAATGCGGTAGTAAGTCCTGATGGTACAGGCAATGTAAATTTTACTGCAACCGCTACTAATGCAGTTACATACGATTTTGAATACGGCGATGCAGTGGTGGAAACCGGGACAGATGGAACTGTCACACATCGTTATACGCTTTTTGGTACCAATACTTTTACAGTAAAGGTTACGGCGAAAAGCAGTTCTGGTGCATCAGTAAATAAAACAATACCGGTGTCGGTTACTGTAACTGTTACTGCACCAGCATTGATATGGGGTGATGAATTTAATACAGACGGATTACCAGATGCAACAAAGTGGGGTTATGATCTTGGCGCTGGTGGTTGGGGCAACAACGAAGCACAGTATTATACCAGTCGTGCTGACAATGCTGTAGTTATAAATGGTAATCTAAGAATTACATTAAAGAAAGAAGCATACAGCGGCAGCAATTACACCTCAGCAAGGTTGCTTACAAAAGATAAGTTTGCTTTTACTTATGGTAAGGTGGAAGCAAGGATAAAACTTCCTGTTGGTGGCGGCACATGGCCGGCGTTCTGGATGCTGGGTAGCGATATAGCAACCAATCCATGGCCTGCCTGTGGTGAAATAGATATTATGGAACATTTGGGTAATGACCTTAACAGGATCTATGCAACCCTGCATTATCCGGGCAGGTCTGGTGGCAATGCCAATGGTAGCAGCAGGGTCATCACCAATGCAGCCACAGAATTCCATATCTATACGCTCGACTGGTCTGCCACAGAAATAAAAATGTCTGTTGATGGACAGGTTATTCATACGGTAGCTAATTCAGCAACCATTCCTTTCAATCATAATTTCTTTATCATTTGCAATATGGCAATGGGTGGAAATTTTGGTGGTGTAATAGACCCCAATGTTACCACCGCTTCAATGGAGATAGACTATATCAGGGTATATCAATAAGCTGTTTGGCAATTTTTCATATACGTGTAGCCGCTTTTTTAAGCGGCTTTTTTTGTGGAATTAAAACCGCTGATCTTTTGTATTTTTAAAGCCCGGAATTAAAAATTAACTCTTATGAACCTGAGATTGATAAGCTCAATATTGTGTTTGGTTTTATGTAGCCCTGCAACAGCGCAACTGCCTGCATCAGCTTTTTCATTCAACTGCACAAAAGATACAGTTGTTGCATGCGGACAAAACTGCATCACTTTAAAAGCAACAATTCCTGCTATTGGGGCTTTCTCAAACCACTACACAGTAAATAAAACAAGTTGTTTCAGGCCCAATGTATCACCGGCAACACCCGGCACTTCTGCAGGGCTAACACAAGACGATAGGTATTCGCCCGCTATTTTTCTCCCGTTCATTTTTCCATTTTACGAAAATTACTACGACCAACTAATAATAAATACCAATGGAATTGTAAGTTTTGATACAGCCGAGGCCAATGAAGCTGCACAATGGATTATTCAGGGGCTTGACGGTTCTTTGCCAAGCACAGACTATGACAGGGCAGTTATTATGGGGCCATTTCATGATATTGATATCAGCAGGCCTGAATCACCTAACCGGCAAATAAAATATGAAGTAGTTGGGCAGGCTCCACACCGCAAATTTGTAGTTTCTTATTATAAAGTACCCTGCTTTGATTGCAACGATAAATTCAATAATACATACCAGGTTAGTTTGTATGAAGGGCTTGGTTTGGTGGAAGTGCATGTGTTTGACAGGGAGACTTGCACAACATGGAACGGCGGTGCTGCAATGATAGGGATGCAGAATTACAACCAGGATAACGGGATAATGGCTCCCGGCAGATCTGCATTTACGGCCCCACGCTGGAGTGGCATTGGTATGAATGAAGCATGGCGCTTTGCACCTAAGGATGGCGGGTCGCTATTAAAAAAAGTAGAATTATATAAACCAAATGGAGAATTTGTTTCTGCAGGAGATACTGTTAATGATGGCAATGGTAATTACAATGTGTCTTTCCCAAATGTATGTCTTGGATCAGATAATGATATAACCTATCTTATTAAAGCAACTTATAAAAACATTCTTGATCCTTCTGAAGAAGTGTATAGTGTAGATACAATGTTTCTCTCTAATTCAACAATAATCACCCCATCTGTATCAACAACAGTTGCATGTCCCGGTGGATTGCTCGGCAGCATTACAGTAACGAATCCTGTTGCCAGCGAATACGAGTATAGCCTTGATGGAACAGCATTTCAGTCTTCACCAGTATTTGACAATTTACCTGCCGGTGCTTACCAGGTAATGGTAAAGAATACCATAGCCGGTTGTACATACTATGTAAGTGCTGTAATTGAAAATAACTACAGATTAAATACTAAAATAAGTTATACCAAACCAGTATTTTGTAATTATGAGGTAACCACAGCAGCCCCGCTTATTGATGGTGTTGCTAATGGTAGGTTTAGTATTACACCGGCCAGCATAATTATTGATAGTCTTTCCGGGAGTATAAATTTTACCCCTTCTGATACGGGCTTATATAATATCATATACCGGATTGTAAGCAATGATTCATGTGTTAATCCTATAGCGGTCACAACTGTAAGGATTGTGGATACAACACAATTTGTATGGACAGGTGCAATTGATAGTACATGGGAAAATTCAGCTAACTGGCCTTGTAATAATTTGCCAACGCCCACTTCCAATGTGATTATTTATAGTGGTACAGTTGTTATAAATTCTAACGTTACCATTAATAGCCTTACAGTATACCAAGGTGCCAATGTGGTAGTCAATTCCGGTTTTAATTTAACAGTACTACACCCCTGATATTTTTTCAATAAACATTTGTCTGTAGCCAGTCATCTTTACTCCGTTACCTTTGCGCCATGCATTATGCTTCAATAGAAAATATCGGTAAGTCGTTTGGAATAAGAACACTTTTTAAAGACATCAGCTTTCATATAGAAGAAGGGGATAAAATTGCGTTGGTGGCAAGAAACGGCAGCGGCAAATCAACACTGCTTAAGATAATTGCAGGATTGGATACTGCAGACGACGGCAGTATCTGGGTACGCAAAGAAGTGAAAGTGATCATGCTGCAGCAGGAAACTCCTTTTGATGAGGAGAAAAGTATCTGGGATAATATACTGCGGCTGGACAATCCTGTGGTGAAAGTGGTGAAGGATTATGAAATGTTTTTGGAAGAAGGAACAGATGATGTGGATCATTTAACTGAACTGATGGGAAAGCTGGATGAACACAATGCCTGGAATTTTGAAAATGAGCTGCAGCAGATACTGGGCAAACTTAATCTTCATCACTTAAATGAACCGGTTAAAAACCTAAGTGGCGGCCAACGGAAAAGAGTGGCGCTTGCACAGTCATTGATCGAATCACAGATACATGAAGGCAAATGTTTATTGATACTGGATGAGCCTACCAACCACCTGGATGTAAGTATGATAGAATGGCTGGAAGATTTTTTAAGTGCACAAAAAATTACTTTGTTGCTGGTAACGCATGACCGTTATTTTTTAGATGCTGTGTGTAATGAGATCATTGAAATTGATGAAGGGAAAGTTTTTGAATACCGTGGCGACTATGATTTTTTCTTAGAACAAAAAAGTTTGCGGCAGGAAGTGCAGGCAAGTGAATTACAAAAGGATAAAAATATTTTCAGGAAAGAACTGGAGTGGATGCGTAAGCAGCCAAAGGCAAGAACCACCAAATCAAAATCAAGGCAAGATGCTTTTGCTGTGGTGGAAGAAAGAGTGAGCCAGAAAAAAGAAGAACTGGAAGTAAGCCTGCAGGTAAAAATGACAAGGCTTGGTGGTAAGATACTGGAGATGAAAAAAGTGAACAAAGCCTACGGTGATAAAGTTTTAATAAAAGGGTTTGATTATACTTTTAAGAGAGGAGAACGTATCGGTATTGTTGGAAAAAATGGCGCAGGCAAATCAACTTTTTTAAAAATTGCATTGCTGCAGGAACCGCCGGATAGCGGTAAGATCAATCATGGAGCTACTGTGGTGTTTGGAAACTTTAACCAGGAGGGCCTGCAGTATAAGGAAGATAAAAGGGCAATAGAATTTGTAAAAGACTTTGCAGAATTTTTTCCATTGGCAGATGGCAGTAAAATAAGCGCCAGCCAGTTTATGGAAAAGTTTGGCTTTAGTGCAGAGCAACAATACACTCCATTAAGCAAATTAAGTGGTGGCGAAAAAAGAAGATTGCATTTATTAAGTGTGTTGTTTGTGAACCCTAATTTTTTAATTCTTGATGAGCCTACTAATGACCTGGATCTGCAGACATTAAGGACGCTGGAAGAATTTTTACTCGACTTTCCCGGTTGTATTTTAATAGTTAGCCACGACCGTTATTTTATGGACCGGCTGGTAGATCATCTCTTTGCTTTTGAAGGCGAAGGCGTAATAAGGGATTTCCCCGGTAACTATACACAATACAGGGAACAGTTAAAAAATAATACGCTTACCGGTTCTTTTATCCAGTCAAAAGAAGAAGCGCCTGTTGTAAAAGAGGGCAAACCACAACAAACCTCCAACAGCAGCAGTCAAAAACTTTCTTTTAAAGAAAAGTTTGAGTTTGAAAACTTAGAAAAAGAAATGCCTGCTTTGCAAAAAGAAAAAGAAGCACTAGAAACAAAAATGGCAGCCGGAAAACTGCCCTTTGATGAATTGCAAAAAGCCGCAGCAAGAATTGGAGAGCTTATTGAGTTGATCGATGCAAAAGAAATGCGGTGGCTGGAGCTAAGTGAAAAAACGCCCCCATCCCCTAAAGGGGCGTAAGGCCGTTTTACAACCGTACTATCTTATACATTGTTGTAAAAACAGTATTAGCATCAGGTGGCAGTATGATCAAATCAATACCGTTATTAAATGTATCAGGTGGAGCACTCAAACATTCTATAGCAAGGCTCATGCGGTGGCCTGGTGTATAAAACTGAACATAAGGATAGGTTTTATCCGGCCATACTTCCACCTGTAAATTGGCTTCAGGGTCTTTCAATACTATCAGTGGTTGTTTTCCACTGTGGTTTACCGTAAAGCAATCATCAAATATTGTATCGCCTATCTTTTTTAAAGTAATAAACTCTTCATACGGTACAATCCTTCCTGTTGGTATCATTTTATTATCAAACATCAGCTTTTCGTTGCTTTTAAACTTTAGCTGCAGATCATCAATTTTTTTCCCAAACGTAAAATAGGGATGCCAGCCATCCTGTATCGGCATCAGCCCTTCGCCCCGATTAAAAATATCTGTTGATATCAACAGCTCATTATCCCTTTTAAGATGATAGGTAATTACGCAATCATAATCAAAAGGAAAACCTGGGTGATCTCCACGATATTTATATTCAACAGCCACACCTGCATGTTCCTCGTTGGCATATTGGTATATCACGGTAAAAACAGCATCATAAATTAAACCATGCAGGGCATTTGGCCCCAGTAAAAATTTATCTACTAAATATGTATTTTCTTCAAAACTGTAAGTGGCATCTTTAATGCGGCAGGCAAAAGGAGAGAGCTTGCAACTTTTAAAACCCTTTGCAGTAAGGTTCTGTTCAAGATCATTTTTGTTTTCATATCCATCCACCACGTTTACAAACCCACCATTATGGTCCACATTAAATGAATGAAGCAGGCCGCCACATGATGGTATTATTTCAACAAATGTGCCCGTGCTCTTGTCACGGAGTTCGATCATCTCAAAACCATCTTTTATTTTGTTTTCTGTTGCAAACATGCTTCATCGTTTAGGAGGCTGTAAACGAAACTAACAAGAAAGGTTTTTTGGGGCAAAAATTTTTAAGGAGCCAGGTTACCTGCCGGGCATCTGTTAACCACCTGTTTGGCTATTTTTCCCTTATTTTGCAGCAAATTCCTGCTACTGGCTTGAATTCTAACCCGTTTAATGTGGTTTTTCTCAAAAAAGGGGGTCTTTCGTAAAAGTTTATTGCATTTGTATGAACCATAGAATTTGTGCTGTACTTATCTCTGTTTGCCTGTTCTTTTGTGTAGGAAGTACCATGGCACAAGTAAATCCATTGACAACCCAGGATCTGTCCACTATTAATATAGATGATGTGTCGGATGCTGATATTACAATGTATCTTCAAAAAGCTGCTGATAATGGCCTTAACGAGCAGGCAATTTATGCTTTGCTCCTGCAGCGAGGGTTGCCTCAGGCAGAGATCAGTAAATTAAGAGAACGTATTTCAGATCTTGACCTGAACCTTACTGATAACAGTAAACAAAAACAGAACGTAAATAACAAAAAAGCAGACAGGCTGGATAACAAGGACGCTTTTGACATACCAAGAGAAAAGAAGGAAACTGATTTATCTGTGTTTGGGTCTGAATTATTTACTTCTGCCAGTATGGTGTTTGAGCCCAATTTAAGAATACCTACACCTTCGGGTTATATACTGGGGCCTGATGATGAGTTGATAATAAATGTATTTGGCTTCAGTGAAAAAACATACAATGTTACTGTTAACGAAGAAGGCAATATTTATATACCACAAGTGGGGCCGGTATTTGTAAACGGCCTTAGCATTGAGCAGGCAAGTGCAAAGATCAAGTCTAAACTTGCGGCCACCATCTACCGGGCTATCCGTGGCGGCAGCACAAGGGTCCAGATTTCGCTCGGTAAAATAAGAAGCATACGGGTAACCGTAATTGGCGAAGCCAAAAAGCCCGGCACTTACACTGTATCTTCACTTACCACGGCTTTCAACCTGCTGTATTTATGCGGCGGACCATCTGACTACGGCAGCTACCGCAAAATTGAATTGATAAGAGGTAATGAAGTAAAGAGAACGATTGACCTGTATGCTTTTTTAACCAAAGGAAATCAGAAAGATAATGTATTGCTAAGTGAAGGCGATGTGATAAGGATACCTTATTATGATACAAGGGTAACACTAAATGGAAATGTAAGGCACAAGGGAAAATACGAACTGGTGCAGGGAGAAACATTTGAGAATGTGCTGCAGTACAGCGGCGGTTTTGCCGATGATGCTTACAAAGCTGCTGTAACAGTATATCAATATACTGAAAGGGAAAGAAGCATAACAGACCTTGTTAAAAGCCAGTATAGTGTTTACAAACCACAGCCAAGTGATTCAATTGTTGTAGGAAAATTGCTGAAAAGCTTTCAAAACAAGATTACACTAAAAGGCGCCGTAATGCGGCCGGGAGATTATGAACTCAGCGCCAATCTTACTTTAAAACAACTGTTTGAAAAAGCCGGCGGTGTTAATGTAGATGTATATACCAAACGGGGAAGCATCAGCAGGCTCAATGACAATAACAAACCTGTACAGGTTTCCTTTGATGTTGATTCGGTGATGAAGGACCTTGCTGCTATCTACCTTAAAAAGGATGACAGCGTTACTCTATATTCAATTTTTGACCTTGAAAATGAAGTAACAGTAAGCATTGATGGTAATATTAAAAAGCCCGGCAAGTATAAATGGGCAGAAAATATCACTTTACGGGATTTGATCTTACGGGCCGGTGGATTTAACGAGATGGGGGATAACAGGAATATTGAAATAGCCCGCCGTATTAGTTCTCTTAAACTTACAGAGGTAAATCACCAGCAAACGGAAATTATAAACGCTGATCTTTCAGACAGTACAGGTGCAGGAGATATTGCATTGCAGCCCTATGATGTTGTCAATATCAGGCAGAAATCTGATTATGTAAACCAGCGTATTGTGTTTGTTGAGGGAATGGTACTTAACCCTGGCCGTTATACATTAAAGATGAGTGGAGACAGGATAAGTGATATTGTTGAAAGGGCAGGAGGTTTCAGAGCCAATGCAGATACCACCGCATTAGTGATACGCAGGCTTACCAAACGAAACCAGCCGCTGCAGGACAGGGAAAAAACATTTTCAAAACTGCTGAATATTGATAAAGACAGCCTTAACTCTGCAGAACGCCTGAAGGATGAAATTTATAAGGAATACGATAAAATAAGTATTGACCTTTATAAAGCGTTGCATGAAAAAAAGGAAACTGATAACATGTTGCTTGAGGATGGCGATATACTTACGATAGAGCAAAACAACAACCTGGTAAAAGTGGGTGGAGAAGTGTATTATCCAACCATTATCCCTTTTAAAGAAGGAGAGAACCTGAAGTATTATATCCAAAAGTCGGGCAGTTATACTGAGCTTGCACGAAAAAATGGGACCCTTGTAGTGTACCCGGATGGCAAAGCAAAAAAGGTAAAGCATTTTTTATTTTTCAGGAGCTATCCTAAAGTGGTTTCAAGATCAGAAATATTTGTTCCTCAAAAGAATGATAAAAATAAATCGAGGGTATCATTGGGCGAATGGTCGGTGGTAATATCTTCACTGGCAATCATTGCCAATGTGATTATAAATTTAAGAAATTAAGGAAATGACGGAATTGAATGATAGCAATAACATTAATACACCTGGCTCAGCTACTGCCGGCAAGTTGAATAGCCTTTTGTATTTTCCCTTTATTCAGTCGCTGTTAAAAAAATGGTGGTGGTTTCTTATTGCAGGTATTGTATCCGGCATAGCAGGCATTTATTATGCGTCCACTCAAAAACCCATGTACGAAAGCAGGCTTACTTTTGCCCTTGATGCTGGTACGAATGAGGGAGGCCTTTCAGGCGCTATGAATCTTGCAGCACAGTTTGGATTTGGGTTTGGTTCCGGGGGAAGTATGTTTGATGGGGATAATATAATTGAAATACTAAAAAGCAGGCGGATAATAGAAAGTGTATTACTGACAAAGGAGACCTTCAATGGAAAGCCCGTTACACTTGCTGATTATTATATTGAATTAACCGAACTTAGAAAAGATCTCGATTCTAAACCGCTATTAAAAAATGTAAGTTTCCCTGTTGGTGTACAAAGAGACAACTTTACTTATTTGCAGGACAGTATTTTAAATAATATCTTTCTTGCCTTTGCCGTTGAATATATAACTGCGGACAGACCTGATAAGAAGTTAAGCATTTATGAACTCAGGGTAAAAACACCTAATGAAAAGTTGTCAAAGATTTTCACAGACCGTCTGATTGAAACCGCAAGCTCTTTTTATACTGAAATAACAAGTAAAAAAGACAGGGAGACGCTGGAAATACTGGAACAAAGAGTGGCATCACTTAAGGGGAACGTAGGTTCAAGCGTAGATACAAGGGCTTCCAGCCAGGATGCAAATGTAAACCCGGCCTTCGCTGCTACCCAAACACAGGCTGTAAAACAGCAGTTTAATATGCAGGCATACGGGGAGGCATACAAAGAAATGTTTAAAACACTTGAAATGGCAAGGTACCAGTACCTGAAAAAAATACCTCTGCTGCAAATAATAGATAACGCTGAGTATCCAATGAAAAAGATTAGGGTAGGGAAACTTAAAACAGCAATTTTGTTTTCTGTTTTGTCTGTTTTAATAACTATGTTGTTTATATCGTGTTATACTTTATTCAGGAAGTAATACCCATTAAATTAAAGTTTTTTAATGAGCACTTGTTTAGCAAAATAACGGGCAGCCAAAGTTGCTGTTGATTTATAAAAAGTATGGAGCAATTCAGCGTTATACTAACTGATCTGATTTTTATTTTACTACATTTTTTTTTAGTTTTATTTACTTATTATAGACTGGGAAAAATAGTGATGCAGCCAGCTGTGTTGTTTTCACTGTTGTGGTTTATTATTATACTGCTTCATTTTATATTTAAGTTCACGCTACTGAATAAATTGGAGCCTTTAAGCTTGAAGGTATACATTGTTTTCTTTGTTGGTGTTCTCTTTTTTAGCTTGGGTTCTATAATGGTTGCGCTTGCTTTGGAACCTGCAAACAGGATTAATATTAAAATCCATTCCCCTTCTTTTAATATTGATTTTAAATTAAGGATAGTATCAACGGCTGTAATACTAGTAGGACTGCCTTTTTATATACAAGCGGCGTATAAAATATTTTTAAGTTCTCATATTGAAAGCTTTTTTATCGGTCTGCGTTATGAACTCAGTTATGGCGACGCTGATATAGGGGTTTTGAAATACCTGATGTCGCTGTCCTATGTTGTGTTTGCAGTTAACTTGTATTCTTTCTTTAAGCAGCGGAATAAAATCAATCGTGCCCTCCTGATAATTTCATTCCTCCTTACTTTAACATATGCAATATTTGCCACCGGGCGTACTTTTTTATTCATGGTACTCATTATATACCTGGGTATCAGCTTTCTTGTCAATAACCGGTTTTCGGCAAAAAAGATATTTTTTTCGCTATCTATCTTTTTTTGTTTATTCATGCTTTTCGGAATCATTATGAGTAAGGGAGGGAATGTAAATAAATCGGTTGAGGAGAATATTGATGCATCATCAACATATGTGGGTACTTACCTGGTAATCGGGTTAAATGCTTTAGATAAGGAATTGGATCAACATAAAGAAGGATCTGCAGAAGGTGATTATTCCACTATGTTTTTCAAAAAAGTTGCAATGAGCCTGGGTTTGATACCTACAAGAAAAATTAATGCCCCGGCACACAATTATGTGTTTGTTCCGTATGCAACAAATGTGTATACATATTACAGCCCATACATAAGTGACTTTGGTAAATTGTACGCCTGGTTAATGCTGGCTTTTTACGGAGGGCTGCATACCTGGCTATATAATAAAGCTGTTTATAAAAAAAGCAACAGGGCAATGCTATATTATACTTTTTTACTTTTTCCTTTATTGCTTAGCTTTTTTGATGATCTTTATTTATCTATTTTCTCTTTTTGGTTTCAACTGATATTTTTTGCAGAATTAATACTTATGGTGAATAGTTTACTTAATTCCAATTTTTACTTCAGGAATCAAATGGTAAATGCTGAAGGCACCGGGTAAATTGAAGAACAAAAAGCAGTGGTTAATTTACTGAATTAAACTTTCACAGCTTTGATAAGATATTGAGTGGTGGTAAATTCTTCAAATATCTTCAAAGTAAGCTTATTAAACAGTTTTCTTTTAAGATTGGCTTTCCCAAAATTTTGAATAGGGATGATCTTTTCTATTTTTAGGTGTCCCCCGTGTTCAACAAGTTTAATCATATTTTTTTTGCAGAAAAAACGCATATGGGTTTTATCAAAAATGCCTTTATCCGTATATTCAAAATTTCCCTTTAAAACAATTGGAAACAGGGCGTACATATCCCGTATATTAGGCAGACTGATCAACATGTGACCGCCATGTTTTAGAACACCGCTTAGCTTTTCAAGTACACTCCACGGGTTAATTAAATGCTCAAGTGTATCACCGGCAATTATCACATCAAACGATGCAGGTAAAAAAGGAAGTGCTTCCTTATCTAAGTCAATAAAGTGTACTTTGTCAATAAGGGGATTCGTTTGGTTTGTTCCGGGGAGCTCAATAATATCAATACCCGTAACCTCTGAAGCCAGGTTATTTTGTTTAATATGCAATAGGGTATCACCACCTCCCATGCCTATTTCCAGCACTTTCTGCTTGGGGTTATCAGGCAGCATGCTTACAAGGTCTAAGCGTGGATTGATGAAATAAACAATGTCTTTATTTGAATAACTTTCCTTGCTCATATACTTTTCTTAAACTAAAAAAATAATAAATAAATGTGGCGGTGATCATAATTTCAACAATGTACATACTTACAGCAGCTCCCTTTATATTCAGCACCGGAACCAAAATCATATTTAATGTTACACTTAATAATGCCCCGGCAAATAATATCCTCACAGTAAGCCAGTCTCTTTTATAGGCAAGCAGGGTTTGATAAAAAGGGATATTAAGGCCTACTATAAAAAGTACAAAGCTAAAATACTTCAATACGCCTGCAGCAAATAAGACATCCTGAGGTTTTTTTATAAAATAGGTTACTACAATATCGGGATAAAAAAACAAGAACAGGCATAGTAGTAAAACAACCAGCCATACCGGGGTATAAACTTTTTTTATAAAATCAACCAGGGAACTTTGAGATTCCTGTACAATATTACAAACCTGTGGGTAAGAAGTATTGTGTACCATAGCAAGCAGCGCTCTTAATATTTGCAATATTCTATCTACAATACTGTAAATACCCAGGTTTTCGGGGGTAAGAAAAAAGCTTAAAATAAGTAAAGACGAGCCTACATAAATGGCCACCCCGAAATTAGAGATAAACAAAGCGAACCCATTTTTAAATTCATGTTTTAAAACAGCTATGCTGAGCAGTTTTAAAGATATATTGTATTCTTTTCGTATCTGGATCAATAAAAAAACACCTGCCAATAAATTGGCAGCTCCTAAAAAAATATTTGCCAGCATAGCATCCACAGGTCTTTTTATCAAAAAGAAAATTAAAACGATTATCAGCACCTTAAAAATCAGCACCGGTAAAATAGTTTTGCTCATTTTTTCAATACCCTGGTAAAACCAAAAAGGCAAAAAAGTATTGCCTATGACCAGGCTAAAGCTGCATAAATAAATTAGAAAATGCTGGTTAAACTGGGGAACAACAAGGATTAGTAAAATATAAATAATGAAAGCCGCACATAACAGTATAAGTTTTAAAAAAAATGTACCATTAACAATACTTTCAATTTCGTTTTTATTGCCCCGGGCCTGTGCTATGCGTCTTACCGAGGTAAGATTAAACCCAAAATCTGTAAATAAAATAAAAAATATAGCGAGGCTTTGTGCAGTTGCAACAACCCCATAGTTACTAACCCCAATTGTTTTTAATAGGAAGGGTGTAATTAGTAAGGGAATCAGTAAATTAATTCCCTGGATAAGCCCAAACGAAAATAAATTTTTAAAAAGGATCTTCATTATAACACTGGTCAAATGCTGTTTATAAACAAAAAGCTAAACTGGTAGCTGATACAGCAATCAAAGCGATGCAAATATATGGGAAACACACGCTGTTAAGTTGCAGGCGGAGCAAGCAACATCTTAAATCCTCTGATAAGATTTTTTATTTCGCCAGGCTTACCTGATAAAAGAAGAAAGAAAAACCGGGAAATAAATTCAACAGGAAACGTACTTAAACAAACAAATAAATAGCCGGGCCACGAAAAATTTTTTTTTGCATACCTGAACCTGCTTTGTAAACTTAAATATAACCGGAAAGCCTTCACAGATGTTGTAGTGCCTTCTCCTGAATGGACTGCTTTTATTTCAGAACTGAAATAACTTATGCCACCTGCTTTGGCCAGCCTGAGTGAAAAGTCCAATTCTTCATAGTAAACAAAAAAACGCTCATCAAAGTACCCAATTTTATCAAACACATCTTTCCGCATAAACATGAATGCACCCATTACCTGGTCTACCTGCCTGCTTTCTGAATGATCCCAATCCGTCATAAGTGTTGCAGGGGTAAATATTTTAGGGGCAATTTTTGAGAGGCCTGACGCATCATAAAAGAAACGGAGTGGCGATGGAAAACGGGAACATGATTTTGATGTAATGCCGGCATCATTTAATAAACAACAACCTAAAATATCAACACTGCTGGTTTGTTTCATAAAAGCAACACAATCCTGAAGGGTATTTTCAAGAAGTAAAGCGTCAGGGTTTAACAACAAAACAAAATCGCATTTACACAACCTGAAACCCTGGTTACAAGCTTTTGCAAAACCAAGGTTTTTTTTATTATGTATTATTTCTATTTTCCTGTTGTCAACCAGATCCGTTGCAGAGGTATCACCAGAGTCGTTATCTATAACGATGACTTTACTGACATATGGTTCATTTTTATTTTCAAGAATGGAGGCAATGCATTTTCTTAAGTAATGCCCGCTAGTCCAGTTTACTATTACAATATCAATCATTGGTAACGATATAGTCTGAACAATTTCATTTGTTCGTTTATCATGCAATTTAACAGCAAATAATAAATTTAACAGCTAAAAAAACATTCTCCGGGAAGAATATATAAGATGTTGCAGAACTACTTTTGATAAGTAGTTTTAAATACAGGTTTCTCTTCCTTGTTTGAAAAAGTATTAACGCCAATATGTACTT
>JAZKGV010000264.1:12001-22476 GCA_040385725.1 Bacteroidota bacterium | reverse complement strand
ATAAACAGTTTGCTTTCACACTGGCGATAGCTATTTTGATATCTGCTGTAAATGCATTGACATTAAGCCCTGCATTGTCGGCTTTGTTCCTGAAAAACAATCACCATATAGGCAGTGAAAAACCAAAAGGATTCAAAGCAAAGTTCTTTAAGGCTTTTAATGCAGGTTTTGAAAACATGACAAACCGTTATAGCAGCAGTCTTCGGTTTCTCATTAAAGCTAAATGGGTGGCGTTAACAGGATTAGTTGCCATTACAATTGGAACTATTGTATTGGTAAAGCAAACACCAACAGGCTTCATCCCTACAGAAGATCAGAGCATCTTTTTATATTCTCTTAATATGCCGCCAGGTGCATCATTAGAACGTACTAAAAAAGTGATCGACAAAGTGGACAGTATCATCGGTACAGTGGAAGCTGTTGAAAAATCCTATAGCGTGGCAGGAATGAATATCATTACCAATGCTACAAGCCCTATCAGTGGCCTTGCTTTTGTAAAACTAAAAAAGCCCGGCACAAGAGGTAAAACAGAAGATATCAATGCGATACTGGGAGAAGTAAATCAAAAACTATCCGTGATCTCCCAGGCAGACCTTTTCACTTTTACATTGCCTACCGTACAAGGCTTTGGCAACACCAATGGTTTTGAATTGATATTGCAGGACAGGGCCGGCGGCAAACTGGAAGACCTAAGTGCAACAGCTTATGGCTTTATTGGTGAGTTGATGAAGCGTCCCGAGATAATGTATGCTTTCACCACTTTCAACACAGGCAATCCACAATACAAACTTAACATTGACGAAGAGAAAGCAAAACAACTCGGTGTATCCGTTAGTGAATTGCTGCAAACGCTGCAGGTGTATTATGGCAGTTTACAGGCAGGTGATTTTAACCGCTTTGGCAAACAATACAAAGTGATAATGCAATCTGATATTGCTTACCGCATTGACCCATCCACCCTCAATGATGTACAGGTAAACAATATTGGAGAAATGGTACCGGTGAAAACATTGGTGAATTTAGAAAAAGTTTATGGCCCTGAAACAGTAACAAGAAACAATCTCTTCAATGCTGTTACCATCAATGGTGTTCCTAAACCAGGGTTCAGTTCCGGGGAAGCACTAAAAGCTATCGAAGAAACAGCAGCCACCTTTTTACCACGTGGCTATGCGTATGAATGGAGCAGTTTAACGAGAGAAGAGCAACAATCGGGTTCACAAACCACCTGGATATTTGTGATGTCTATCATCTTTGTGTACTTTTTACTGGCTGCACAATATGAAAGTTATCTCCTGCCTTTTGCAGTGATACTCTCAGTGCCTACGGGTTTACTCGGCGTATTTGCCTTTATCAATTTTGCAGGGATTGAAAACAATATCTATGTACAGGTTGGTATCATTATGCTGATCGGGCTGTTAGCCAAAAATGCTATTCTTATTGTTGAATATGCGGTACAAAGAAGAAAAGCCGGCTTGTCCATCCGTCATGCAGCTATTGAAGCGGCAACGCTCCGCCTCCGTCCCATACTTATGACATCCTTTGCATTTATCGCAGGGCTTATTCCATTGCTAACGGCAACGGGCGCCTCGGCAATGGGCAACCGCTCTATCGGTACCGGTGCTGTAGGTGGAATGCTCACCGGTGTATTACTTGGCATCTTCATCATCCCTGTTCTCTTTACCATATTCCAATACTTACAGGAAAAAGTAAGCAGTAAAAAAATTGAAGAAAAAGACGAATGGGTAATGGATAAACTGGAATTACAAACTAATTAATACAATAACAATGAAAATCATACTTATTTATCTCTATGCAATACTACTGCTGTCTTTAAGTGCATGTAAAGTATCTAAGGATATTGCAGTGCCGCAAGCTCCTTTGCCAGAGACATACAGAACCATCAGCACTACTGATACCACTACTATTGCAAACATCCAGTGGAAACAATTTTTCAGCAATCAAAACCTGCAGCAGTTAATTGACAGTGCGGTTGCTAACAATTATGATATGCAGGCTGCTTTAAAAAATATAGAAGCGGCACAGCTTATAGTGAACCAAAGCAAATTGGGTTACCTGCCAGAAGCAAGATTACAGGCAACAGGTGCTATCAACCGTCCTTCTGATAACAGCCTGAATGGTTTAAGCCTCAGCCAGTTTCTTGGTAAATCTTATGTAGAAGATTATACCATCAGCGCCGCATTAAGTTGGGAAGCAGATATCTGGGGGAAAATTAAAAACCAGAAAGCAAAGGCATTAGCAACTTACCTGCAAACAACAGAAGCTAAAAAAACTATACAGACAAACCTTGTTTCATCCATTGCAAAAGGTTATTACAATTTACTGATGCTGGATGCACAGGTGGCTATTGCAAAGAAAAACCTGTTGTTGAATGACAGCACGCTCAACATCATCAACCTGCAATTCAATTCCGGCGATGTAACAGCGCTTGCAATACAACAGGCAGCAGCACAACGTTTGGTGGCAGCACAATTAATTCCTCAACTGGAACAGGAAATTGCCATCCAGGAAAATGCCATCAGTATTTTATCAGGCGTTTCTCCCAATGCAATAAAAAGGAGTGGGAACATTACTGATGCAGTTTTTAATGAAGAAACAACAGCAGGCGTGCCATCAGCCTTATTACAAAACAGGCCCGATGTAAGAGTAAAAGAACTGGAACTTACTGTTGCTAATGCCAACACCGGCATTGCCAAAGCAAGTATGTATCCATCATTGACCATTACCGCAGCAGGCGGCATTAATTCATTTAAAGCAAGCAACTGGTTTAATATTCCTGCTTCCCTATTTGCAACAGCAGCAGGCGGCATCACACAACCACTCTTTCAGCGTAAACAATTGAAAACACAATACGAACTATCAAAAGTGCAGAGAGAAAAAGCAGTGATCGGGTTCCGTCAATCTGTTTTAATTGCCGTTGGTGAAGTAAGTGATGCGTTGGTGAAAGTAAACAAACTGAAAGAACAGCGATCTATCGCTTCCACAAGGGTAAGCACCCTGCAACAGGCTATCGGTAATGCCAAACTGCTTTTCAAAAATGGTATGGCTAATTACCTGGAAGTGATAACCGCACAAGGCAATGTATTGCAGGGAGAGTTGGAACTGGCAGTATTGCAAAAAGAACAATCAACCGCTGTTATTGAACTCTATCGTTCATTAGGTGGTGGGTGGAAATAGATCAACCTTCCACTATTAACGAATAACCATTAACCATTTCATTTAATCATTCAAATCTATAATCATGTCTAAATTAAAAAACAAAGTTGCGATAGTAACAGGCGCTTCAAAAGGAATCGGCGCCGGTATTGCAAAAGCGTATGGCACCGAAGGTGCATCAGTAGTAGTTAACTATTCATCTGACAAAGCAGGTGCAGAAAAAGTGGTGGATGAGATCATCGCCAATGGAGGCAAGGCCATTGCTGTACAAGGTAATGTTGCAGATGCTGCCGATGTAAAAAGATTATTTGCAGAAACAAAAACTGCTTACGGCAAACTGGATGTATTGGTAAACAACGCCGGTGTTTTCAAATTTGAAC
Organism: Bacteroidota bacterium; assembly: GCA_040385725.1. Lineage (GTDB taxonomy): Bacteria > Bacteroidota > Bacteroidia > Chitinophagales > Chitinophagaceae > Ferruginibacter. Next base: position 18,922 of record JAZKGV010000264.1, on the reverse strand, counting down.
CACTGGAAGCAGTAACTGCAGAAGAGTTTCACCGCCAGTTCAACACCAATGTACTCGGTACTATTTTAGCTACACAGGAAGCTATCCAGCATTTCAATGGCGATGGCGGAAGTGTTATTAATGTAGGTTCTCTCATTAGTGACAACCCAATGGCAAACTCTGTGGTGTACTCTGCTACCAAGGGCGCTGTTGATACCATTGCAGTGGCGCTGTCAAAAGAATTTGCCGGCAAAAAAATCCGTATCAATACCCTTGCTCCAGGCGGCGTTGAAACAGAAGGCACCATCAGTGTTGGTATCATTGGCAGTGATTTTGAAAAACAAATGATTGCCGGTACACCTTTGGGAAGAATAGGCCAACCAAATGATATAGCTAAAGTGGCCGTTTTCTTAGCCTCTGATGATTCAGCATGGGTAAATGGTGAAAAGATAAATGTTACTGGTGGTGCAAGGTAATAGAACCCTATTATTATAAAGATCACAAATGAAAAGGCTTCAATTTTCATTGATCTTTCATTTGTGATCCTTGTAAAACTCATTCGTAATCTTACTTAATTCTTTCTTAGGGATTCGAAACTCGTCATTATCCTGACTCAATTCACATCAGGTTTAGCAATGCCTGAATGGTAATATTGCCGGTAAGTTTGCCTTCGTTATTCAGAACCCTTATATTCAAAACCAATAAATACCATTTGCCTATACACTTCACTGTTCAAGAAATCAACTGGCTTCACATGTGTGTCCCTTTATTCATTATTGGTATCAACAGAGTCTGTATCAATAGTGCCTATAGTTCAGGCGTCTGCGTGGGGATCTTATTATCAAGTTTTACAACATCAATTTAGCTAATGACGGTAGATGATAAAGTCATTAGTTTTCAGCGTTGTGTTACCCATTAATATTGCGGCTCCCGGGGGAAGTGTTATAGTTTTTTGTTTTCCAAAATTGATTATCACAGTGATTTTAACGGCAGCCAGAGAACGTGTAAAGAATATTTGATCTTTATTTAATAACAGTTTCTCGTATTTACCATACTGCAATACTTTTTCCTTATTTCTTAAATCAATCAATTTTTTATACCTGGCCAAAATTGATTCCTTCTTTCCAGACAACGCATCAGCATTAACTTGCTTATAATTGGCATTTATCTTTATCCAGCTTTTTTGATCAGAAAAACCAGCGAACACTTTATCATTCCATTGCATTGGGCTACGTGACTTATCCCGGTTGTGCTCATTTCCTTCAACCAATGCAGCTGTTGAATCTTTACCGGCATTCAATGCAAGCTGGTGATGTGTCCTGCCCTGGATATCCACCATTTCTTCTATGCTGCCGGCATTTATATTGTGCATACCTATTTCTTCTCCATAATAAATAAATGGGATACCCTTTGCCGTAAGCATTAATGCAGCCAATACTACAGCCCTGTCCACGTTGCCTCCGGCAAGCCGGTCAATCATACGTGGCATATCGTGGCTTCCAAAAAATAAAGTTGGATAACCCTGCATATTTGTCTCCATACTTTTCAATTCATCAAAGATGCGTTTGGCAGAAAAGGCCGGAATGCTGCCAAAATTGAAATTGAAAACAACATCCAGCAATGCAGGAGACTGGTATTTTTTGAGTATCGCTATCTTATCACTGCCGATCTCTCCCACTATAAACCTGTTATTATATTCATCCACAACAGACCTTATTTTTTTGATCGCTTCCTTTACACCGGGTTGATCGATATCATTCAGGTGTTGCTGAACACCGTCTTTAACCGGGTTATCTTTTGTGATGCTATCAGTCGTTAAGAAGTTTATCACATCCAGCCTGAACCCATCCACACCAAGTGCCAACCAGTACCGTAACACGTTCTGTATCTCATCCACAACCTTCGGGTTACTCCAGTTTAGGTCAGCCATCCTTCTATCAAACTTGTGATAGTAATACTGGTTAGTTAGCGTATCTTTTTGCCATGCACTTCCTCCAAAAAAAGATTCCCAGTTGTTGGATTTGTCTTTCCAGATATAATAATTCCGGTAAGGATTGTCAACAGATTTTTTTGATTCCTTAAACCATTTTGATTCTGTGGATGTATGGTTGAGTACCATATCCATTATTACTTTGATACCTCTTTTATGGGCTTCTCCTAAATAATTTTTAAAATCATCGATGTTACCATACGTGGAATCAACATCATAATAGCTTGTTACATCATAGCCATTATCAACCTTGGGTGATTGCAGGAATGGCGTAAGCCAGATCCCTTTTACACCCAGTGATTGCAGGTAATCCAGTTTGCCGGCCATGCCTTTAAAATCGCCATACCCATCACCATCACTATCGGCATAGCTTGGCATGTATATTTGGTAAAAAACTGTTTCCTTCCACCAGTTTTTTGACATTTTTTTTCCCTGTGAAAAGGCAGAAGAAAAAACAAGTATGAACGTTGTGGTTGCAAATAATTTAACAGTGTTTCTCATACGTTCAATTTATTTTTTCTGAACCATGTAGTCAACTACAATATCATTTACCAGCAATTTACTTCCTTCATAAGTTAGTTTACCATTGGAAGGAACAAATACAATTACCGCAGCATTTTTTGGAGAGAGTTTTATAGAAGCGGAAGAAGAAACATTCTTTGCAATGAATTTACCTGTTACGGTATTATACAAGTCAACTTTTTTACTGCCTGTCGTTTTCACCACAACTGTTTTAGCAGTTGCATAAGGATTATAATACAAAAAAGAAGGATAAGATTTATCATGATAAAAATCTGTGGCCAGCAAATCCAGTTGCAACACAGCAGCAACATTTGTAGTGCGTATAATACTGCCAAAAATACCTGCATGGCCACTACCATATACACTGAACTGCGATTCTTCAGGATTTTTCCCCGGCACCCACAATGGGCCATCTCCCTGTGCTACCGGGCCTTTCAAATTCTCGTGCTGTTTGTAAGATGATTGTTTAATGATCCCTTCGTACCCAATCACACCTTTTGTAACAGATGCCAATTGTGGAATTGTTTCATGATCATCCGGCATATATTGAGGGTAAAAAAATCTTGCGGCGTTGGCGGCATTCAGCATCCATTTACCAATAGCATTTGCATAACGCTGATCATATCTTACCAATGGAACCAGCGGCCATGCAGCATCGTAAGTGTTCATTAAAAATCCATAGCCGCCATGATCAACTGTGCTGCCCACAACTCCCGAAATATCAATACCATTCCATTTACCTACAAGCACACCCCAACCTTCCCTGCACACAGCAGTGCCATCAAAACTCCAGTCCAGCATTTTATGTATATCATATTGCTTTCCCTCTTCAGCATTTATTCTTGCGGCCAGCAATGGGCCAAATGGCATCAGCAGTTCGTAAGTTGGATTAATAGCTTGTGATTGTAATGCAGTTAAAGCGCTTACTGCGCCTTTCAAATATCGTTCATCACCAAACTTTTTATATGCCGCATACAATACATAAGCATGCCCTGCCGCTGCATCCGGTTGTGCACATATTGTATTCCTCATTGGCTGCATTTTTCCATAATCAAAATATGACCAGTCGTAGTTTCCATTCAGTATGGAATCAGCGGTATAGAATTTTTCAGCAATGGTCTTTGCGATCTCAGTAAAGCCCGGTTCGTTGGGATACTGGTCATAGATAGCATAAAACAAAACATTTGGATATACATCATACCACCAGTCACGGCCGTAACCACCACCTAATAATGCTACCTCAGGGCAAGTGTTATTCATCATGATATCCCATCCTGTTTCTTTATTAAAATAATTTTTCAGCATGCCAACATAGTTACGCTGCTGCTGGTTGGCTTTATCAATACCAACCAGGCTTGCTCCCAATACCGCACCCATGGTTGCCAATGCTTCATGAAACATTCCTTTGTTGTTAACTCCCTGCCTTACATCTGCCAGGGCAGTATATAAACCAACAACATCCTGCGGGAAATTTTTCCTGCTGCTGTCTATCCAGACCAATGGCCAGAATTTTCCTTTAGCATTAAAATCATACACCGTTTTATCAAACTGGATAGCCAGTTTTTTATAGTCAATTATTTGTAAAGGTGCCGGCAGAAAAGGCATTTGATCCACACGTCGTAATTGTTGCTGTTTTACCTGCGCCTTTAAAGAAATGGAAACACAAATAAATAAAAGTGTAACTGGTATGTTTCTTAAAATATTCCTCATTATTAATCCTGTTTGCTGATAAATTTTTTTATTAATTCTTATACAACTGACTCTGTCACTTCACCGATCACTTTCATATCTATTCCGGGCTCTTCCGGCGAAAGTATTTTGCCCTGTGCGATAATTTTTTTTGCCACAAATATGGAGCATAACTGCAATGCTGCAATAATGATAACAGCATACCGCAAAGCAATTTCATTTGAAATGCCATAAGCCAATGCTAAAAATGTACCTGCTCCCAATAACCTGCCGGCGTACAAACCCCACTCATGATTCAGTATGTATGCGTATTCACCACGCTTTTCAATTCTGTTTACAATATCTATTACCTGGAACTGGATAGGAAAATAAGCAAGATCGATCAATGGTTTTGCAATCAACAACAGCAGGATAAAAATGATCACACCCAGTCCACTGAATAAAGCTCCATTGATCACAGCTCCCAAAGCAAACAAACCAAGGCCCACTGCAAATATTTTAATACGATCTTTTGGCTTAGACAGCCTTCCCAACACATACATGATCACTGCTGCAATAACAGCCCCGATAGACTGTGCAGTTCCAAGAGCACCTTCCTTACCGAGTAATGTCATGATCAGCATAGCAGGAGCAGTTACCAGGAAACCTTGTGCAAGGCCCTTTAATAAAGCTAAAGAAAGCAGCTTGTACCACAGAGGATGAAACTTAAAGAATACATACTTCTTATGTGCCGGGTTGGGAAAAGATCCCCTGAAGCAAACAATAGAAGCAGCCACTGTGATGAGGAAAACAATGGCGGTAATGATCTTATACGCAACATGTATAGAAGCATCATCATGTGTTGCTCCACCCCTCGTTTCAATAAACCATCCAATGGTTACCGGAATAACCACGGCAATGATGGTATAAAAAAAAGTTTCCAGCCCATAATAATAATTCCTGTTGCCATCATTGGTAATGGCCAATGCAAGTACATCCCTGTTGGCCCAATAAAATCCAAACGAAAGGCCCATGATAATACCAGCTATCCCAAGCCCTACATTATTCAGATCATGCAGACTCATCATGTATATCATGGAAACCGCACTGAGCATCATACCTGCAGAATACAATTTCCTGATATTAAAATGCTTTAATAAAAAACCATTCAGCAAAAACGTTAACGGGATACCTGTATAAACCGTAAGCTGATAGATCACTACTTTAGTTGGATCGTTTGAATTACGCATTACATACGCCGCTACAAAAGTATCAATTACAGGCAGCACAAACGCATATACCAGATTGGTTAAGATCAATACCTGGAAATTATGCGGCTGGCTTTTGAAATGACCGATCTCTGTTTTCAGTTTATTAAGCATGGTTAAATTTTAATAATGAGAGAATTTCATTCAAAGAAAAATGTGCACCGCAAACAAATTCATCAGCAGCACCATAATAAACAGTAATGGTATCGCCATCAGGTTCCACAATGTGGCCATTGGTAAATACTACGTTGCCGAAAAAGCCACTGGTTTCATAGTTTGCAGTTGGTATCATGATCGGTTCTTCCGTTCTTGCAATAACTTTTGAAGGGTCTTTCAGGTCCATTAAAAAAGCGCCTAGACAATATTGGTGTTTTTCGTTAGCACCATGATAAATTTCCAGCCAGCCCTTAGCTGTTTTTATGGGAGCAGCACCTGCTCCCACCCTTTTGCTGTCCCATGCACCTTCTCTTGTTTTGATAATACATTTATGATTACCCCAATGTAGCCCGTCGGGTGAAGAAGTGATCCAGATATAATTACCCCCAATATCAACACTGCTGGGCCGGTGCAAAGCATAAAACAAACCATCGATCTTTTCTTCAAAAATTGCACAGTCCTTATTATGCGGCGGCAACATCATTCCATGATTACTGAAATCTTTCCAGTTAACGGTAGTGCGTAGCCCAACCCCCACACCATTGCCGGACACTGCTGTAAATGTGAGATAATAAATATCTTCCAGTAATGACACCCTGCAATCTTCTATGCCAAATGCCTGCAGCATTCCTTCGCCGACTAATGCAGGATAACCTTCCGGCTCATGAAAACGTACACCATCATCGCTGCAAAGAAGGCGAAGATGAGAGAGTGTAGTTAAATAATCAGTTCCCTTATAATTGATCACCCTGGCATCGGTTGCATTGAGATCAGGGTCATCCTTTTTTATTTCAATTATTTCTATGCTGCCCGTCTCAGTAAGTATGGGAAAAGAAATGATGTTATCTTTTTGTGCAGGCCTTTCTGCCACTCTCACTATCAGCCAGGTTTTGTTTTCAAAACGGAATACACCAGGGTTAAGCAGGCAGGTAATTTCCAGTCCTTCTTTACTTGCTTTTAAGTCAGCTGGAGATAACAATGGGTTGGCCGCAAAGCGTTTTGCTATGTCTTTCATGCAATCATTTTGTCAAAGGTGAATGGTAAAATAATCAATGATGAATAAATTAGCAACTACAATTAAGCTAAACTTCTTCTTCCATTCACCATTGATTATCCGCTATTGACTTTAGTAACCGTCATTTTGAGTCAGGGTTCCTGCAGACGCATCTCTTTCAGTCTGTGGTATTGGATAAAGCATGTGCTTATCCTGGAAGTTTTTGCCCTGTGCTGTCAAAACAGCTTTTGCTATACCCCATCTTTTAAGATCCAGCAATCTTTGCGATTCAAAACCGAGCTCTACCCTTCTTTCGGATATCAGCCAGTTTTTAATAGTTGCAG
>JAZKGV010000264.1:0-11991 GCA_040385725.1 Bacteroidota bacterium | reverse complement strand
AAAGTACCTGCTGGCGGTGTGCTACCATCTGCGGCTACACTGTTTCTTGCCCTTGCCCTTACTTGATTTATAATATCGATGGCGCCAGAGTAATTTCCTGTTTCAATAAACGCTTCAGCTTTCCAAAGCAGCACATCTGCAAAGCGGATGTATATTTTATTGTTGGGTGCATCATCATTCCCTTTATTGGTACCATTTAAAGAACCCAGTAATTTATTTACGTTCCTGTTTGTAACATCAACGGTGTATAACTTCCTTGGATCATTTGGTTCAAACGCATTCATAAAATCTGTACTCGGAGCAAAAAATCCCCAGTCCAGCGGTGCACAGATCCCGTTTCCTTTTCTTGGCGTTTGATTGGTTTGATGGTCGTAAGCAAAGATCACTTCGTTATCTGTAAACTCTGTATTAAAACTAGTGAAATAATTGGTATTTAAGTCGTAAAATCCAAGACCTTCAAGTTCGGAAACAAGCGTTACAACATCTGCCCATTGTTGGGTATACAATGCAACTTTGGCCTGCAATGCAATTACTGCACCTTTACTTACCCGCCATTTTTCTGTGTCGGAAGAAAATTTTGCAGCAGGCAATAAAGCCTTTGCAGCGGCAAGATCAGTTTTGATTTGTTCCCACACGAAATTTTTGTCAACCCTTACTGCTACATCAAATGACTCCTGGAAAGTTTCCACCGGTTTAATGATCAATGGCACATCGCCAAAATTTGTTACCAGGGAGAAATAATAAAAAGCCCTTAAAAAATCAGCCTCACCCAATAATTGGTTTTTTCTTGCAGTGGTAATACCTGCAGCTGATTCTATATCTGGTTTTGACAACAAACTAATGCCTACATTGATCCTGCTGATGCCTTCGTAATCATACTTCCATAAACCATTGGGGCCACCATTGCTGGAAGTAAAAGTAAAGTTGTTGATCTCATCCATCCAGGGTTGGTCGCCATCAGGGTTCCATTTCTTTTCCATGTCATCGGATGCAATATCCTGCACCACATAATCATTTTGAAACACCAGTCCACCGCCCCAGTTCCACTCACCCAATAAATTTAACCTGCTCGACAATAACTGGTAAGACGAACTGACAGAATTTTCTATGGATGTAAGCGTAGGCGTAGTGTTTACTACTTCGGCTGGCAGCAGACCTGTTGCTTCTGTTGCAAGTTGTTTTTTGCAACCTGTTAAGAAAGCAATGCTGGCTATACATCCTGTTATTAATATTTTTTTCATAATTATTTTATTTAAAAATGATTAGAGTTTAATTTTTGCACCGATGATGAAAGCTTTTGATTGAGGATAAGTACCCTTATCAATTAAAGATGTTGATTCCGGGTCTAATCCTGTATAGTCTGTTTTTGTAAGCAGGTTTTGCCCCGATACATACAGCCGCAATCCTTTCATTCCCCATTTTGTTGAATTAAATGAATAGCCTAATTCAATATTTTTTAACCGCAGGTAAGAAGCATCTTCAACAAACACACTGGAAACTTTACTGCCGCCATTGTCGTTGAAAGTAAGGCGTGGAATGCTGTTGCTTGTGCCGTCGCCATGCCAGCTGTCCAGTACAGATACCATTGAATTAAAAGGGCGGCTGTCATAATTTAATATTTGCTTCAGGTCGTTATAGCGGTCAACATCCTGTACACCCTGTACTAAAAATGAAAAATCAAATCCTTTGTATTCGGCAGTAAAAGAAAAGCCGTAAGTGAATTTAGGAATGGGGTTCCCAATATATGTTCTGTCATCGGCATTGATCTGGCCATCATTATTCAAGTCTTTAAATTTTATATCTCCCGGCTGAATAGTACCTGCATTTGCCCCCAAATGTTTTACTATTTCTGCTTCATTCTGGTAGATACCTTCAAAAACATATCCAAAATAGGAACTGATCGGTTGTCCCACTTCAGTTTTGGTGTGTGTACCATCGTCAATGATATTCTTTACATAGGTATACAACTTATCTACCCTGTTCGTTAACGTGGCAATATTTGCATTGATGCCATACCTGAACACACGTCCGGCATTCTGATAGCGAACTCCAAATTCAAATCCTTTATTGCTTACTGCCCCTGAATTATAGAAAGATGGCAGAATAGATTCCCCAACAGAAAGAGCAGGCAGTTTTACAAGCAATAATATATCTGTTGTGTTTTTTACAAAATAGTCAGCAGAAAAAGAGAGTTTGTTTTTAAGTATGCTTAAATCCAAACCATAGTTTGTTTGAGTGGTGGTTTCCCATTTAAGGTCAGGGTTATCCATACGGATCAGTTTCAATTCCCCATTTAGCTGTGTATACAATTTTTCATAAGAATGATCACCTATTTCCTGGTTGCCTGATTTACCCCAGCTTGCCCTTAATTTTAAACTGGATATCCAGTTAACATCTTTCATAAATTTTTCCTGTGACACTACCCAGCCTGCAGACACGGAGGGAAAGTAAGCCCATTTATTATTAGGGCCAAAACGTGAAGATGCATCGGCTCTCATTGTTGCCGTTGCAAAATATTTATTGTCGTAACCGTAAGTTCCCGAACCAAAAAAAGATACCAGGAACCAGCTTGAAGCACTACCCCCGGCATAAGGATATGGAAATACAGAGCTTCCGGGGTTTCCATAATCAAGATAACGGAAAGGATCAGTTGTATTATCAAAATTTTGCCTGCTCCCACCTATTCCATTTGATTTGCTGGAAATAGTTTCTGTGCCTAATACTGCATTAACTGTATGCTTAGTATTAATTGTCTTCAGGTAATTTAGTGTATTGGTAAACGTGAAGGTGGAAGCTTGACCCCTGTTCTCATTTAAACTGTTAGGCCTGTTATTTCTGCCAAGTGCGTAATACACATTGTTTGAATCACTGATATTGGGATCTCCAAAATTTTCTCCAAAATTTTTGTTGTGTGAAAAGCTTATATCCACACCTATATTACTTTTAAATTTCAGCGTCCTGTCTCTTAAAAAAGAATACTCAGCATATACGTTTCCAAATGTTTGGTAGGTATTTCGTTTATCATCCGTAAAATGAACTATAGCAATAGGGTTTGAGCTATATTCATATTGAGGCTGCCATCCATTATTAGGCCCTGTGTAAAATGGAAGATCCGTGTAAGGATCACTGGCAGAATAAGTAGGATCGGCAATATCTTTATAAACAGACAAAACAGGTGAACGCAATAAAGCATGACGTATCACCCCGGGGGCATCACCACTGGAAGATAATTTGTCCTGTTTGGCGTAACTCATCTGGAGGTTTGTGCCTATCCTGAAACGATCAGTTACATTAGCATTAAAATTGGCCCGGAAATTAATGCGTTCGTATTTGTCATGATCTTCTACTACAATTCCATCCTGGCCAAAATAACCTGCAGAAAGTAAATATTGCGTTGTTTCAGATCCACCGCTTGCGGCTACCTGCACATTTTGAGACCTGCCGGTTGTAAAAAGTTCTTTTTGCCAATTAGTATTTGCAAGGTCTGGCCGGCTTCTGTCTGCAGCATAAGGACTGGGATCGCCAGGTGCATTACCTGCCGTATTATGCCATGCCATATCCTTCACCGTTAAGTATTGATCTGCATTCAGCATTTTGGGCAGGTTGGTGGCAGAATAAAAACCCGTAAAATAATCAACATCAATTCTTGTCTTTCCTTTTTGGCCGCTGTTAGTTGTTATTACAACAACACCGCCTGCCGCCCGTGAACCATAAATAGCACCTGCGGCCGCATCTTTTAATACAGTCATTGATTTTACATCATTCACATTAAGAAAGGAGATATCACGAGTGGGAACACCATCTACTACATATAATACATCATTATTTCCCAATGTACCTTCGCCCCTGATACGCAATTTTATACCATCTCCGGGAGCGCCAGTATTAGCAGCAACAAATACACCTGCTACCTGACCTTGCAACGCCTGTGCAACATCCGATATCCTTGTTTTAGTAAGATCTTTCATATCAACAGTTGACACAGCACCGGTAATAGAAGCTTTCCTTTGACTGCTGTAACCAACCACTACCACATCACCAAGCGTATTTACATCAACCGATAAATTAACCTGGAGTGTTGTTTTGCCAGCGACAGGTACTTCCTGCATTTTATATCCGACATAGCTTATTTGTAAAACCGCATCTTCGGGAACGGTGATGGAGAAATTACCTGCAGCGTCTGTAACCGCAGAAACAGCAGCATTTTTTACTTTAATGGTAACACCTGCCAGTGATTCGCCGGTAGCAGCGTTTACTTTGCCAATAACCCTGGTTTCCTTAGCCTGTGCCAGTGAACTGGTGTGTATTAACAGCAGGCATACAATGCAAAGCGTTAGTTTAAAAACAGAATGAATTGTGTTTGTAAGATTTTTTTTCATAACAGCATCGTTTACGTGTTTTGGAAAATGAATTTTGAACCTGTGCATGGAATTAACAGGCTTGAACAGTTTTGGTAAAAGGCCATAATGGCCGAAAGCATTTACTTTTTCATGGCGGCAATATTTTTTGATGATTAAATGAAATGGGTGGTATAACTGACAAATTGTACATAGTACAAGCCGCCAATAAACAATTGGAAACGGGTAAGCAGTTATTAAAAAACGAATGATTCGATTTAGAAGTTAGCATATGTAGCAATTGATAGTTAAAGCTACCTTTACCTTATGCGGTGGTTATACACTATGCTAACATTTTAGTGTACTATGATTGCAATTTGAGCTAATAAAGGAGAGATTTAAGTTGATTATTATACTAAGAGCGATTGAAATTCAAATCATGAAACAGGTACTTCCAAAACCAGCTTCTGGCATATTGTAGTTACAATCTTCTTTATGCACTGTTTATTTCCCTGAGAATGCGTTTTGAAAAGTTGATCAATGCCAAACTGGCATCAATCAGCTTATACCATAATATAATAATACGAACGCAAACTATCTTATCCCATTTGCAGATTGTTGTTCCCGGTATTCATTCGGCGCACAGTTATACCGTTTCCTGAATTCCCGGAAAAAGTAGGACTGATTATTAAAGCCGGTGCGGTAAAAAATTTCTGTCACATTAAAATTAGTAGTGGCAAGGAGTATAGCAGCCTGCTTCAACCGGATATGTTTAATAAATTCCCCCGGTGTCATACCGGTCATGGTTTTTAATTTACGATACAGTTGCATTTTACTCAGGCTGAATTCTTTTTCAAGAAACACAGCGTTCAATTCCGGTTCAATGATATGTTCTTCAATGATCTTTACCAACTGCATAAGAAATTCTTTATCACTTACGGCAAGATCAGCTTCCACCACGATCTCAGCAATTTTGTCGTTGCTGAAAAGATCCAGTAATTTTTGCCTGTATTCAAGCAGTTTGCGGATGCGTAATTTTAAATGCGTTGTATGAAAAGGTTTGGCTACATAGGCATCAGCACCCACTTCATATCCTTCCATATGATGGTCTTCGCTTCCCCGTGCTGATAAAATAATAAAAGGTATATGGCAGGTAGCAGGTGCATTTTTCATTTTATTACAGAGTTCAAGGCCGCCCATGTTCGGCATCATCACATCACAAATAACCAGGTCAGGAATTATTTTTTCCATGAGTTCAAGCGCCTTTCCTCCATCTTCAGCTTCATATACGATATAGTCTTCCTTTAAAATATCATTTAAGAGGAAACGTATATCTGGTTCGTCTTCTACCACCAATATGTTCTTTCTTTTGTTGTCTCCTAAATTTTCAATGATGGCCTGCTTATTAATTTCAACAGGCGCCAGCAACGGCACCGGTTCTGAATAAGCTGTAATGGTACGATAGAGATACGAAGGCTGATCGTTCAATGCATTACCGTTTCCTGCAAGTGATTCACCAGGCTGTTCTTTATCCAAAGGCAAGCACACTGTAAAGGTTATCCTGTCGTTTTCGCTCTTTGCACTTATATCTCCATTCAGCAATGTAACCAATTGTCTTGTGAAAGCAAGGCCGATACCTGTTCCAAATTTCCCGCTGTCATTTGTATTGGGATTTGCAACATAGAATTTTTCAAATAACCGGTCCAGCTTTCCTGCAGGCAATTGGGCACCTGAATTGATAACCCTTATTTCCAGTTGTTTTGTTACAGTATTTTCGCAGGCTGAAAAAATTACCTGTTCATTTTTTTCAGAATGTTTAAAGGCATTTGATAAAAGATTGAAGATTATTTTTTCAATTTTATCTTTATCAACCAAACCGCCCATTCCCGGCGCAATATTGATTTCATACTCCATTTTATTTTGTTCACTTAATGGAATAAAAGGCTCAGTAAGGTTTCGTAATAATTCTGATATATCCAGGCAACTAAATTCGTTCTTAAAAAAACCAGCTTCTACTTTTCTGAACTCCAGTAACTGGTGTACCAAATAAGTAAGCCTTGATGCCTGCTGATGGATCAATGATAAAAAATAGGGTTTATCATTTTGTTCTTTCCCTGTTACTGTTTTATGCAGGAAACGCTCTGAACTACCCATTATCAATGTCAGTGGCGTTTGCAGTTCATGAGCAATATTCGTAAAAAAACCAAGACGGTTCTGGTGAATCTCCTCTTCTTTTTCACGGAGCAAATGCTCTACGGCCAATTGGTGTTTTATTTCCAGTTTATTTTTACGGTAACGGTAAAAGGCATATATCATCACTGACAACAGCAGAAAATATCCTATATAAGCATATACGGTTAGCCAGGGATATTGTTTTATCTCTGCCGTAATCAACACTACCTCTTTACTCCAGAGGCCTTCTCCATTACTCCATTTAATTTTTAAAGAATAATTACCGGGTAGTATATTACTGTACACAATTTTTCCATTACTGCCTGCATAATGCCATACTTTATCGTATCCTTCCAGGTAATACGCATACTCACATTTCTCCGCATTTAAAAAACTTACTGCCTTTATATCCAGTTCAAAAAAGTTTTCTCTCCTGCTCACAGAAAAGTCAAGCGGCCTGCTAACGGAAGAGTCTATCACACTAAAACCATTTTCAGCTGTTGTATTACCACCAATTGAAATGCCTGATAATAAAAGATTCGGTAACCAGTTACTTTTCCGTATGTTTTGTGGGAGGAAATGATTGAATCCGTACGTGCCGCCAAAAAAAATATTGCTTGCCCCATCTTTCCAAACTGCGCCATCACAAAATTCATTGCTCTGCAATCCATCCAGTTGCTGGTAGTAAGAAATTTCCTGGCCTGCCTTGCTCACTTTTGCCAAACCCTTATTGGTGCTTACCCAAATATGCCCGGTGCTGTCTTCTTCAATTGCATGAATGGTGTTATTCGGTAATCCATTAACCGTAGTTAGTTTTTGAAACAGCGGTTCTTCTTTTGATGCATCCGCATTATCTATCCAGTTAAGACCATAACTCGTGCCGATCCATATCCTGTTGCGGCTGTCTTTATACAACGACAATACATCATTGTTGGAAAGACTTCCTTCATAAGTAAATGCTTTGAATGTTTTAAAAACCAGCGTCGTCTTATTAAGAAGGCTAAGGCCACCATAACGGCAACCGATCCATAAATGATCTTTATCTCCATCCACCAATGAGTAAATAATATCGTTGCCCGGGCCTGAGTTATTGTTATTATAGATAAACCGCTGGAGAAACCCAACAGAAAGCTTACCCAGCCTGTCCCTGTTGATCTTTAAATGTATCAAGCCGTAACCACTGGTGCCTAACCACAAAGAATTGTCAGCATCCTGTTTTATGGCATATACCGATCCAAATTCAGGATAAGCATCATGGTCTTTAATAGCCGACCACTTATTGAATTTATTGGTTGAAAGGTCATACACACCGATCCCCTTTCCGTCTGTTCCAATATATAGCAGCCCATCATTTCCTTTTTTTAAAACATACACCGAATTATTATCCAGTTCTGCCGGGGCTGAAAAATATCTTTTTCTGTAGGAGATAATTGTATCTGACCAAAAATTTTGAATGCTGATGATCCCACTTCCTTTTGTACCGACCCATAAATTCTCATTGGCTTCACAAAATGACCTTACTGATTTATTATATGGCATTCCATTGTCTGATGTGGTAACCGTACCAAAGGATTTTGTTTTGGGATAAATTTTTATGATTCCATTCCCATCAGTACCATACCATAATATGTCTTCGCTGCCAGCAGCCCACGAAGTGATCTTGATGTCCTGCATCTGTTGCGTTTCCTGTGTAAGAAAACCGGACGACTGAAAATTGGCATCGTATACATTGTATCCTTTGCTTGACCATGCCAACAGGTAATGCTCTTTATAAAAAGTGAGAGCAGTTAATGAATGTTTCATCTGCATCACCTGTCTTACATCCAGCGTACCACTGTGAATTGTAAATAATTGATCAGCCTGGTTACTAAAAAAAAGCTGGTGATTTACATTAAAAAAACCAGCGATAGCATTTTCATCATGATAGCTTCTTAATTTTTTAAACTGTTTTGCATCTCCTGTATACACATCGAGCCCGCCTTTGGCATTTAATAACCACAAACGATTATTTTCATCAAATACAACTTTGGTAATCACAGCCTGTTGTGCCGGCAAATTGCAGACCCTGAATGTGTCTGCAATTTCATCATAATAATTAAGCCCTGTTTTCTGATTCAGGCAATATACTCTCCCCCCAGTATCAACCGCCAGGGCATATTCCTGTTCACTTACCCTGCTGCGTTGATATTGATTGTAGAAATAATTATAGAATCTACCAGTTTGTTTTTCATACCTGGATATTCCTTCGATCGTTGTTATCCAGATATTGCCCCGCTTGTCTCCTGTTACCTGCTGAATAACATTACTGCCAATGCTTTTAAAATCATTTTCCTTACTATAATTAAATACATGAAAAATATTACCATCATACATATTGAGCCCATCCCATGTTGCAACCCACAACAGGTTACTGGCATCCCTGTAAATATGATTAATAGAACTGTTGGAGAGTCCATTCCTGTTATCGTAATGCTGAACAAAGAAAGGATCAGATGGTTCAGCTAAAACTTTTGCCGGACCAAGTAATAAAAGAAGGAAATAATAAGAACGAAAAATAGTCTTCATCAAGAAATATGATTAATAACCTGTAGAGAATGAGGAACAAAGATCTTCCTGACCCGTTTACATTTCTACTGCAAAGTACAGCTTATTAAATATAACTAAACTATTACTGCCTGTTTGCTTTAGTGCGGTTTTAATGTCTTCATCACCAGTTCCTTTTTTCGTTTGGAAATAGTAAGCAGCATACCGTCACTCATCTGCAATGCCCCATAGGTACTCAGTACTGCCCTATCCCTATTCGTTGATACATTGATGAAGGAAAGGCGTAATTGATTCAGGACTGATTTAGGGCAGATTTACACCTTTTCGGCACTTCCAATGCACCATGCTTAAAACAAAAAAGCCTCCATCGGGTGGAAGCCTTGTTGTTACTAAGTGACCGCGTTAGGATTCAAACCTCTTCTACTATACTCTGTAAATCAATTTGTTAAAAATTCATTTTTCGGCAGGTGAAACAAAATGACTGTTCATTCATTTTGTTTTGTTCACCAGCTTTGTAAATTTAAGTAAAGGCTTTGATATGAAAAATATTAAAAAAAAGCAATTTCAATACTTAACATTCATTGTTATGGGTGCATTTATCCTTATTAGATCGAAGTGCTGAGTAAGCCTAATTGAAAGATCAATATCCTAAAAATCTTTCCTCTTCCCATCGCCGTATAAGGAAAAGTTCTAGGAGTAGACTCTTTTAAAAAGCATAAGAATTGCTAGCACCAACGACTGCCTACACTCTTACACTAATGGCAAGAGTTTTTTATCTCGAAAAAAACTTGAAGCAGTTAAAATATTCTTGCGTCAAGTTGGGGGTATATACAAGATAGTCCAATTAACACTATAATTTGACATGCTACTTTTACTGAGTATTATCAGTAGTTGGAGGTATTACGTATTTTGTCAGAACAATCTTTTTCTTTTCTTCATCCCAAAAAATGCTTTCCTTATTTAGTAAGAACCATCGTGACCAATTGATAAAGTCTTCTTTTGTTGGAGAAGTCTGACCAAAATAATTGCCATCAGATTGCGAAACAATACCAGTTAATTCAGTAAAAAAATGGACGACTGATCCCCTGTCCGTAGATGTACTGGAGTTTGGATTCTTTAAATACTCCTCGATCACGTTTAAACTTTTCTGTATTATCTTATGTCCATTGTTATCTACCTGCCCGAAAATATAAGAATTGAATAATAAACTAATTGCTATTAGAGCCAGACGTTCCATAGTATAAATTATTAGTTTTTGATTCGTTTACAAAAAATTTACTCTTCTTTAAGTAATTCAACTTTTGTGACATTGTTTCTATTTACGGTCAAAGAAATAAACCCAGTTTTACTACCCTTAAAGAAAGGTACAACCATTCCTCCGCTTTGTATTTAAGATGTGGCTGATAAACCATTACTTAGTTTTATCGTTCTTGTTTCAATTTTTCGCAACTATTGCAGCAGTTCAAAGCTGTTGAACAATTCAACGATGATGATAAAACCGTAGTGAAAAAAGTAATTTATGCCTTTATTGTAAAAAACAATTGCAACTAATGGCTTCGTAAAATAACTACTAGTGGATAATACAAAAGCCCGGCAGTGCCAGGCTTCTTTGTTATTTATTCCGAGGGAAGTTTAACGTTCGTAACAACCCACTTCTCTCTTTTTATTAGACTTAATTCGATGCTGTCTTTTTGGCTTTTATCATAAACGCAATTCCAAACAGCCTTTACCTGTGTACTGTCATTTCGCAAAAGATTTACAGTAAACCTGCAATCTTTCATAGAAAAACTATCCCGTAGCTTTTCAAAATTTTGCTGCTGTATTTTCCAAGGAGAGTATGCTACATAACAAGCACTATAAAAATCATTTAACATTATTGAAGAACCATTTGTTTTACTTGATAAATTTGAAGCCAATAATTTATCATCAACAACTCTATCTAATGTTGCCCTATCTTTAAAGCAAATCCCTTTTATAAACTCAAAGGATGCTTTTTCAATTCCTTGGTCTTTCTTCATAATAGAGTTGCAACAAACAAATCCAATGAATAATACAATAGTTATTTGTTTCATTATTGCCCTGGGGTTTTATCTCTTATTTTACCATTTGATACGCCATCAATAAAATCAACGTAGGCTGCTCCGCCAACACTTAATAACACCTGACCTCGGGAAGGATTACCCATTATAACTCTTGATACATCTCTAAATAAAAAATTAGGTGTTACAGAATTTGTATTAATAGCAGGGGCAACCTTAATCTTAAACCCTCCAATATTTGCCTTCCCATCTGTATTAATATTCTCAAGCCCCTTGACTTTGGCAAACTCACCGCCAATAGCTTGAATGCCTGCTAATGCAGCACTAGAACAATTATTTGTACACCCATTGTAATCCTCCTGCTTATTATACTTATCATCCATTACACCCCGTACTCTATCGTCTGTAATTGCATCTGTATTAATTTTAATTAACCCTTCAAACCCTCTGCCTTCACTACCACTTGGGTCAAAACCTGATTCACTCAACTTTGATTTATCAAAAGTCTTTTTATAAGTATTACCGTCAATTGTTTCATCAAAATTTTTCTTGCCTGCACCTTCACCCCCGGGCCAAAAGTCATAATAGGTAACTGTTCCATCTGATACTTTCTCTGTGACAGCATTGCCATTTTTATCTTTTATCACATTGCCATCTTTATCCTTTTTTTCTTGTGTTTTATAATTATCAACAGCAAGACCTGCGTGACCGATTTCCCCGTTCTGAGTATACCAAATAGTTAAATATACATCCCGTCCATCAGGGTCAATATATTTAAGAGGATTATTTAAACAGTAATTATAAGGAGAGACTGAAGAATATCTTGGAGCTTTTTCATCTTGTGCATGCCATCTTCCCAGATCTTCATCATACATCCTTGCTCCGTAATCATACCAGCT
>JAZKGV010000263.1:0-1551 GCA_040385725.1 Bacteroidota bacterium | reverse complement strand
GATGATACAGAAGGCAATGCCATCATACCGGCTTATTTAAAAAAAGGCGACACAATTGGTATATCCTGCCCGGCTGGTTATATTACGCTGGAAGATGTTCAGCCAGCCATTTCAAAACTGAAAGAATGGGGCTTTGCTGTAAAGACCGGTGATACAGTAGGCAAAAAAGATTTCACGTTTGGTGGCACTGATGAAGAACGGTTAAAAGACTTTCAGCAAATGCTGGATGATAAAAAAATAAAAGCCATTTTGTGTGCAAGGGGTGGTTACGGCGGCGTAAGGATCATTGATAAAATTGATTTTGCAAAGTTTGCAGTAAACCCAAAATGGATCATTGGTTTTAGTGATGTTACCATTTTTCACTGCCACCTCAATAAAAATTTCGGCATTGCTTCCATTCATTCAAAAATGTGCAACAGTTTTCCTGCAGACTGGAATATGGCCGAAACTGTACAGAAAGAAACAATTGAAAGTATAAGAAAATGTTTGCTGGGTGAAAAGATGCAGTATGAAATTGCACCAAATGAAAAAAACAGGACAGGCAATGCAGGAGCTGTACTAATTGGTGGCAACTTAAAAACAATTGAAAGCTTAGCAGGCAGTAAAAGCGATATTAGTACAGCAGGTAAAATTTTATTTGTGGAAGACACCGGTGAATATTTATACAGTATTGACCGTATGTTCTGGAACCTGAAACGCTGTGGCAAACTTGACAAACTGAAAGGGCTGATCATTGGCGGTTTTAAAACCAAAAAAGATGATGAAGGAGATGAGTTTGGCAGATCACTGGAAGAAATTGTGTTGGAAAAAATAAAAGACTATAACTATCCTGTGTGTTTTGATTTTCCTGTTGGGCACCAGAAAAATAATTTTGCATTAAAGTGTGGGGTTAAACATAAACTGACAGTTACAGGCGCAGGCTGCACATTAAAAGAGATAAGATGATAAAAATTCCTCCATATTTAAAAAAAGGCGACACTATCGGTATTACCTGCCCTGCCGGTTATATGGCAAAAGAGAAAGCACAAAGCTGTATTGATACATTACAGCAATGGGGTTTTGAAGTAATGATAGGCAAAACAGTAGGCAGTAATTCTGATAACTATTTTTCAGGAACAGACGAAGAGCGTTTGTTTGAATTACAGGCTATGCTGGATAGTGAAAATATCAATGCCATATTGTGCGGCCGTGGCGGTTATGGCGTTAGCAGGATCATTGACAAAATTGATTTTACAAAATTTAAGAAGAACCCCAAATGGATCATCGGGTACAGCGATATAACAGTGCTGCATTCGCATATTCACACCAATTTAAAAATTGCATCACTGCATTCACCCATGGCGGCGGCATTTAATGATGGCGTGAAAGGAAATGAATTTATCGAATCTCTCTACAAAACTATTACCGGTAAAAAAACGAAATACAGATCGGGTGTTTATTCTTTTAATAATAAAGGAAATGCAACAGGTGAATTAGTAGGAGGAAATTTAGCATTGCTGGTAAATATGATCGGCACCGCATCAGACATCAATACAAAAAACAAGATCCTTT
>JAZKGV010000262.1:0-3405 GCA_040385725.1 Bacteroidota bacterium | reverse complement strand
CACTATAAGCTCCTAATAATAATTGTTGCCCTGTTTGTCCAGCTGCATAAAATGTACGTTGCACCTGTGTACCACCAAAACTCCTGTTGCTTAATAATCCACCATACTCTCTTGCAAAAGGAACGCCTTGTGCCACACACTGGTCAATGATAGCCGCACTTACTTCTGCCAGGCGGTGAACGTTTGCTTCTCTTGCCCTGTAATCGCCACCTTTTACAGTATCGTAAAACAAACGGAATACTGAGTCGCCATCATTTTGATAATTCTTTGCCGCATTGATACCTCCCTGCGCCGCAATACTGTGGGCACGGCGTGGACTATCCTGGAAACAAAATGCTTTTACTTTATAACCCATCTCACCCAGCGCTGCTGCTGCAGAAGCACCAGCCAACCCCGTTCCTACTACTATCACTTCAATCTTGCGTTTGTTAGCGGGGTTCACCAGCTTTACGTGGCCTTTATAATCAGTCCACTTTTCATTCATTTCGCCTGAAGGTATTTTTGAATCTAAAGACATAACTTAAATGTATGATTTATGATGTAGGATATATGATTGAATTATTCTATCCAGTTTAAATAAAAAGCCAAAGGCATTAAAGCAAATATCAACGGCACAATAACGGAGAACGCTGCCCCAAGGCCTTTAATAATGGGAGTATATCTTTTATGGTTCCAGCCAAAAGTTTGAAAGGCGCTTTGAAAACCATGCAGCAAATGCCAGCCCAATGATATTACACCCAGTATGTAAATTATTACTACTAACAAATTATCACGGAAAACGTTTTGCATTTCTGCATATAAATTATGTACTTCCTGGTTATTGTAATCCACCAGGGTTGTTGGCTCCAGTTCATGTATGCTGCCAATGCCGCCCAACCGTGATGGTGTCCAGAAATGATAGATATGAAGTATTAGGAATAACAGGATCAATGTGCCTAACAAACCCATGCTGCGGCTGTACCACTTGCTGTTGGTATTAGCAGCAGTAACATTATACTTTACCGGCCTTGCACTCCTGTTTTGCCCCCACAGTATAAGCCCCTGTATAATATGTATGAAAAACCCTGCAAATAAACCTATCTCCATAGTGCGGATGATAAGGTTGCTGCCCATAAAGTGCCCCCAGTGATTAAAAGTTTGGCCCCCGTCATTAAAAAAAATCATTGCGTTGATGGCGCAATGAACAATTAAAAACCCTATTAAAGAAAGACCGGTAAGGCCCATGATAAATTTTTTACCAATGGAAGAGGTGAAGAAGGATTTCCAGGTCATATTGAACAAGTTAGTTTAGAGATGCCGCAAAAGTAAGGAAGGAATTTAATTGTAGCACAGTTTGTTTTTGAAATATTACAGTATTTACGCAAATGATTGCGTTGCTGAATGGTTAAATGGTTTTATGGTTAAATTGTTGTTTGGATCTCAGTCATTATTGGTTTATCCTAATATGAGAAAGCCCGGGCAACAGCCATTTGCAAACCGTTTCATATTAAAGCATCCAAACAATTTAACAATACAGCAATTAAACAATTTAATTACTTCAACTGCCGCAACATCCAGTTATCAACCTGCTGAAAAACCACTTCTGGTTTCAATGTTCTCCATTGTGGAAATTCAAGCAAACCCACATAATTCGTAAGCCGGGAGCGTTTAAAATCATGCTGGCTTTGTGGTGGCATATCCACTATCACCACCCAACCGTTGTCATCTTCCAACTGCTCCCTCCATTCTTCGTAATAACTATCGTCGCTGCTGTGAAAGTTCAACACATTCTCTGCGATCAGTATAAATTTGGTAATTCCTTCTTTAAACATGATGTCTGTTATATCTCTCCGCAGCGTCATGATATCATTTTCAATAGCATCATTCCATTCCCCGATCAGTTCAATGATGGCATAGCTCATTTCGTAATCAACAAATAAAATTTTCATATACAGTGTACGGCTGCCAAAATCATCCCACTGCGGATGGATATAATAATTGTAAATGGTTTGGGAAAATTCAAACTCGTTGTAAGTACGGCCGTAGAAAGGCGATCTTTCATCCTCTTCTGCTGTATATAAATGCCGCCAGTTAAAATATGGTTCTATGTCCTGCATCGCACTATTTGTGCAAATGTAAGAAGGAAGGGCAATAAGGAATAAGAAATAAGGAATGTGAAATAAGAAAGTACAAGACCCTTTGATTGCAGCCAGCTTTTACTTATTGTACTCACCCAAAATTTTAGTATACTATTTATCATTTAAAAATATTAAAAAAAGTTGATCACTTTGCCACCAACTTCCTTATTCCTTATTTCTAAGAGCATTCAAAATCCAATATCTCAATCGTTTTATCATAAAAAGTTTTGGCACTTTCTGGCGAATCGCCAATGCATACCAAACCTAATTTGCCAAATTCAGAAAGGGCACCAACCAGGTGAAACATCACGCCTTCCTGTGCTGTACTATCATACATCAGGTCATGATAAATAGAAATATTCATGAGGTCGTCAGGTGTAAGGCCAAGGTATCTTTCGCTGTACACATTGTCGGAAGCAAAATAAAAACGTTGATTGCCACCTGCAGTTAAGTATTCTCCTGTTTCAGCATTGTATTTACCCCCCGTTAAAAACTGTAACATTAAAAAAGGATGTGTGGTGCCGCCTTTGCGGAGGTTTATTTCTATGGCATAATGTATCCAGCTATCATCATTCTGTTTTACAGAAATAAAATCAATAGCAAACCTGCCCATAGCACCTTTTAAAGCCAGCACTTCTGCTATCTTCTTCCCTTCTGTTGCCAGCGAAATGTTATATATTTTATCGGCAGGAAAAACAGCGCCAATAAAAACCTGTCCGTCATCCCCACCCAATATCTGGTCGTGTGTACTCACTATTTCCACTTTACCCGAAGGGGAAATAACACATTGCACAGATGGAGACATTTTAATTTCCCCATCTAAAAAAATCTCTACTATACCACCCATACTGCCAAGCTTTTCAAAGAACAACGCTTCGCTTACATCCTGCGCCACTGCTTTAAAGTTTTCTGAAAAAGTATCGCTGATCGCTTTCTCTATATCACCATCCTGTTGTATAGCAGGATAGCTGTAAACAGCATTTCCATCGCCGCTAAACCCATCATTCAATTTCACCACCGCTTTTCTTAATGACGCATCATTTTGTTTAAGTGCTGCCAACGCTTTTATCACTTCTGCTTTGGTATGCAGGTCTTCAAACCCAGCAGGAAAATTTACACCTGCCTTCCTGAAATTTTTTCTGCCGCCGGATTTGGACCCTTCATAAAATTTATCGGGGTCTGTACCAAATAATGGTATGCCCAATTGCACCGACATTGTTTTTTCAAGCGATGTGATATTAAAACAGGTAAGATGGGCTGAGCTTGTATCGGTTATTAATCTTTTTAT
>JAZKGV010000261.1:0-23729 GCA_040385725.1 Bacteroidota bacterium | reverse complement strand
TTTTAATTAACTGTACCCCAATCAAAATAAAGGCTTTGTTTGAATACAATGGTACTCATATCTCAAGAAGCATGTCTTGATTTAAACCGTTGTATTCAAATTGGCCTAATCTAACAAAGCCCAGCTTTTTATAAAAATGCAGGGCTTTTTCGTTTGTAGCTTGCACACCTCCCCATAAAATTATTCTTCTTATAAGCTTTTGCCTGCAGTGGTTCAGTATATGATCGAACATCAATTTACCAATCCCTTTTCCCTGCCAGTTATCTGCAACGGAAGGAGCATACGTACAACAGTTATTTTCAATATTGGCATATTGATATGCTGATAATCTATTTCTGTCGTGATGAAGTATTCCTTCTTTTATGATTGAGTACGCAATGATTAAGTTGTTGTTTGTATCTGCTGCAACAAAACCTGTAACATCATTTGAATTGTAAAATTGAATGACGGCTTCAGGATTAAAAGCATGTGGGCCAAACCGGCTTTTTGTTTCAGCGCTTAAATGGTACAGGTAATATAGGAGTGCATCAAAATCTGACGATACTAATTCTCTTATAATAATATTTTCAGGGGAGAAAATCAATCAATATTCTGTTTTATCATCTTTATGTTGCCATTGATGAAAAACTTTAAGTGCATCCTGCCTGCCTAAAGGAAGAATAGGGATTTTTCTTTCTTCCAGCGATGCATTCATTTCGTCGTATATCATGGAATCATCAAAGCCGATATCGGCCGCATCCTGGCGGTTGTTTGCGTAGTACACCACTTTTGGCCTTGCCCAGTAAATAGCGCCCAGGCACATAGGACAGGGTTCGCAGGAAGTATAAACCTCACAATCGTTCAATTGAAAAGTATTTAAATTTTTACAGGCATCCCTTATCGCCGTCACTTCTGCATGTGCCGTGGGGTCGTTGCTGGAACTTACTTTATTATTGCCCCGGCCTACAATTTCATCATCTTTTACAATGATGCAGCCAAAAGGGCCGCCTTCATTATTATCCATTCCTTTTTGAGATAAGGCAATGGCTTCCTGCATAAATTTTTCTTCTCTGGTCATATTATCAAATGTTAACACGTAAATATACTAAGCACAGCAATAACTCAATCGTTCCGGTAAAGCTTTTATCAATAAATATGCTGTTTAAATCACAAAATAAGGAGGTAAAATTGAAAAATATTTTATTAATCCATCATTCCGTCCTACATTTGTCCATCATTTAGATAGACTTAACGAACTCATGACTTACTTCTCCTGCAATATTATTATGCACTGTAAGCGCTGTTGTACCCGAAACAGTGATGCTGTTAAGCTTTTCCTTCACAAATAATCCCAAACTTCAGAAGAAACAAAATGGAACCTACAAATGAAATATCTACATTACTCTACCAAATTGGTGGACTAAGTATTTCAGACTTCCTGAAGCAACTGGTTGAGAAATACCCGGGGCAGGTTACATTCTCTACAAGTTTTAGTTACGAAGACCAGGTGGTTACGAATGAGATACTTAGCAATAACCTCCCCATAAAAATATTTACGCTGGATACAGGAAGGCTTTTTTCAGAAACATATTCTGTATGGAGCAGCACTAATGCGCTTTATAATACACAGGTAAAAGCGTATTATCCTAATGAGGAGCTATTGCATGGTTTCGTTTCGTCAAAAGGCCCTAATTCTTTTTATGAATCTGTTGATAACAGGAAGCAATGCTGTTTTATAAGAAAAGTAGAGCCATTAAAAAGGGCGCTGGCTGGCAATGCCATCTGGATAACAGGGTTAAGAGCCGAACATTCACCAGATCGCCACGACTTGCCAATGATTGAATGGGATGAAAGTAACAAGATCATTAAATATCACCCAATACTGCATTGGACAACAGAGGAGGTAAAGAAATATATCAATGACAATCATATTCCCTACAATCCGCTTCACGATAGGGGATTTGTAAGTATTGGCTGTGCTCCCTGTACAAGGGCCATAAGGCCGGGAGAAGATTTCAGGGCCGGCCGTTGGTGGTGGGAAGATGCAGATAAAAAAGAGTGTGGGCTTCATGTGCATGAGCCTGCGACCGGGGAAAAGACTTAGATAAATTCTAAAAATTACTAACCGTACAATATATAAAGCGTTAAGCAGTTAATAAACAAATTTTAAAATGGCAGTTGATAATAAAAATTGGGGCGATTATTTAGACCAGCTGGAGTCGGAATCCATTCATATTATGAGGGAAGTGGCTGGCCAGTTTGAACGGCCTGCATTGTTGTTCTCTGGTGGAAAGGATTCAATAGTACTGGTGCATTTGGCATTGAAGGCTTTTCGTCCAGGTAAGTTTCCGTTTCCATTGGTACATATTGATACCGGTCATAATTTCCAGGAAGCACTTGATTTCAGGGATGAACTGGCTGATTCGATCGGAGAAAAATTGATCGTAAGAAAAGTAGAAGATACCATCAACGCAAAAGGCTTAACTGAACAGAAAGGGAAATTCGCCAGCCGTAATGCTTTACAAACTTTCACTTTGCTAGATACCATTGAAGAATTCAAATTTGACGCCTGCATTGGCGGTGCCCGGCGTGATGAAGAAAAAGCAAGGGCGAAAGAAAGGATATTTTCTGTGAGAGATGAATTTGGCCAATGGGATCCAAAACTGCAAAGGCCGGAATTATGGAATACTTATAATGGCCGTATTCACAAAGGAGAAAATGTTCGTGTGTTCCCGATCAGCAACTGGACTGAACTGGATATATGGAATTATATCAGGAGACATAATATTGCATTGCCTTCTATTTATTTTGCTCATGAAAGAGAAGTGCTGGAATACGAAGGGCAATTGGTGGCAACATCAGAATTTATCAGGGTTGATGATACAGATGTGATCAGTAAGAAGAAAGTGCGATACAGAACAGTAGGAGATATGACCTGTACAGCAGCAGTAGAATCAAATGCAACAACATTAGATGATATTATCAGTGAAATTATCGCTACCAAAACAAGTGAACGTGGTGAAACAAGGATCGATGACAGGGTAAGCGAAGCAGCAATGGAAGACAGGAAGAAGGGAGGATACTTTTAGAGAGTACTCAGTATTTAGTACTTAGTACTAAGACAGAAGCACTTTTAAATGACAATGATGTTTTACAAAAGAATAAACTATCTAAATACTCAGTACTAAGTACTTAATACTAAAATGGACATACTAAGATTTATAACCGCAGGCAGTGTTGACGATGGCAAGAGCACATTGATCGGCCGATTATTGTACGATAGTAAATCAATAATGATCGATCAACTGGAGGCGATAGAAAAGCAAACCAAGAACAGGGAAGATGGTGAAATTGATTTAGCTCTTCTCACTGATGGATTAAGAGCAGAAAGAGAACAAGGCATTACGATTGATGTGGCGTATAAATATTTCAGCACACCAAAACGCAAGTTCATCATTGCGGATGCACCGGGGCATATTCAGTACACAAGGAACATGGTTACCGGCGCTTCCAATGCAGACCTGGCCATTATTTTAGTAGATGCCCGTAACGGTGTGGTAGAGCAAACAAGAAGGCATTCTATCATCGCTTCCTTGTTGAATATTCCGCATGTAGTGGTGGCAGTAAATAAAATGGACCTGGTTGATAACTCACAGGATGTTTACAACAATATTGTGATCGACTATGCAGAAGTGGCAAAAAAGTTGGGATTGAAAGATATTACCTACATACCGATCAGTGCGATCAATGGAGACAATATTGTAGAGAAGTCACCGGTCTTTCCGTGGTACGAGGGCGAATCATTATTACATATTTTAGAGAATGTAGAAGTAGCAAGCGATATTAACCTGACTGATGCCAGGTTCCCTGTACAATATGTTATCCGTCCGCAAACAGAGGATCTGCATGATTACCGTGGGTATGCAGGAAAGATCATCAGCGGCGTGTATAAAAAGGGAGATAAGATAACCGTATTACCTTCCGGGCTCACCAGCACTGTTAGTTCAATAGAAGTTGCAGGTAAACACACGGATGAAGCGTTTGCTCCTCAAAGTGTAATACTGCACCTGGAAGATGATATTGATATCAGCAGGGGAGACGTGATCGTTCATTCGAACAACCAACCTAAAGTGGAAAATGAACTGGAAGTATTGTTGTGCTGGATGGCAAATAAACCATTGGCTGTTGGTAGCAAATATTTGTTGCAGATAAACAGTCGGTTGGTAAAAGCAGTGGTAAAAGACATTGTTTACAAATTAGATGTGAATTCATTGGAGCAACAACCGGCGCCGGAACAGGCACAATTAAATGATGTGGTAAGGGTAACGATAAAAACTGCATCACCGATTCCCTTTGACACATACAGGAAATTAAGAGTTAATGGCGGAGCGATATTGATTGATGAAACAAGTAATGTAACAGTAGGTGCATGTATGATTGAGTAATCTCTACGCCAGTCAGTACCGCAGGTCAGACTGGATCAATACCTTTGAAGAACAAAAGAAAAATTATGAGCACAGCTTTTATAAGTAAACTTTACCAGCAACATCAAAAGTCGAGCAAAACTTTTCCAGACAAAGCATTGTCGGCTGAATTTATAGACGGGTTCTTTGAATTTTTATTTATACCAGAGCGGCAGAAAAAGCATTCTGAGTTTGAGTTGTCAAAAGAACTGGAATCATATAAAAGCCATCTTTCCACATTGATCTATGATGTGATTGCAGATGGAAATAAAACACAGGAAATAACAAACAAATTTTTTGATGACGTTCCTGAAATTTTTGATGCTTTATTAAAAGATGCAGAAGCTATTATTGAATTTGATCCTGCAGCGGACTCAATTGAAGAAGTATTGGTAGCATATCCTGGTTTTTATGCAACAGCGGTATACCGGTTAAGCCACCAGTTGTGGGAACAAGGCGTAAAAATTTTGCCAAGGGTTTTTTCTGAATATGCACATGGTAAAACAGGTATTGATATTCACCCGGGCGCAACGATAGGCGAATCATTTTTTATTGATCATGGTACTGGTATTGTGATTGGTGAAACAGCAGTGATCGGTAATAAAGTAAAAATATACCAGGGTGTTACATTAGGAGCTTTAAGCGTAAATAAAAGTGAATCAAAATCAAAGCGTCACCCAACAATTGAAGACAATGTGGTGATCTATTCTGGAGCAACAATATTAGGCGGCGACACTGTGATTGGTAAAGACAGTGTGATTGGTGGTAATGTGTGGTTGACGAATAGTGTATTGCCAAGATCAATTGTGTATCATAAGAGTGAGTCAACAATAAAGGATATTCATCAGCCAATGCCGGATGTGTTGAATTTTGTGATATAGATTTTTATGATGATTATTTTGATTGTATGATTAATATGATTGGGATTGAATAATGTAAGCTCTTTTGATTTTGCAATTAGGTTATTGAAGCTTGTTGTCTTAAGCCCCGGAGGGGCGACATATTGGTAGTAGCGGTGGGTGAAACCCGCCGTGAAAAAGAAAGAAATAAATGACGGGGACGATGGCGAAGCCATCGTCAGAAAAATAAAATGAGGGAAAAGGACAGTAAAGAGATGTAAGTACAAGAGAGATTATTCTTTTCTTTCACTGAAAGAAAAGAATAACGGAACGAGTTCACAACGATGTTGATTAACGATTAAATGTTTGTAACAATAAAATAAAAGCAACAATGAAAGCAAATAACATTTTAGAAACAATTGGCAATACGCCGCATGTTCGTATCAATAAATTGTTTGGAGATACGCATGAAGTCTGGATAAAATTGGAACGTAACAATCCCGGCGCAAGTATTAAAGACCGTATTGCATTGTCTATGGTGGAAGATGCAGAAAAAAAAGGTTTGCTCAATAAAGACAGTGTGATCATTGAACCAACTTCAGGAAATACTGGTATCGGCCTGGCATTGGTTGCCGCTGTAAAAGGATATAAAATTATTTTAGTAATGCCGGAGAGCATGAGCATTGAACGCAGGCGTTTGATGGCAATATATGGAGCTGAGTTTGTATTGACGCCAAGAGAAAAAGGAATGAAAGGCGCTATAGAAAAAGCTACAGAATTAACTTCAGCAACTCCAGGTGGATGGATGCCATCTCAGTTTGATAACCCGGCAAATGTTGAGATACACCGCACAACAAGTGCACTTGAAATAGCAAATGATTTTCCGGAAGGAATAGATTATTTAATAACCGGCGTAGGAACAGGTGGACATATAACTGGTGTAGCAGAAGTGCTGAAACAAAAATTCCCTAAAGTGAAAGTGTTTGCGGTGGAACCTGAGTTATCACCTGTGTTGAGCGGCGGTTCACCATCACCACACCCGATACAAGGCATTGGTGCAGGCTTTGTTCCTTCTATTTTGAACAAAGGGATTTTGGATGGTGTGATACAGGTAAGTAAAGATGATGCGTTTAAATATGCTCAAAGAATAGCGAAGGAAGAAGGGATATTGGTTGGTATTTCTACCGGGGCTGCATTAGCTGCGGTGGCAAAAAAATTACCAGAAATTCAAGCCGGGGCAAAAGTGCTGACGTATAATTATGATACGGGTGAAAGATATTTATCAATAGAAGGATTGTTTTAAAAATTAGTGCCGGCTAATGAAACTGCTGGCATTTTTTGCAATAAATTATTCTACTAAAATAGTAGGCTATGCAAAACAAAAGTAACAAGACTGGAAAAGTAATATTAGTTGGCGCAGGTTGCGGTGACCCGGAATTGATCACGGTAAAAGCAGTCCGCTGGTTGCAGGAAGCAGATGTGGTATTGACAGACCGCCTGGTAAGTAAAGATATTCTGAGAGATTATGTAAGCAAGAATGCGGAGATAATTTATGTAGGCAAACAATGCCGCCGTGGTTTTAGCACGCCGCAAAAAAGTATTAACGAATTGATCGTTCAGTTTGCCGGGGAAGGCAAACTGGTGGTGCGCTTGAAAGGTGGCGATGTTTCCTTGTTCTCAAATATATTAGACGAACTGGAAACAGTTGTTGAAAATAATATTCCCTATGAAATTGTGCCGGGAGTATCCGCTGCGATGGGTGCGGCAGCATACGCCGGTATTCCTTTAACTGCAAGAGGATATTCAACTGCCGTAAGGCTGCTTACATTTTATAAAAATGATGTGGTGACGGATGCATACTGGCAGGAACTGGCAAAGACGGACGATACGTTGGTTTTTTATATGTCGTCTGAAACATTGGATGGAGTAGTGGAGAATTTATTAAAGCATGGAATTGCTGCTGATAAATTGCTGGCGGTGATCGAACAGGCAACAACTCCCATGCAGCAGGTACACATAAGCGGTTTGAATGAATATAAAAACAAGTTGAAGGGAAAAGTTTTTGCTTCTCCTACTTTGGTGATGATTGGAAAAGTGGTGGCACTAAATGAAAGGTTTGGCTGGGTGGAGAATGCAAAAGAGCAGGAAGAGTATTTTAAACCTTTTGAAGATGTACAATATGAACAATTGATAAACGAAAGCGTCAATACTTACAATAACAAAAACCAACAACACTGAAATGCTTGGAGATAGCAAACTCAAAACATTACTTGACCTTATCAATACTTCCACCAAAGAAGAATTGGTATGGATAAATGGCTATTTGAATGGAGTGGTGCAGGGTAAAGTTTCATCATCAACTGAAACCGCATCCGCAGCAGTTACTGCACCAATTCCTGCAGTAAATAAAATTACCATTGTATATGGAACAGAAACCGGTAATTCTAAAAGACTGGCAACGGAATTTGCAATGAAAGCGAAGCAAAATAAAATTGTTGCTAAGGTTGTTGGTATGGATCAATACAAACTTGCTGATCTGGCGAAGGAAGAATATTTGCTGGCAGTTGTAAGCACTCACGGAGAAGGAGAGCCGCCAATAGCAGCTAAAAAATTTTATGATCATATTCACAATAACGGTTTCAGGTTAGAGAAATTAAAATACAGCGTGTTGGCATTGGGCGACACTTCATATCCTTTGTTTTGCAAAACAGGAGAAGATGTGGATGAACAGTTGAATAAACTGGGTGGAGAAAGAATTGCACCGATACAAAAATGTGATATTGAATATGAAGAGGAAGCAAATAGTTGGTTCAGCACTGTATTGAAACAGCTAATCGTATCAAAAACAGAACCGAAAGTTGTAACTGTGCCGCCAGGTGTGCCTGTGCCAGCGAAGAAAACAGGCAAGCAGGTTTATGAAGGCATTGTTACTACGCAAGTGAACTTAAATGACCGTGGCTCCAATAAAACGACCTGGCATATAGAACTGGCTGCTGAAAATTTACAATACCAGTGTGGTGATTCAATCGGTATTGTACCGGAGAATGATTCACAGATGGTGACGGATATTATACAGGTTACAAACGCTGATGGTAATAAATCTGTTGAGTTCAAAAAAGAAAAAGCTACTGTGTATGAATTGCTGAAGCGTAAAGTAAACATTGTTTACCTCACTGAAAGATTGGTGCAACAATATGCGACTATAACAGGGCATACCATCCCGGCAGGAAGAGCAGATCTTCTTGACCTGGTAAAAAAGTATCCTGTTAAAAATGTAACACAGTTTGAAGAAATATTAGTTGGACTGAATGGGATGTCACCAAGGTTGTACACTATTGCTTCATCACCTGCAGCGCATGAGGGCGAAGTGCATATTGTTGTTGCTAAAGATGTGTATCAGGTAGATGGTAAAAAAAGATTTGGGCTTTGCTCTGATTTCCTCGGGCAATTCAAGACTGGTAAAAAGCAACAATTTTTTATTCAGCCAAATAAACGTTTCAAATTACCAGCAGAAGATAAAGATGTGATAATGGTGGGCCCGGGTACTGGCATTGCAGCATTCCGTTCTTTCCTTGCTGAAAGAGATGCAACAGGAGCCAGCGGGAAAAACTGGTTGTTCTTTGGTGAGCAACATTTCACTTCCGACTTTTTGTATCAAACCGAAATACAGCAGTGGCATGATACAGGTGTATTGACAAAGATCAGCCTGGCTTTTTCAAGAGATCAGCAAGAGAAAATTTATGTGCAGAATAAGATGCTGGAACAGGGAGAAGAATTATATAACTGGTTAAAAGGCGGTGCATCATTCTTTGTTTGTGGTAAGAAAGACCCGATGAGCAATGATGTTGAAAAAACTTTATTAAGCATTATTGAAAAATACGGTAACAAATCACCTGAAGGAGCAAAGGAATTTTTAGAAGAGTTAGAAGAAAGCGGCAGGTACGAAAAGGATGTTTATTAGATGTCCCTCCGCCCCTTGCACAGCATCCTGCGGAAAAGGGGAACCAGGAAGCGTATAAGTTATTTGATACCTTTTAGAAATGCAGGATGTGAACCAGTACAACTTGCTTAGCCCCGTAGGGGCGACATATTGGTAGCGGCGGGTGAAACCCGGCGTGAATAAGATAAAATGAACGATGAGGGACGATGTGCAAAGCACATCGTAAAAAATAATGTTGGAAAAGGTAAATGGAGAACAGATGCATAGGAGTGTCCCGAAGCAAGTTCGGGACCAATGAAGTTCATTAAAGAAATATAGCTGGGATCAAAAAAATAAAAATTATCATTCAAAGAACGATGTCAGATAAAAATAAACCATCAGCAATAGAAGGAATCAAGATCGCCAGTGATGGCCTTAGAGGAACTATACAGGAAAGTTTGAAAGATGAAATTACCGGTGCCATCAGGGATGATGACCAGGCTGTGATAA
Source organism: Bacteroidota bacterium (assembly GCA_040385725.1). GTDB lineage: Bacteria > Bacteroidota > Bacteroidia > Chitinophagales > Chitinophagaceae > Ferruginibacter. The sequence goes on along the minus strand of JAZKGV010000261.1, from coordinate 14,019 downwards.
AGTTTCATGGCATGTACATGCAGGATGACCGTGACAGGCGTGAAGAAAGAGCAGAGAAAAAATTAGAGCGCTTGTATAGTTATATGATCAGGCTTCGTTTGCCGGGAGGATTTTTAGCGCCCGAAAAATGGATCGCTATGAATGATGTGGCGAATGAACATTCAACACGTGTAATAAAAATTACTACAAGACAAACGGTTCAGTTGCATGGAATAGTAAAGTCGCATGTAAAGCCAACCATCAGTTCATTTAATGAAGGCAATCTTGATTCTATTGCAACCTGTGGTGATATAAACAGGAATGTTACCTGTGCTTCTCATCCAAAGCAATCCGCTATACATGCTGAAGTGTTTGGCTATGCTGATAAGATCAGCCAATTGCTGATGCCTAAAACAAAAGCCTATTATGAAATATGGCTGGATGAGGAAAAGATAGTTGATAAAAAAGAAGAGGAAGATCCATTATACCTCGATAAATATTTACCAAGAAAATTTAAGATCGGCATCGCCATTCCACCAAATAATGACAGCGATGTTTTTACAAATGACCTGGGTTTGGTTGCTATCATTGAAAATAACAAACTACTTGGTTTTAATGTAGCTGTTGGTGGTGGACTATCAACAACACATGGCAATGCAGAAACGTATGCAAGGTTGGCAACAGTGATTGGTTTTGCATGTACAGAAAATATTTTGAAAGTGGTGTATGAAGTGGTAACCACACAAAGGGATTTTGGCAACCGCAGCGACAGGAAGCTGGCGAGGCTGAAATATACAGTGGACAGGATGGGTGTGGATAATTTCAAAGCGGAAGTAGAGAAACGTTGTGGTTTTAAACTGGAAGAAACAAAGCCTTATACATTTACAACAAGAAGTGATTATTACGGATGGCATAAAGGCGAAAACGGCTTGTGGTATTACACTGTATTTGTAGAAAATGGAAGAGTGCTGGATGATGAAAAGATCGCTTTGAAAACTGCTTTGCTGGAGATCGCAAAGACAGGCAAAAGCAATTTTCTTTTTACCGCTACACAAAATGTAATTATTGCTGATGTAAAAGAAGAGGATAAAGCGGCTATACAATCTTTGCTGGAAGAATTTAAAATTACAGAGCATACAGAAGGCGCTTCGTTGATAAAAAAGAATTCTATTGCCTGTGTTGCATTGCCAACCTGTCCATTAGCATTGGCAGAGGCACAACGCTATATGCCAACACTGCTTTCTAAAATAGAACCTTTACTAACAAGATATGGTTTGGGTAATGAAGAGATTGTCATCCGTATGACTGGTTGTCCTAACGGTTGCGGACGGCCTTATGCTGCAGAGATCGGTTTTGTTGGTACAGCACCCGGTCATTATAATTTACATATTGGCGGCGATAACCAGGGAGAGCGGTTGAATAAATTGTATAAAGAGGCACTGGATGAATCTGCGATACTTTCTACACTGGAAGGTTTGTTTGCTGTTTTTAAAAATGAAAGAAACAAAGAAGAAAGGTTTGGAGATTTTGTAATGCGCCGCCAATTAGTATAATTTCGCCACTAATTACACGAATGTTTTATTAGTGTTCATTCGTGTAATTCGTGGCTCACTCTTTTTTAGTACGTATGATTTTATAGATTTTTACTGCACTCATTAATATGATGGTAAATAATACCAGGCCAACCACTCCCCAGATCCAGCTCATGCTGGTTTTTACAGAAACGATCATTACAATAGCGATCAAAAAGATCGTTGCCACTTCATTCCAGATACGCAATTGATTGGAAGTGTATTTGAAAATACCTTTCATCTCATCGCTGTAAATTTTTTGTAGGGTAAAATGATAGGCATACAGCCCAGCAACAAAACCAAGCTTTACCCATAACCAGGTTGGAATGCTGCCGTATAAAATTCCCATCCATGTTCCAAATATTAAAGTAAGAATAGCCGATGGCCATGTAATGCCGAGCCACAGCCTTTTTATCATGATGGAAAATTGTTTTGTAAGGATAGATCTTTCCGATTCTGATTTTTCATTAGCTTCCGTATTGTAAATAAACAAACGCACAATGTAAAACATGCCGCTAAACCATGTAACGATGAAAATGATATGGAGAGCTTTTATGTAGTTGTACATTTTTGATTACACTAATTCAAACTAATTACACGAATTATTAAAGTATAAAAATACTATGGCACTTTATAAACTCAGACTCTTGCCTTGGTTCCCCCTTTAGGGGGCGGAGGGGGTTAATATCATTTCTCTCTTTCCTCCATCAATTTCTTTTACCCATTTCTCCAATGTTTCCACCCACAGCGGATGCACATTCAAACAAGGTATCATTTTATACGTTTCGCCGCCTGCTTCAATAAAAGTTTCTTTGCCTCTTTCTTCTAATTCTTCGAGGGTTTCTAAACAATCACTAATGAATGCCGGAGAAATAATGAGTAATTTTTTTATGCCTTCTTTTGGCATTTGTTCTAATCGTACATCGGTAAAAGGTTCCAGCCATCCTTTGCCTAACCTTGATTGAAAAGAAATGCTGAATTTTTCTTTTGGAATATGTAAGGCTTGCGTTACTAATCTTGTTGTTTCAAAACATTGATGACGGTAACAGGTTTTATGTGCAGCAGAATTTATATTACAACAATCATTCATTTTCATACAATGATTACCTGTGGGGTCAACTTTTTTTAAATGCCTCGCCGGTATGCCGTGGTAACTGAATAAAATATGATCGTATGCTTCATTCAAATGTGGCTGTATGTTTTCCGCCAAGGCATTAATATAATCCGGCTCATCGTAAAATGGTTTGATGAAAGATAGTTTGAAAGCGTATTTATTTTTTGCGTATAACTCTTTTGCATATTCCACGGCAGTTTCGTAAGAAGCCATTGCATAATGAGGATACAACGGCACTGCAATCACTTCTTCTATATCCGGGTGTTTTTTTAATAAATTATCAAATGCAGCAGCGGGTGTTGGATTGCCATAGCGCATTGCAATTTCGATGGGCTCTTCAATTTTTTGTTGTAAAGCTGCCTGCAATTGTTTGGTGAGCACAACCAATGGAGAGCCTTCTTTTGTCCAGATAGTTTTGTATGCCTCTGCAGAAGCATGTGATCTTTTAGGAGTAATTAAGCCTTTCACTAATAACAACCTGAACAGGTATGGATAATCAATTACTCTTTTATCCATTAAGAATTCGTCCAGGTAACGTTTTACATCTTTTACTTCTGTGCTGTCCGGTGAACCAAGGTTCATTAAAACAATTCCTCTTTTTGCCATACTTAAAAATTGGTTTGCAAAAATAACCGATGCCATCAGCAAAAGTTCGTTATCTGATACAAAAAATCAACAACTGATGTAAATCATTTCCTCAATTGATACAACTCATACTCTAAAATGACAGTTCCATGACAAAGAAATTAGTTTACACCGTCTTCCAAAAGTATTTTTGCCCCGTTAAAATCTTACGACCAATCAATGCCAGAAAACCGACAGGATATAGCTAATTTTTTCATCGCCGGCATCAACTATAAAAAGACCGAAGGTTTGCTGCGTGGGCAGTATGCCATCAACAACGACCAATACGCCAATTTACTTTCCCTGGCACCTCAATTCGGACTGAAGGAATTGTTTGTATTAAGCACTTGCAACCGCACAGAAATATTTGGGTTTGCCGATAATGCTAATACATTAGTTCAATTGTTGTGTACACAAACCGAGGGTTCTGCAGAAACATTTAAACAAACCGCATATATTAAAAAAGGGACTGAAGCAATCAGGCATCTTTTTAATGTTGCTGCAGGGTTGGATTCACAGATACTCGGCGATTATGAAATTGTTGGTCAATTAAAACAGGCGGTGAAATTTGCCAAAGAAAAAGAGTTTGTTGGTGCTTACTTAGAGAGGATGATCAATGCGGTGCTGCAATCTTCTAAAACGATCAAGACAAATACCGCTTTAAGCGGAGGAACAGTTTCTGTTTCGTTTGCTGCGATACAATACATTAAGGAAACTGTTGCCAACCTCAGCGATAAAAAAATATTGCTGATGGGAACAGGAAAGATCGGCCGCAATACCTGTAAAAATTTAGTCGACTACCTCGATACAAAAAATATTACGCTGATCAACCGTACGGAAAGTAAAGCTGAAGGGTTGGCAAAAGAATTGGGTTTGCAATATGCTGCTGCTGCTGCAATGGAAGAGGAAATAAGAAAGGCTGATATTATTTTAGTGGCTACCAATGCTGCACAGCCAGTGATATTGAGATCGCATTTGCAAAACAGCAGCGATAAACTCATCATCGATCTGTCAGTACCTTATAATGTAGAGTTGACTGCAAATGAATTGCCTGGTATTATTTTGGTGAACGTGGATGAGTTATCAAGAATAAAAGATGCAACGCTGGAGAATAGAAAAGCGGAAGTACCAAAAGCAAAGTCCATCATTGCAGCGCATATTAGTGAATTTGTTGACTGGCACGAAATGCGTAAGCATGTGCCGGTATTAAAAGAAGTAAAGAATAAATTACAGGAAATGCATAGTTGTGAAATGTATCTTTCTTATACTTCAAGAGAAAATACAACCGACTGTCAGCCGGGTGATAAAATTCAAAAGGTCATTAATGGAATGGCAGTAAAAATGCGTACCCAAAACCAACGTGGCTGTAATTATATAGAAGCCATCAATGAGTTTATAGCAACCGGTACAAACTAAAGTGATGGACAAAGTGATACGTATCGGCACAAGAGAAAGCCAGTTGGCAGTATGGCAGGCAACACAGGTTCAGCAACTTCTTCAGCAATATAATTTTTCCTCCGAATTGGTTTTTATAAAAAGTGAAGGTGATATTGATCTTCAAACGCCATTGTATGAAATGGGTGTGCAAGGCATATTTACTAAAAGCCTTGACATTGCTTTACTCAATAATAAAATTGATATTGCTGTTCACTCAATGAAAGATGTGCCTACACAATTGGCAAAAGGAATTGTACAGGCAGCGGTGTTGAAGAGAGCTTCTTATAAAGACCTGCTGGTTTACAAAGGAGAGTTATCAGTTATTGGTGATCAGTTAGGGTATCAAAATAATGAATGGTCTTCCTCATCACTGATCACTCATCACCAATCACTGACAATAGCAACAAGCAGTATAAGGAGAAAAGCACAATGGCTAAATCGTTTCCCCAATCATAAGCTTGAAAATCTTCGGGGTAATGTAAATACAAGATTGCGTAAAGTAGAAGAGAGCAGTTGGCAGGGAGCCATATTTGCAGCAGCAGGTTTGGAAAGAATTAACCTTCGTCCTGCAAATTCAATTGAATTGGATTGGATGTTACCTGCACCTGCACAGGGTGCCATCATGGTGGTGTGCCGGGAGGAAGATGGTTTTTGCATGGATGCCTGTGAGAATTTTAACCACAGCGACACGGCTTTGTGTACAAAAATTGAACGGGATTTTTTAAGGAAGTTGTCAGGTGGCTGTTCAACACCGATTAGTGCTTTAACAGTTATAGAAAATAATAAGCTGATCTTTAAAGGAAGCCTGTTATCTGTTGATGGTAAAGAAAAAGTGGAAGTGGAAAAACATGCAGATACTTTCACTGGGTTTGATTTAGGAACAAAAGCAGCCATTCATGTTTTGGAAAACGGCGGACAAAAAATAATTGACGGTATTCATGCAGCAAAATAACATCCAGGTATTATGTACAAGGCCGCTGGCTGAAATGTTGGTGGATGAAGCAGCCGCTTCCGGTATTGCCATTGATGAATTTTCTTTTATTGAAACAGAAAGCATTTTATCTGTAGAAGTACAGCAGGAAATTGAGTTGGCTTCCACGGAGATCGCTACGGTTGTTTTTACCAGTATGAATGCAGTGGATGCAGTTACTATTTTTTTAGATGGGCACCAGCCAGAATGGTCAATTTATTCTATTGGAACAGCAACGGCAAGATTGATAAAAGAATATTTTGGTGAGGAAAGAATTACAGGAACTGCAAACGATGCATCAGCATTGGCGGAATTAATAGCAGAAGACAGGTTTACTGATGAAGTAATTTTCTTTTGTGGCGATCAGCGAAGAGATGAATTGCCTGATATACTAAGACAGCATGATATTGATGTAAATGAAATTGTGGTGTACCAAACAATAGAAGTGCCCAGGAAGATTGATAAATTTTATCATGGCATTTTATTTTTTAGCCCGAGTGCGGTAAGAAGTTTTTTTAAAAGTAATAAGCTGGCAGAGAAAACAGTTGCTTTTGCAATAGGAAACACAACTGCTGCTGAAATAAAAAAATTTTCAAATAATAAAATTATCATTAGTGATGAACCCGGTAAAGAAAACCTTGTTCAGAAGATGATGGAGTACTTTACTTAACAGGAGAAATATTTTTCACCACATACAATTATGACGCAACTAAAAAATGATTTGTTATTAAGAGCTTTAAGGAAGGAAAAAGTGGAACGTCCTCCAGTATGGATGATGCGGCAGGCCGGGAGATATTTACCTGATTATATAAAGCTGAGAGAGAAGTATGATTTTTTTACCCGTTGCCAAACACCAGAATTGGCTACACAAATTACATTACAACCGGTTGACCAGGTTGGTGTGGATGCAGCGATCATCTTCAGTGATATTTTAGTGATACCACAGGCAATGGGTTTGGAAGTATTGATGGAAGAAGGTAAAGGGCCATCATTGCCAAAGACAATTAAAACACAAAGTGATATTGATGCATTGATAACGATTGGTGCCGAAGAAAGTTTGAAGTATGTGTACGATGCTTTGTCCTTAACAAAAAAAGAATTGAATGGGAGAGTGCCGTTAATTGGTTTTGCAGGGGCACCGTGGACAATACTTTGTTATATGGTGGAAGGCAAAGGGAGCAAGACATGGGATAAAGCAAAACAATTTGCCTATACTCAACCTGTGTTAGCACATTCTTTACTGCAAAAGATAACTGACATCACCATTGATTATTTAAAATACCAGGTAAAAGCCGGAGCAGATACGGTGCAGGTATTTGATAGTTGGGCCGGTGCCTTAAGCCCGGCAGATTTTAAAATTTTTGCACAACCTTATTTATTCCAGATCGCTGATGCGTTAAAAGATGATGCGCCTGTAATCTTATTTCCTAAGGGAAGTTGGTATGCGCTGAAAGATATAAGTGAAAGCAGTGCCTGCGGTGTTGGTATTGACTGGTGCATTACGCCACAGTTTGCAAGAGAATTAACACAGAATAAAATTACGATACAGGGTAACTTTGACCCATCAAAATTATTGGGAACTATCCCACAGATAAAAAAGGAAGTAAAAGAAATGATTGATGCATTTGGTGTACAAAATTATATTGCCAATCTTGGACATGGCATCACACCGAATGTGCCTGTTGACAATGCAAGGGCTTTTGTAGATGCGGTGAAAGAATACAGTGCTAATTGATCATTGTTTAATTGATAATTCCATGAGTGTAAAAGAAGAATGGATAACGATCATTCACCAGATGCAGGACAATATTTGTGCAGCACTGGAAGCTGCCGATGGCAAAGCAACTTTCTTCGAGGACAAATGGGAGAGGGAAGAAGGAGGCGGTGGAAAGACAAGAGTAATTGCCAATGGAAACGTGTTTGAAAAAGGTGGAGTGAATACTTCTATTGTGTTTGGCGATGTTACTGATATGATGAGAAGCCAGCTAAAAGGTTCGCCATTAGGTGACAGGGGTGTTAAATGGTTTGCCTGTGGAATGAGTTTGGTGATACATCCTGTAAATCCATTTGTACCGACAGTGCATTGTAATTATCGCATGTTTGAATTGTACGATAACAAAGATGAAGTGATTGATAGGTGGTTTGGCGGCGGAACAGACCTGACGCCTTACTATTTGTTTGAAGAAGATGCAAAGCATTTTCACCAAACCTATAAAAATGCCTGTGATAAATTTGATCTGTCATTCTATCCAAAATTTAAAGCGGAGTGTGATAATTATTTTGTGAACTGGCATCGGAATAAAGAACGCAGAGGTATTGGTGGAATATTTTATGATTATCAAAGAGCGAATGAACAACAGGATGTAGATTTCTGGATGAACTTTGGAAAGGCTTGTGGTGATGCTTTTATTGATGCATATGTTCCTATTGTAGAAAAGAGAAAGAATACTGCATATACGGAAGCAAATAAACATTGGCAGGAAATAAGAAGAGGAAGATATGTGGAGTTTAATTTAGTGCATGACAGGGGAACTTTATTTGGGTTAAAAACAAATGGAAGGATTGAAAGTATTTTAATGAGCCTGCCACCAACGGTAAGATTTGAATATAATTATCAACCACAATTTGGAACAGAAGAGTATAAAATGCAGGAAGCATGTTTACATCCAAGAGAATGGTTGAATGAAGTAACAGAAGAAGAAAGAATTGCCTGGGCACAGCGTTCCAATACTTGTTAAGCAGATTTTAAATTCCGTAGGAACGATATGTTGGTAGAAAATAAAATTAAGTTTACAAAAGCCCCGTAGGGGCGGCATATTTTAATAAAAGCTATTGTATGTATCTGCAAAGAAGAAACAGGATATTGAGAATATCACCAGCCATACGAGACATGGTGAGAGAAACTGTTTTAACCCCAAACGATTTTATCGTCCCTTTTTTTATTGGTGAAGGAGAAAATATCAAAACAGAAATAGCTTCTATGCCAAACTATTATCGAAATAGTTTAGACATAACTGTGAAAGAAGTAAAAGAACTTTGGGGCATGGGATTGAAAAGTGTTTTGTTATTTGTAAAATCAAAAGATGAATTAAAAGATAACACAGGTAAAGAAGCATGGAATAAAGATGGCCTGATGCAACGCAGCATCAAAGCAATAAAAGATGCAGTACCGGAAATGTATGTGATGACTGATGTGGCATTAGATCCTTATTCATCATACGGTCATGATGGTATAGTAAAAGACGGACAAATTGTAAACGATGAAACGGTAGAAGCATTGGTGAAGATGAGCATCAGCCATGCGGAAGCTGGTGCAGATATGGTAGCGCCAAGTGATATGATGGATGGAAGAATCGGTGCCATAAGAAAAGGGTTGGAAGAAAATAATTTTATTAATACCGGCATCATGGCGTACAGCGCTAAGTACGCTTCTTGTTTTTATGGGCCATTCCGTGATGCGTTGGATTCTGCCCCAGGCTTTGGTGATAAAAAAACATACCAGATGGATTATGGCAACCGTATTGAAGCAGTAAAAGAAGCATTGATGGATGTGGAAGAAGGCGCTGATATTGTGATGGTGAAGCCGGGATTGCCTTATTTAGATATTGTAAGAGAAGTAAAGAATGCAGTAACTGTTCCTGTCAGTGTTTATAATATCAGCGGTGAATATGCGATGATAAAAGCTGCTGCTGCAAGAGGATGGATCGATGAAGATAAAGCAATTCTTGAAACATTGACTTCTATAAAAAGGGCAGGAGGAGATTTGATTGCAACCTATTTTGCAAAGGATGCAGTAAAACTTTTAAACCACTAAGACGCAAAGGCGCTAAGTAGCACAAAGTCTTAGTGATGCTTTGTATTCTTCGTGCCTTTGTGGTTCAAATAAATAATTATGTACGAAAAAAGCATAGAACTTTTCGAACGGGCACAACAATCAATTCCCGGTGGTGTAAACTCACCAGTAAGAGCATTCAAATCTGTTGGAGGAACTCCCGTATTTATGAAAAGCGCTAAAGGTGCTTATCTCTATGATGCAGATGGAAATAAATACATTGACTACATCGCTTCCTGGGGCCCGATGATATTGGGCCATGCTTACGAACCAGTAGTAAAAGCCATACAGGAAAAAGCTTTAGGCTCTACATCTTTTGGTGCACCAACCGAACTGGAAATTGAAATGGCAGAACTCATCATTAGCATGGTACCCAATGTTGATTTGATAAGAATGGTAAGCAGTGGTACTGAAGCCTGCATGAGTGCTATCCGTTTGGCAAGGGGATATACAGGAAGAAATAAGATAATAAAATTTGAAGGGCACTATCACGGCCATGCAGATTCTTTTTTAGTAAAAGCTGGAAGTGGTGTGGCTACATTTAATATCCAGACTGTTCCCGGTGTTACAGCAGGTGTTGCCAACGATACACTAACGGCAGCGTACAACGATTTGGAAGCAGTACAAAATTTGGTTGCAGAACACAAGGGGGAAATTGCCGCCATCATCGTAGAACCTGTTGCAGGTAATATGGGTTGTATTTTACCAGAACCGGGATTTCTTGAAGGGTTGAGAATACTTTGTGATGAAGAAGGGATCGTTTTCATTTTTGATGAAGTAATGACAGGCTTTCGCTTGTGTGCCGGTGGTGCACAGGAAAAATTAAACATTAAGGCTGACTTGGTTACTTATGGAAAAGTAATTGGTGGTGGAATGCCGGTTGGTGCTTTTGGTGGAAGAAAAGAGATCATGCAGCATATTGCCCCATTGGGAAATGTGTACCAGGCTGGTACTTTAAGTGGTAACCCTATCGCTATGATCGCCGGGTTTACCATGCTGACGGAGTTAAAAAATAATCCTTCTATTTATAAAGAACTCGAAGACAAAACTGCTTACCTCCATAAAGGTTTGGATGAAGTGCTTACTGCATGGGAAATAGAGCCTTTTAGAATAAACCGCTTTGGTTCCATGATAAGCCTGCATTTCAGTGACTTTCCTGTTACTGATTTTACAAGCGCTGCTGCTGCCAACAATCAGTTATTCAATAAATATTTTCATGCGATGCTGAAAAGAGGCATTTACCTGCCACCTTCTGCATTTGAAAGCTGGTTCCTCAACAATGCCCTCACCTATGCAGACCTGGACGAAACAATCAGTAAAACCAAGGAAAGTTTACAGGAAATAGCCTCGTAACACTAAAAAAATAGTGGGCAGCCAGGGCAATAAAAAATATTTTTCTATTAGTCTACTAATTTAGTAGGAAATCCCTATTTTTGCTTTTCTTAAATTATCAAACAGGCAGCTATAGCTGATTTATGACCAACAAAAAGGAAACTCTACTGGATACAAATGAATTATCACCGTTGTCAAAAGACGGGAATAATTTGTTCCCCATTTTCCTTAAGCTGGAGCATTTGTCTATTCTGATTGTTGGTGGTGGATATGTAGGGAATGAAAAATTAACGGCTGTTCTTCAAAATTCCCCTGCCACAAGGGTGAGGCTTGTAGCAACGCAAATAAGTGAAGAGATAAGGTCTTTTTCACTTGGTTACAATGTTGAACTGATTGAACGGCCTTATCAATCATCTGATATTGACGAAGCAGATATAGTAATAGCAGCGCTGAATGACAGGGTGGTAAGTGAACAGGTGGCAGCAGACGCAAGAGCAAAGGGCAAATTGATAAACGTAGCAGATAAACCTGAGCTTTGCGATTTTTATTTGTCATCAGTTGTACAAAAAGGGAGCATTAAAATTGCTATTTCCACCAATGGGAAATCTCCTACAATTGCTAAAAGATTAAAGGAAGTATTGAATAAAATGATTCCTGATGAAATGGAAAGTGTACTGGATAATTTACAGCAGGTGAGAAAGCGAATGAATGGTAGCAGCTTTGAAGCAAAAGTTAAAAAACTGAATGAGCTTACGGAGGTTTTAGTAACAGACGCTGGCGCAGATGAGTTAGAAAAACCAGCAACAAAGCACTGGCGTAAAATTGCCACTTACTCTGTAATAGTGTTTGCATTGATGTTGATCGGGCACTGGATATTTTCTTATGTACCATTAACGAATATCAGCGGAGCAATTGTCAGTGGTTATCATTCGCTGGATAAAAATTTCCCCTGGATGGTGCTGGCAGGTTTTCTTGCACAAATGGTGGATGGCGCCACCAGTATGGGGTATGGCGTTACCAGTTCCATTGTATTGCAAACAGCCAGTGTAAACCCTGCGGCAATAAGTGCCGGCATTCATACGGCAGAGATGTTTACAAGTGGTGCTTCGGGTTATAGTCACTATAAATTTGGCAACGTTAATAAAAAAATGTTCAAAGCATTGGTGATACCCGGCATTATTGGCGCTGTACTGGGTGCCATTCTGCTTGTAAAGTTTGATGATACACATATTAAGTACCTGCGCCCTGCAATGGCAATTTATACTTTGCTGCTGGGAATAAAAATATTCGCCAATGCCTTTATGCCATTAAAAACAAAACAGAAATTCAAGCATTATGGTTGGTTGGCAGGTGCTGGTGGCTTTTTAGATTCATTTGGCGGTGGCGGCTGGGGGCCGATTGTAACATCAACATTAATTACAAAAGGCCGTACACCACGTTTTGTGGTTGGGTCTGTAAGCCTTACTGAATTTTTTGTTACACTGGCCAGCGCTTTTACTTTTTTTACATTGATCGGTGTTCAAAACTGGCAGGTGATACTGGCACTTGTAATTGGTGGTGTTATTGCAGCACCTTTTGCGGCAAAGCTGGCAGGTAAGTTACCAAGGAAAACATCCTTTATCCTGTTGGGCACTGTGGTAATATTCTGGAGCATAAGAATACTGTATAAACTATTCTGATTTTTTTTGTATACATAGTCCACTAAAATAATGGACTATAATTTAATAATTATGATATTCAAATACTCAAAATACCGATGTTGTTTCCTTATTCCCATGCTGTGTTAAACATAGTGAGCATAACAACGAATGGCTTGCCCCTAATTCAAAAACAAAACAATTATCAATACAATGAAAAAATTTTTATCAGTATTCCTCTTGTCCCTGCCATTTATAACAAATGCACAGGTGGCTAATACAACCATATCAGGTCGTGTGGTAAACAGTAATAACGAAGGGCTTCCTTTTGCAAGCATCACTGTAAAAGGCGCAGGCCAGGGAACAGCCAGCGACTCTACCGGTAGTTTCTCTTTTGCAGTTACACAGGATTTCCCTTTTACATTAAGTGTAACATCAACAGGATTTACACCCTTGCAGTTTGTAGTAAAAAGTACTAGCAATACCAATAACCTGGTTTTACAATTGCAATCTCTCTTCCAGACAGATACAGTAGTTATTACTTCAAGACGCAGAAGGGAAGTACTACAGGATGTACCTATTCCTATTACGGTAATTGGTGGTAAATTAGTTGATGACGCAGGTGCGTTTAACGTTAACCGTGTGAAGGAATTGATTCCATCTGTACAATTGTATACATCAAACCCACGCAACACAGGTGTTAGCATTCGTGGACTTGGTTCTCCATTCGGGCTAACCAATGATGGCCTTGATCCCGGTGTAGGTATCTATGTAGATGGTGTATATTATGCACGCCCTGCTGCTGCAACATTAGATTTTATCGACCTTGACCAGATCGAGGTTTTACGTGGCCCCCAGGGAACGCTATATGGTAAGAATACTACTGCAGGCGCTATAAGTATAACATCCCGTAAGCCAAGCTTTAAGCAAGGTGGCGTGTTTGAAGTAAGCTATGGTAATTATGGTTATATCCAGGCAAAAGCTTCAATTACGGGAGCTTTAAGCAAGAAATTTGCAGCACGTGCTTCTTTCTCTGGAACTCAACGTGATGGTTTAATTGAGAATGTACGTACTTTAAAAAATACAAACGATATTAACAACATAGGTGGAAGATTCCAGTTGTTATTCAAAGCATCGGATAAAACTACTATTGTTTTATCTGGTGATGCTACTTTTCAGAAACCTGACGGCTATGCACAAGTAGTGGCAGGTGTGGCACCAACAAAACGTGCCGGTTATCGCCAATTTGATTCAATCATTGCAGCACTTAACTATGTGTTACCAAGCAGGAATGCATTTGATCGTAAAATTGATCATGATGTTCCATGGAACTCAGGTAATGATTTAGGAGGTGTGTCATTGAATATAGATACTAAAATTGGCCCCGGTACATTAACCTCTACAACAGCATATCGTTATTGGGATTGGAGACCATCCAATGACAGGGATTTTACAGGTCTGCAGTCATTGGCAAAATCGCAAAATCCTGCCAAGCATAAAAACTGGTCACAGGAATTCCGTTA
>JAZKGV010000260.1:0-4641 GCA_040385725.1 Bacteroidota bacterium | reverse complement strand
CCATTTAATAATGGAACACTACAAAATGAATCTCACACTTAAAGTGTGGCGCCAAAAGAACGGCAAGGACAACGGCAGTTTTGAAACTTACGCTGTAAAAGATATTTCTTCTGAAATGTCTTTCCTTGAAATGTTTGATGTGCTGAATGAGCAATTGATAACTGAAGGAAAAGATCCTATTGCATTTGATCATGATTGCCGTGAAGGTATTTGTGGTATGTGCAGTATGCACATCAATGGCAAAGCACATGGCCCGTGGAGTAACAACACCACTTGCCAGTTGCATATGAGGGCATTTAAAGATGGCGATACCATTGTGGTGGAACCCTGGCGTAGCAGGGCTTTCCCGGTTATAAAGGATCTGATGGTGGACAGGCAGGCATTCGACCGTATTATACAGGCTGGTGGTTATATTTCTGTAAATACCGGGAATGCGGTTGATGCCAATGCTTTACCGATTGATAAAAAAGATGCGGATGATGCTTTTGCTGCTGCGGCCTGTATTGGTTGTGGCGCTTGTGTTGCCACTTGTCCTAATGGAAGTGCGATGCTGTTTGTAAGTGCAAAAATTTCTCAACTGGCATTATTGCCACAAGGTGCACCTGAAAGAAAAACAAGGGCGATGAACATGGTGACGCAAATGGATAAAGAAGGTTTTGGTAATTGTACAAATGTGTATGCATGTGAAGCAGAATGCCCTAAAGGAATTTCTGTTGCCAACATTGCAAGGATGAACAGGGAATATATTACTGCTTCATTATCTTCTGACACTGAATAAATAATTTGCTATATGATGGATAAACCTTCCTCTGATGGAAGGTTTTTTATTTAACCCTGACGGAGGCTCTTAGCCCCGTAAGCGGTTTTATAAACTGTATTGTAACCGCCGTCAGGGTTTTAACCGCTGACGGGGTTGCAACACAATAAACGTTAACTTTATCCATTCTATCTAAAACCCCATTAGAAATTGAGAAGGATACCAATATTCTTTCTGTGCCTTTTGCTTGTGCAGGTATCCCTGGCTCAAAATCCTTCGTCGCCGTTAAGTAACCTCCGTACAAAAATTATCAGCGCCAGGTCAACACAAGTTCAATTAGATACTGTCAGCATTTTTCCTAATACGTTTTCCATCAAAGGTGTTGCACAGGATCAATATATGATAGATGCAGTAAATGCAACATTGATATGGATCGCAAAGCCAATGACAGATAGTGTAATGGTAACCTACCGGGTATTTCCTTATAAGCTCAATGCTGTATCACAACACTTGAACTATGACAGTGTAAAAAACAATTTTCTTTTAGAAAAGGCATATAAATACAAATACAGCAAACAAAACAATAACGCCATATTTGATTTTGGTGGCATCAATTACAACGGCAGCATTGGCCGGGGAATTTCTTTTGGCAATGCACAGGATGCGGTGCTTAACAGCAGTATGAACCTGCAGTTAAATGGTTTTATCGGCGATAGCCTTGAACTCACCGCTGCGGTAACGGATAACAACATCCCAATTCAGCCAGATGGCAACACACAAGACCTACGGGACTTTGACAGGATATTTTTACAGGTAAGGAAACGTACCTGGCAAATAAGCTTTGGTGATATTGATATCCGGCAAAGCAAAAACTATTTTCTTAATTTTTATAAACGCTTGCAGGGAGCCTCATTTAGTACGGATAATAAAATAGGCAGGAATATCAGCAACTCTTTTCTTGTAAGTGGTTCTGTTGCCAAAGGAAAATTCAACCGCCAGGTATTAGTACCGGTGGAAGGTAACCAGGGTCCATACCGTTTGCAGGGTGCCAATGGCGAACTCTTTTTCACCATACTGGCGGGAACAGAAAGAGTGTGGATGGATGGCGAACTTTTGCAGCGTGGCGAAGACCAGGATTATGTGATCAATTACAATACTGCCGAACTAACCTTTACGCCAAAGCGGATGGTAACAAAAGACAAAAGGATACAGGTGGAATTTGAATATGCTGACAGGAATTTTTTAAATAGTAATCTCTATGTAAACAACGAAATAAATTTTAAGAACAAATTACTGTTGAGTGTTGCGGCATTCTCTAACCAGGATGCAAAGAACTCATCTATCAATCAAAACCTGGATGACAGGCAAAGACAATTTTTAGCAGATGTGGGTGATGGGATTGATACAGCTTTTTATCCCGGTGCTGTACTTGATACCTTTGCCACAGGTAAGATCATTTACAAAAAAATTGATACGCTTTACAACAATATCCACGATTCTATTTTTGTGTACGATACCAGCAACGCCAATATACTGTATAATGTGTCCTTTACTTTTCTTGGTGAGGGGAGAGGCGATTATGTTCAATTATTGAATGGAGCAAATGCAAGAGTGTTTCAATGGGTACCGCCGGTAAATGGCGTTAAGCAGGGCCAGTGGCAGCCTGTTATATTATTAGTGTCGCCCAAAAAACTACAGGTGGCAACCATTGCCGCAGAATATTCTTTCAATGAAAGAACAAGGTTGAAAGCCGAAGTAGCAGCAAGCAAGTATGATATCAATTTGTTTTCTTCAAAAGATAAAGGAAATGATAATGGCGCTGCAGTAAAGCTGCAATTCACCAAAGAAGGAATACCAATAAAGTTGTTTAAAAGGCCGGTACAACTGCAAACAACCACAGGTGTGGAGTACGTTCAAAAAAGTTTTAAGCCTTTAGAAAGATTAAGGAACATTGAATTCAACCGTGACTGGAGCCTGCCGTATGAGATTGCCCCGGCAGACGAACGTTTATTGAACGCAGGCTTTGGCCTTACCGACAAAACAGGCAACAGTTTTAAATACAATGTTGTCAATTACAACCGCAGCGATAGTTTCAACGGTATCAAGCAGCAGCTGGATCTGAATACAGAAATAAAAGGCTGGCGTGTGGTAAACAATGTAAGCCTCAGCAATATCAGTACAACAGCACAAACAGGTATCTACCTGCGGCCAACGATAGACGTTAGCAAGAAACTGAAGTCATTTAAAAACATGATGGTTGGTGCCAGTTATCTTGGCGAACATAATAAACTTACCAATAAGCAATTTGATACGTTGGCTCCATCAAGTTTTGCATTCAATATATGGCAGGCATATATAAGGTCAGATATAAGCAAGGCAAACAAATGGAGCATCACTTATTTTACAAGAAGTGATTTTTACCCTGTATCAAAAAAACTGTCGCAGGCAGACAGGAGCAATAACATTACTTTCACCACCGAATTGCTGCAAAGTGAAAAGCACCAGTTTAAACTCAATGCCACATATAGGAAATTACAGATCATCAATCCATTATTAACTGCCCAAAAGGCTGATGAAAGTTTACTGGGCCGTGCCGAGTATGCTGTAAATGAATGGAAGGGTTTTTTAACAGGAAATATTTTATATGAAGTAGGCGCAGGACAGGAGCAGAGAAGAGAGTTTAGTTTTATTGAAGTGCCTGCAGGCCAGGGAGAATATACATGGATTGATTACAACAACAACGGCATTAAAGAACTCAATGAATTTGAAATTGCCCTTTTCCAGGATCAACGGAAATATATTCGTGTTTTCAGCCCTACCAACCAATATGTAAAAGCTAATTATGTACAGTTTAATTACAGTGTGGATCTGAACCCACGTACTTTAATAGACCTGCGTACTGCAAAAGGTTTCAGAAAGTTCATTGCAAAGATCAGCCTTGCTTCTTCTTTGCAGATAAGCAAGAAAACTGTAGCTGCAGGCAGTTTTGAGTTTGACCCTTTCACAAAAAAACTGGCAGACACATCATTGCTTACACTCAGTTCTTTTTTATCCAATACATTTTTCTTTAATCGTGTTCACCCGGTATGGGGCTTTGATGTAACCCATGTGCTCAACAATAATAAAACACTGCTTACTTATGGTGTAGAAAGCCGCAAACAGAATAACCTGTCACTTAAATTGAGATGGAACATCAGCAGGAGCTTTGCCACCAACCTCACTGCAAGAATGAATAAAAATGAATTGTCAACGCCCAGTTTCAGTAACCGTAATTATGCGATCAAACAACAGGTACTGGAGCCATCGGTGAGTTATATATCGGGAACAAAATTCAGGGCAACCGTTAGCTATGGCCTTGATGATAAAAAGAATACTGCTGGTTTTGCTGAACGCTCTATAAACAGCTCCATTAATACAGAAGTGAAATACAATGTACTTTCCAGCAGTACCATCACCGGCAGATTTACGGTAAATAATATTTCATTCACTTACAATGATGGCGGCTCTGCCAATTCCACCGTTGGTTATATTTTACTCGATGGTTTGCTGCCTGGCAAAAACTATTTATGGAGCCTGGACCTGACCAAACGTTTATCAAATAGTATAGAGATCAGTTTTCAATACGACGGCCGCAAACCCGGCGAATCAAGAACAGTGCATATTGGCAGAGCAACGGTGAGGGCGTTGTTCTAACCCCTCCGCCACCTAAAGGGGACTTTGTAAGACTCTGATGTTTTAAATTTTTATTGTTTAGCAGTTACTAACTTTATTGTAATTAATAAAAAGTTCTCTGAGTTTTAATTGAACTGCCTGCATTATCTGTATTAGTTTTCACCAGTAACCGGGTTAGCCGCCTCTTTTTCTCCGGTCCCGATGAAATCGGG
>JAZKGV010000259.1:0-3054 GCA_040385725.1 Bacteroidota bacterium | reverse complement strand
ATATTCTGTGGATTGGCATGTGCTTCTGTTTTGGCAGCCTTCCCATTTATGGTAAACGCAAGTCCATCGATCCAGCCGGTGCCAAATTTTTCTTTTTTGTTTGCCCTTGCTGTATCATTCTTTAATTGCTGCATCAGTGCAGTGTTATTATTTTTATACGCATTGGCCCAAAGGTGAAACCAGATAAAATCAAGCGGTGTGGGTGAATTATTTTTATATACAATGGTTTCGCTGCCGGTGATGGTATAGTCTTTATCATTGAGAGCAGCTTTTATATTGTAACGCAATTCCTGCTGCCAGTAAGGTTGCTGTGCCAATACAGCACTACAGAACAAAAATGAAAAGGCTAAAGAGAATAACTTCATATCTATCTTTTTGCTAAAAATAAGCAAACAAGGCAAATAAGCCCTGCCGCTGGGAAACCTTTTCAAAAAATTAGGGGTTGCCAACCTTTGCATCGGAAAAAAAGTTAGTTTTATCGGGTAAAAACAGATCGTTGTGAAAAGGATTTTCCCCCTTCTTATTTGTGGCCTCTCTTTAACCTTTCAAAGCTGCTTTGATATTATTGAAGAAGTCTCGTTAAAAGCTGATGGCTCCGGTAATTTTAAAATGGTGCTCAACATGAGCCGCAGCAAAACAAAGATCAATTCCATCATGAAAATGAAAACGGTGAACGGCCATGATGTACCTACCAAAACAGAAATAAAACAAAAAGTGGCTGACATAGAAAGCGTGGTTAAGAAAACCGCAGGTATTAGTAATGTGAAAACTGTTCTTGATTTTGAAAATTATATTGCCACCATCACCTGTAATTTCAGTACTGTAAACAGCCTGAACAATGCGGTAAAAAATATCGGCGACAAAGAGAAGAATACAAAACCGGGCATTGAAAAAAATTACGAGTACGATGCTGCCGCAAAAACATTTAGCCGGCTTAATAAGTTTGCATTAAAAGATGAATACCAGAAACTAAGTGTTGCCGACAGGGAAATATTTTCAACCGCTAACTATACCGGCATCTTCCGTTTTCAAAATGAAGTAAACAGCACAAGTAATACGGAAAGTAAAATTGCCGGTAACAAGAAAGCAGTAATGCTGAAACAAAATGCACTTGACATTATCACCAATAAAAAATCAATTGAAAACAAAATAAGCCTTGGTAAATAAAATAAGCAGATGAAAAAGACCATTACACTAATTGCAATTTTCGGTGTTGCCTGTATAGCGGGCAAAGCTCAAAGCCTGATCAGTAAAGTACCATCGAATGCCTCAGTGGTTATTAAGTATTCAGGCGATAATCTTTCCAAAACTGTTCCGGTAAAAAAATTAGACAGTTACAATTTTGTAAAGAACAATTTGTTTAAGGCATTAAAAATTGACAGCCTTACATCGCTTGAAGCCACAGGCATCAACTTTGATGTGGATGCTTATCAGTATGTAACCATGGAGGATTCTTCTGTCAATTTCACAAGCTTGTTTGCATTAAAAAATGTACAACAGTTCCTGCAACTGGTACAGGCCAACTACCATGCAGAAATGAGGCCGGAGAAAAAGAATAGTTTTGAAACACTGAGTATTTCCGACGGCATGTATGTAGGCTGGAATGATAAGCAAGCTGTGCTGGTAGCTGTAAATTACCAGAATAAAAAAGGCTATTATGATTATGGATTTAATGCCGTTGAAGATTCAACAGCATTTGCAGTTGACTCTGCAAAGGTTGTTACCGATGAAATAATAATGGCACCGGTTGATGATAGGCCTATTCCACCACCACCTTCTACACCTCCTCCTGCAAAGCCAAAAGCAAAAAAGGGTGCTGCTGCAAAGAAAGTTCCTGCTAAAAAAGCAATGGTGAAAAAAGGCAAAGGCAAAAAGCCAGCGCCAAAAGTAGCTGAAGAAGAATATGATAAAATTGAGGAGATAAAGGAAGATGCAGTTATTGCTTACGACACTACCGGCCAGGCGGAAAGAGAAGCCAAAAGGGAAGCCTGGGAAAAAGAACTAAAGAAATTTGCGGCAGCTCATCAAAAGAAAACAGCAGATAGTATTATCAATGCTGCCTTCAATGGCAATGCTGCTTCAATAGAAACAGAAGCCAGTTATAAGAAAGTGATCAATGCAGATGCCAACGTTTCTGCATGGGTTAATTATGATGTGTTGATGTTTCAATACTGGAAATATATATTCGGCGGAAGGAGCTATTCAAGAATGCATTTTGAAGAGATCGCTGCAAGGGATTTTAATAACAATGATAATCCAGGTTTCCGCAGCGGCATGAATGTTTATTTTGAAAAAGATAAAATGAGGCTTGACCAAAAAATGTGGACGGCCAATGAATCTACCAATGCTTTGGGCAGAGAAGTGTATAACAGCAAACAAAGCAGTTCGCTTGCAGGCTATGTTAATCCGGGCAACATTGCGTATATGTCTGCTTCTATCAATACAGAGGCAATGGCCAATTATTATTATAAACTGATAAGGCAATACCTCAACAGCACTCCTTTTACCAGGGAACATTCGGATGCGGTGGATGCTTATATGGATCTGCTTGAAATTCTAATTGATGAAAAAGGAATTGCAGAACTAATGCCCGGCAATATGATGATGGTACTGCATGACCTGAAAACAAAAACTGTAACCTACACTGATTATACTTATGATGATAATTTCAAATCGACCGAAGTAAAGAAAACCAGGGAAGAAGTAAGCCCCAACTTTACTTTTGTGATGGAGACAAAGAAGGAAGCATTTTTAGAAAAGATAGCTAAACTGCCACTCAAGTATGCCAAGATAAAGCCAGAGGTGCATCAAGTGGAAGGCGGTAGTTATACAACTGGAAAAGAATTGTTTAATTACAAAGATAATGGCGGTTATTATGAACTTGTTTTCGATCCTGAAAAAGATGCTATCAGCAGCCTTTACTTTATGGTAAAAAATGGCAAAGGCATTATCACCACCAGTAAAGAAGTGATTGATATGACGATGAAGAATACTGGTTATACATTGGATGCTGATACAAAAAACTCCATCCTCAACAACAATATGTCTTTGAGG
>JAZKGV010000258.1:0-4937 GCA_040385725.1 Bacteroidota bacterium | reverse complement strand
TTTACATTGCCGCTGTTCTTTTTACCAACCGTGATTTCTTTAGGGCTTGTCATAAAGTTTTTTGCAATAGCCCTAACCTCAGGCGGCATGGTGGCACTGAACAGCCAGATGCTTTCCCTGTTGATGGTGTTCTTTAAAACAAAATCAATATCATCACGGAAACCCATATTGAGCATTTCATCAGCTTCATCAAGCACTACATACTTTACTTTCTGCAGGTCGATTGCTTTTCTTTCAATAAGATCGATCAACCTTCCGGGTGTTGCCACTACGATCTGAACACCTTTTCTCAGGTTCCTTATCTGCATGGTGATAGACGCACCACCATACACAGCTTCATTAAAAATGCCTTTGCTGTGTTTTGCAAAATTGGTAAGGTCGTTGGTAATTTGTAAACAGAGCTCCCTTGTTGGGCATACTATTAATGCCTGCGGGTGGCGTTCTGCTTTATTCATAAGTTGAAGAACCGGCATACCAAAAGCTGCGGTTTTTCCGGTGCCTGTTTGTGCAAGCCCTACAAAATCGGTGGTGCCAGATAACAAAACAGGGATAGCCTGCTCCTGGATGGGAGTAGGTGTTTCAAATCCAAGATCGGTAATGGCTTGTAATAATTGTTCGTTCAGGCCAAGGGCCTCAAATGCATTCATGTACAAAAATTTTTGTGTTTACATGAAATGCTCTGTGCGCCTGTTGTTATGCTGATTAAAAGCCCGGTGAGAGAAAATAAAACTATCTCATTCAACAGCCTGGTGCACCTCATGCAATACCAGTTAATAATTAAAAATCGCCGCAAAAGTAAGGTATTCTACCTTCTGTTGTTCATTTAATTTGCTTTAGTGGTGTAATAAGGCTAACGCTGCTGCTTACAGGCAATGCACACAATCCGTTTTTAATAACTGCTGGTGAAGGTTTTAAATACTTATACAACTACTTTTGCAGGCGTTAAACTTTCTTTTTTTAACCGGGTCTTTAAATCCAACAGCTTATCTAAACCTGCTATGCAGAAATTTTTCTTTTTAATGCTGTTCTTTTTTATCATCAACAGCAAAACAATTGCACAGGATACCCCTGTGAACAATGCGCCGGCATTTGATTCTGCTGCTGTATTAAATGATCTTTTGTTGTTGCTGGACTCTGCTGATATTTCCACAAGCTATGCGTTGGTTTCTTTGGGGATCAATAACCGCCTTTTCAGCCTGCATAATAATACACTCAATGCTAAACAAGCCAGCACATCCACTTTAGTGTACAACCCTTCTGTGGGATATTTTCATAAAAGCGGTTTTAGTTTATCTGCCGGTGCCAGTTTATTAAACCGGCAGGGAAAAGGTTTTGGGGCTACACAATATTCCCTTACGCCGGCTTATGATCTTTTAAATAACCAGCAATGGGCCTTTGGAGTTTCTTATTCAAGGTATTTTATCAGCGATAAATATTCTTCTTATTCTTCTCCGCTGCAAAACGATCTTTATTTATACACTTCTTATACCAAGCATTGGCTGCAGCCTGGTATTGCGTTGGGATACTCCACAGGAAATTATACCGAGATAAATAAATTTACAGTTCAGCTCACAGGAAATACATATACTGATACCGGAACCTATCATTTAAAGGCCTTTTCATTCATGGCTTCGGTTGGCCACGATTTTAAATGGCAGCGCCTGTTTGGAAAAGAGGATGAATTGGGTTTTACGCCATCCCTGTTAATGAATTTTGGTTCAGACTCAACAGAAAGTGTTTCTCATACGCTTGGACAAAACCTGGTGAGGTTTCTTAAACGCAGAAGGCGGATACCAAGGCTGGGTGATAAGAATAGTTTTGAAGCTCAATCGGTGGGTGCAAGCCTGGATTTTAATTATGCTGTTGGCAATTTTACAATTCTTCCTCAAGTATATTTCGATTATTATCTTCCTAAAACAGATGAGAAAAGGTTTACACAAACCTTTACTTTATCTGTTGGTTATTCTTTTTAGTGTTTCACTTAACAAAAGATTATTACTTTTAAAAAATCGTTGGCACATGGATTGGTTTATTCAATGTCAAAATCTTTATTTATGAAATCATTCATCTTATCAGCCGTACTTGCTTTATTCTTTGTCTCTTTTTCAAATGCACAGGGTTTTGGTGTGGGTGTAAAAGTGGGCACCAATATCAACAAACTGCAGGGCCAGTCATTTAAAGACCAGTTTACTTATGGCTACACCGCCGGTGTGTTTGCTGATATAAAGGTTGGCAAAAAATGGAGTTTACAACCTGAAGTGCTTTTTAACCAGGTAACCAACGACACATCTGATAAATTCAGCGATTTGTATAAACTCAACTACGATAAATTCTCAAAAATTAAATTGAATTATTTAAGCATTCCTATTCTTTTAAACTATAATCTTTCAAAAGGTGTTTCATTACAGGCTGGCCCACAGTTTGGAATATTAATGAGCCAAAACCAGGATTTGTTGCAGGATGGAAAAGAAGCCTTTAAAAAAGGCGACTTTAGTTTATTGGGTGGATTGCAATTAAAGTTTTCCAGCATAAGGGTGTATGGCCGTTACGCCGTTGGCCTTAGCAATATCAATGATATTGATAACAAGGATCAATGGAAAAATCAGAGCATACAATTAGGCATTGGGCTTACATTACTGTAAGCATTTATTTGGTCACTATTTTGTTGTACACCGCCATCATATTTTTAGCATAGTTCTCTTTCGAAAATTTACCGGCCTGTAATTTTCCTTTTGCAATCATTGCAGAAGTCAATTGCCCGTTATTGGCAACATTCAGCAGGTGTTGGGCAAGAGTATCAATATCATGTGGTTCAAAATATAAAGCAGCATCACCACCAACTTCAGGAAGGCAACTTGCATTGCTGCTGATAACAGGCAATCCGCTCCACAGTGCTTCCAGTAATGGTGCACCAAATCCTTCAAATATAGATGGATATATAAGCGCAAGGCCTTGCTGGTATATGGCAGGAAAATCTGCTGCAGTGGTAAACCTTGGTTCTTTACTTTGCGGCATTTCATTCAGCAGGATAAGTAGATGTTCAAGGTTATTAGCCGCCATCAGATCCTTTGCCTCCTGTTTTTCTTTTTTACCATTGCCAATTACAACTAACGGTATTTGTAATGGACCTTTTAGTTTTACCATCGCTTTGCAAATGGCAATTAAATTTTTTCTTGGCGCAATGGAACTTACAAACAGGAAATATTTATCGGGCAGGTTGTATAATTTTTTTACTTCTTGCTTTTCATTTTCACTTACAATGCGTTGAAAAATCGGGTTGCAGCTTTGATACACTACAGTGATCTTTTCAGCAGGCACTTTATAAAACTCTATTAAATCATTTTTTGTCTGTTCGCTGATGGCCACAACAACATCAGCCACACGACAGGCATATTTTATTTTCCAGCGGTGTACATATCGTTCATCAAAATTGTATGTCTCAGGAAACCGTTCAAAAATAATATCATGCACCGTAACCACAGATCTTGCACCTGAACGTTGTATGCCATTGGGCAGTTCGTTACTTACGCCGTGGTAAATATCAACACCATAATCTTTTATTGCTTTTACCATTCCATACCTGCGCCATAAGGCGGGCAATTTTTTATAAAACTCTTTGTCGGGGAAAACAGCATCAGCCTGTGGGATCAGCGATGTATCAAAAAGACCGGTTTGTTCGGGTGCAAACAGCACATATTTTTCATCTGGATAATATTCTGCAAGCACCGGCAGCAGGGAGCGGATATAATTACCCAGCCCTGTTTTGTTTTGATATGCCCTTTTGCCGTCGTAGCCAATAACCATGCTGTGGAAAAGTTGTTGCCGCTGCAAGATATAGAAATGAAAGCATCACAGTGCCTTCTTACAAAAGGAGGCAGCGAAAATTTACTTGCCGTTATGTTCTTGTTTACAGTTAGAGGTGTTTACTTTTGCAAAAAAATAAAATACAAATGAGCGAACTCAAATCATTGATACAGGCAGCCTGGGCCAACAGGGAATTGCTAAAGGAAAATACCTATTCTGAAGCAGTAAAGAAGTTAATTGAAGAAGTTGACAAAGGAAGATTGCGTACTGCTTCGCCAACGGATACAGGCTGGGAAGTAAACGAATGGGTAAAGCAGGGTATCCTCATGTACTTTGCCATTCAGCAGATGCAAACCTATACACTGGAACCTTTTGAATTTTATGATAAGATGAAGCTGAAAAGCGGCTATGCTGCACTGGGAGTGAGGGCTGTGCCTCATGCCGTGGCCCGTTATGGCGCTTACTTAGCAAAGAATGTGGTACTGATGCCAAGCTATGTAAATATTGGCGCTTATGTTGACGAAGGCACCATGGTGGATACATGGGCAACAGTAGGTAGTTGTGCCCAGATAGGAAAAGGCGTACACCTGAGCGGTGGTGTGGGCATTGGCGGTGTGCTGGAGCCATTGCAGGCAGCGCCGGTAATTATTGAAGATGGTGCTTTTATCGGAAGCCGTTGTATTGTGGTGGAAGGTGTAAGAGTAGAGAAGGAAGCTGTGTTGGGTGCTAACGTAGTATTAACGCAATCAACCAAAATTATAGATGTGAGCGGTAGTGAACCGTTGGAGTACAAAGGCCGGGTGCCTGCAAGAAGCGTAGTGATCCCGGGTACCTATAACAAAAAATTTCCTGCCGGAGAGTATGGGGTGAGCTGTGCAATAATTATTGGCCAGCGCAAACCAAGCACCGATCTGAAAACAAGTTTGAATGATGCATTGAGAGATTTTAATGTGAGTGTATAAAAATCGTTTAAAGTTTAAATGTTCAAAGTTTAAAGTTTAAGGAGGTTTACTATATTTGCCACCCGTTTAAAGGTTGTAAACCTGAAACATTAAACTTTCAACTTTAAACTCTTTTCTGCCCAGGTGGCGAAATTGGTAGACGCACTGTGTTCAGGTCGCAGCGTTCGCAAG
>JAZKGV010000257.1:0-3732 GCA_040385725.1 Bacteroidota bacterium | reverse complement strand
AATCCTTCTATCTGGTTTCCCAACCCATGTTCTTTTGGTTTGGGGCGAACATAGATGTACGGAAGTTTTAACTGGTCTGCTGCCATAGCGCCCCAGGCAATACCGGCAGTGGCTACCCCGGCCAGCATTTCTGCGTCCGGAAATTTTTCAAATACCACATTGCACATTTCGCTTTTTATAAACTCCCTGATGTAGGGAAAGGATAATACTTTTCGGTTGTCGCAGTAGATAGGGCTTTTCCATCCGCTGGCCCAGGTAAAAGGGCTTGCAGGATTTAATTTTATTGCATTAACTTGTAACAGCTTTTCAGCAACTGCTTTTTCATTTGTCATGGCGCAAATGTAGGGATGAATCAGGAAACAGATATTGGGAATTTATGGCCTCCTGTTATACTAATAACAAATAACTATTAACCTTCTGTATGCACATCAAGATCTACTTCGACGATAAGCCAGTTTATCTCTGCGATGATATCAGCCAGGAATTAAATGAGATACTACATCACCCCGATGCAGTGTTTATTGATGAGATCTCCAATGCGGCGATTAAATCCTTACTGCATGAGATTGTGAAGGAAGAATTTCATGCCGGGGTATTGTGGAATACAGACCTGGAAAAACTGAAGAAAGCATTCTTTAAAAATTTTGTTCCAATAGAAGCAGCCGGCGGCATTGTACAAAATGATAAAAAAGAGATACTGTTTATTTTCCGTCTTGGCAAATGGGACCTGCCAAAAGGCAAAGTGGAAAAAGGAGAAGACATTGCAACAACGGCTGTGAGAGAGGTAGAAGAAGAAACTGGTGTTACCAATTTAACCCTGAAGAAAAAAATTGGTGAAACCTACCACACTTACAATGCCTTTGGAAAACATTTTATAAAAACCACTCATTGGTTTTACATCACCTGTCCATCTAAACAAGAAGTAAAGCCACAAACAGAAGAAGATATAACGGAGATAAAATGGGTGAAGGCAAAAGATATTAAAGAGCCGCTGGAGAATACTTATCCTTCGATAAAAGATATATTGAACAATTGGCAAGAGGCATGAGCAAAAAGCAATAGCCAATTACCCACTCACCAAACCCTACTTACCACTACCACTTCTTTAAAATGCCTTCTTCAATATCGCCAACGTCAACCTGCTAATACAAATCAGTTGTTCCTTATCATCATAAATTTTTATATCCCACACATGCGTAGTGCCGCCAAGGTGTAACGGCTTTGCAATACCGGTAACATAACCATTTCTTGCACTACGGATATGATTAGCATTTATTTCAAGGCCAACACAAATAAATTTGTTAGGGTCCAATACTAATTGAGAAGCAACACTGCCAATGGTTTCAGCCAATGCACAACTGGCACCACCATGTAACAAACCATAAGGCTGCTTGGTGCGCTGGTCAACCGGCATTTTTATTTTTATATGATCATCGCCGATTTCCGTCCATTCCATTCCTAAAAATTCAGCCATTGTGCCGGGTTCTATTGCACCCAGGTCAGCTAATTTGATCGATTTGTTATACCAGATTGAAGACATAAAATATTTTTTAAGATGACTTATTATTTTTTATTGACTCATTCACCACGGGCGGCAAAAATTGTGATACATCACCACCGTTCTTTAATACATCTCTCACCAATGTTGATGCCACAGATGTGAATTGTGGCAGGCAGGTTAAAAATACTGTTTCTATATGGCCATTGATACTCCTGTTCATATCTGCAATGGCTTTTTCATACTCAAAATCATTAACATAGCGGATGCCACGTAAAATAAAATTGGCACCAACCCTTTTGCAACATTCAACCGTTAACCCTTCATATACAACCGCATCTACTTTGGGTTCGTTGATATAAATTTCTTTCAGCCAACCCAGTCTTTGTTCTTCGCTGAACATCGGCACTTTACTGGCGTTTCGTCCAATACCAATCACCACTTTATCAAACAAAGGCAATGCCCGGTTGATAATATCAATATGGCCCATGGTGATGGGGTCAAATGTTCCGGGGAAAAGGCAAACTTTCATTAATTGAAAATTGAAAATGGATAATTGATAATTTTTTTAAATTATAGAGTCCTTAAGCTTGCAAACATTTTAAAGATAAAGAAATTGAATATTGAATAAGCCCCACTTTCAATTTTCCTCTTTCCATTTTCAATTTTTAATTGCTCCTACCTGCCAACAAATACAGCACTGCCATTCTCACCGCCACACCATTTTCCACCTGCTGCAATATTATTGATTGTTTACTATCTGCCACATCACTATCGATCTCCACTCCCCGATTGATTGGCCCCGGGTGCATAATTACAATTTCTTTATTTAAACCATCAAGCAATCTTTTACTTACACCGTAAGCTAAGTTGTATTCTCTCAATGAAGAAAACAAAACCTGGTTCTGTCTTTCCAATTGAATGCGTAACACATTTGCCACATCGCACCATTCCAGTGCTTTCTTTAAGTTGTATTCCACTTTTACATTCAACGCTTCGCTGATATATTTTGGGATAAGCGTTGGCGGGCCGGCCACCATTACTTCTGCACCCATTTTTGTCAATAAATAAATATTGCTGAGCGCCACCCTTGAGTGCATAATGTCGCCGATCAAAACAATTTTCTTTCCTTCGAGGCTGCCGAGTTTTTCTTTTATAGAGAACGCATCCAGCAAAGCCTGTGTAGGATGTTCATTAATGCCATCCCCTGCATTTACAATGGCCGCCGGTATATGTTTTGCCAGGAAATGTGGGGCGCCGCTGGCGCTGTGCCGCATCACCACCATATCCACTTTCATGCTCAGGATATTGTTCACTGTATCCAGAAGCGTTTCACCTTTGGAAACAGAGGAGCCAGATGCAGTAAAGTTGACGGTATCGGCGCTTAATCTTTTTTCAGCCAGTTCAAAGGAAATTCTTGTACGGGTGCTGTTTTCGTAAAATAAATTCACAATGGTTACATCCCGTAACGAAGGAACTTTTTTAACCGGTCGTTGTAAAACTTCTTTGAATTGCGATGCCGTTGATAGAATAGTGCTGATGTCTTCCGGCAGGAGGTCTTTAATGCCTAAGAGATGTTTGGTGGATAGTTGCATTAAAAAGCAAAGCTATGGTTTATGAATCAATTTAGCGGTTGTTTTTTTATTACACTAACTAATACGAATTACACTAATTCGTGTAATCTGATTTTAAAATTCGTGTAATAAAAAAAATCTCTTCTAATATAAAATAACCTCTTCCTTATCCCACTCTACTTTTACCTTTTGTGAACTTACTGTATCTATTGCCTTACCGCAATAATCCGGCTGAATAGGCAGTTCCCTGTTAAAGCGGCGGTCAACCAGCACACAAAGCTCCACTTTTTGCGGACGGCCAAAATCCTGCAAGGCGTCCAGCGCCGCCCTGATGGTACGGCCTGTATATAATACATCATCAATCAATACCACATGCCTGCCCTCAATCGAAAAAGAGATATCAGTGGTGTTTGCTTTGTGGATCTCACTTCTTACATCATCCCTGTAAAAAGTAATATCAAGTACGCCATACTGTACTTTTTCACCCGGGAAAAGCTGTTGTATATTTTCAACAATATGATTGCTCACCTGCACACCCCTTGGCTGCAGGCCGATAAAAACAATATTCTTTAGATCAGTATGATTTTCCACTAACTGGTGCGACAGTCGTAGAATGGTGAGTTGCAGTTGCTGTTTATTGAGGATGATGGTCAAACCTTT
>JAZKGV010000256.1:3148-15926 GCA_040385725.1 Bacteroidota bacterium | reverse complement strand
CCGGTGGTTAAACCGGAGTTATATGAATTATATAAAATTCGCTTGATTATGCCTTTGGCTGTTGCTCAGGCTTTGGCATTAGTACTTTACGGCTCAGTTTGAACTTGCCGGTACGTTGATCAACCTCCAGCAATTTTACTTTCACTTTGTCGCCTTCCTTAAAAATGCCGTCCATTGTTTCCAAACGCTTCCAGCTTATTTCACTGATATGCAGCAAGCCTTCTTTCTTAGGTAAAAATTCAACAAAAGCGCCGAACTCTTTGATACTCTTAACAGTGCCTTCATAAGTTTCACCTACAACAGGTACGGCTACCAAACCTCTAACCCATGATACAGCTTTTTCAAGCCCTTCTTTATTAGCAGAGAAAATGCTTATTTCACCGGCATTGTTTACTTCTTCAATATTGATGGTAGCACCAGTTTCCCTCTGTATTTCCTGTATTACTTTGCCACCTGGCCCTATCACAGCGCCGATGTATTCTTTGTCGATAGTGAATTTAACCATGCGTGGGGCATGTGGTTTCACATCTGCTCTATGCTCAGGCATACAATCATACATTGCATCAAGAATATGCAAACGGCCATTACGGGCCTGTGCCAATGCCTGGCGCATAATGTCCATGCTAAGGCCATCTACTTTAATATCCATCTGTACACCACAAATACCATCACGGGTGCCTGTTACTTTAAAGTCCATATCACCTAAATGATCTTCATCACCCAAGATATCAGTCAATACTGCAAACTGTTCGCCCTTTTTAATAAGACCCATTGCCACACCGCTCACATGCTTTTTAATGGGCACGCCTGCATCCATCAATGCCAGTGAACCGGCACAAACTGTAGCCATAGACGAAGAACCGTTTGACTCCAGGATATCACTTACTACTCTTACAGTATAAGGATAATCTTTGCCCGGCATCATTTTCTTTAATGAACGCATAGCCAGGTTACCGTGACCAACTTCTCTCCTGCCAACACCTCTCATCATCTTTACTTCACCAGTAGAAAATGGAGGGAAATTATAATGCAAAATGAATTTTGTATAGTCTGATTTGAAAGCACTTTCAACCAACAATTCATCTAATGGTGTACCGAAAGTAACCGTGGTGAGAGATTGTGTTTCTCCTCTTGTAAATAAAGCAGAGCCGTGTGGTGTTGGCAATGTGCTTGTTTCCATATCCAGTTGACGGATATCTTCTGTACCACGGCCATCTAAACGCCTGCGGTCGTTCAATATCATATCTCTTACAACATAATATTGGAGTTCGCCAAAATAATGACCAATCAGTTTTTTATCTTCGTCAGGTAATTCCTCACCTAAAAATTCTTTTACTTCTTTCTTCAATGCATCAAAAGCATCGCTTCTGTCATGTTTGGCTGAAGCGGCAGCAGAAATTGCATGCATTTTATCTTTTGCAAATGCAGTTATTTTTTCGTTCAGTTCTTCGTTGCGGTAAGGTTTGGCATATTCCCTTTTAGTGGTAATACCTAACTGGGCCCTTAAATCTGCCTGTGCTTTGATCTGTGCTTTTACAGCTTCATGCCCCAGTTCAATTGCCTTAATAAGGTCTTCCTCCTGGCACTCACTTGCTTCACCTTCCACCATCATGATATTCTTTTCAGTAGCGGCAATGATGAATTCCAGGTCACATTCAGCTAATTCTGTGCGGCTTGGGTTTACAATAAACTGGCCGTTCTTCCTGCCAATGCGTACTTCAGAAATAATTTCCTGGATGGGAATATCTGAAACAGCTAATGCGGCTGATGCAGCCAAACAAGCCAATGCATCTGGTAATACTTCAGCATCGCTTGATACCAAAGAGATCAATACCTGCACATCACATAAATAGTCTTCAGGAAATAATGGACGCAGTGCCCGGTCGATCAAACGGCTGGTCAATATTTCATAGTCATTCAGTCTTGCTTCTCTCTTAAAGAACGAACCCGGCACACGGCCTGCAGATGCAAATTTTTCCTGGTAGTCAACAGACAATGGGAAAAAACTCTGTCCTTCTTTTGGTTCTTTGTTGGCTACCACTGTAGCTAATAAGATACAGTCGCCCTGGCGCACTGTTACAGCGCCATCAGCCTGGCGGGCCATTTTGCCTGTTTCGATGGTAACCATACGGCCACCGCCTATATCGAATGTTACTGATTTTGGAGATAAACTCATTTTCTTTTTTTGAATTAGATTTTTTTAAATTAAGGCTGCTCAAAAATTAACTGCCCAGAGGTAAGAAAGGAAATGAATGGGTACGTTCCTCTTCTATCGGCGTACAATCGTGTTTTGAAAAGCCCCGTTGGGTTATGGGTTGTATTAAAATAAAATAATTCCCAACCAATAAATGTAGCTGGGAATTATAGTATTAAAACATTGTGTTTAAATTTATTTACGGAGGCCTAATTTTTCAATCAAGGCCCTGTAGCCGGTAAGATTGTGTTTGCTGAGATAAGTAAGTAAACGCTTGCGCTGTCCTACCATCATCATCAGCCCTCTCTGCGAAGAGAAATCTTTTTTGTTAGTCTTTAAGTGGTCTGAAATGTGGTTGATACGCTCTGTAAGCATCGCTATTTGCCCTTCAATAGAGCCGGTGTTTGTGGCTTTTCCACCAAAATCGGTGAAGATCTTTGCCTTTTTTTCAATTGTTAAGTGAGACATCTCTTTTTTTTTAACTTCTTTGTTAAATTGCTTTTTTATTTCGGCTGCGAAAGTAGGCAAAAAAATCTGTTTTATCGTGGTGAATTGAGGTTTTTTTTTGAATATTGCCGGGATATGAATCATACGTTCGCTATAATTGGCTGTGGAAGGATTGCAAAAAGGCATGCAGAGCAAATAATAAAGTACGGAGTTTTGGCTGCGGTTTGTGATACTGTAGCCGCAAAAGCCAATGATATGGCTGCCTTTTATCATTGCAATGCTTATTTTTCTGTGGAAGATATGTTAGCTGCCGAAAAAAATATTGGTACGGTATGCATCTGTACTCCCAATGGTTTACATACCCTTCACTCCATAAAGGCATTAGAAGCTGGCTGCCATGTACTTTGTGAAAAGCCGCTGTGCATTCAGGTAGAGCATGGAAAAAAAATGATTGCAGCCGCCGCAAAAGCCAACCGGAAGCTATTTGTGGTAAAACAAAACCGCTACAATCCACCAGTTATTTTTTTAAAAGAGTTAATCACTAATGGTAAACTTGGTAAAATATACAGCTTCCAGGTAAACTGTTTTTGGAACAGGCCAACTGAATATTATACTGATTGGAAAGGGACAAAGGAACTTGATGGCGGCACGCTTTTTACACAATTCAGCCATTTTATTGATTTGCTTTACTGGCTCCTGGGTGATGTAACCGATGTAAAAACGATGAAAGAGAATTATGCCCACGCCACGATTGATTTTGAAGATACAGGTGTTGTATTATTGAAAATGAAAAGTGGTGCCATTGGTACATTAAACTATACGGTAAACAGTTTTAATAAAAATATGGAAGGTTCCCTTGCTGTTTTTGCAGAACATGGCACCGTTAAAGTGGGTGGGCAATACCTTAATGAATTAGAATATTGCCATGTTTCCGGTGTTACTAATCCTGAGTTACCAATCGGCAACCCTGCCAATAGCTATGGTTTTTACCAGGGCAGTATGAGCAACCACAATAAAGTATATGAAAACCTCATCATTGCATTGGAGGACGACGATCACTCATTTGCCAGCGGAGAAGACGGCTTAAAAACGGTGGAGATTATTGAAAAAATTTATGCCTCTTAAAAATTAGCCACAGATTTTCACAGAAAAAGAATGAGTGATATTTCTAAAGATATAACTGTTTCAAAAGCCGCAAAGATTAAAGCAGGCGGAGGGGGTAATATTGTTTTTACTGTTACTACAGATTTGACATTTGACCAGCGCATGATCCGTATCTGTACCTCACTTGCCAATGCAGGATATAATGTAACCTTGATTGGCCGAAAAATGAAAGCATCTCTCCCATTGGCTGAACAACCTTTTACTCAAAAAAGATTACGCTGTTTTTTTGAGAAAGGGAAACTTTTTTATGCAGAGTATAACCTGCGGCTTTTTTTTTACCTGTTGTTTAAAAAAATGGATTGCATCTGTGCCATTGACCTGGATACAATTTTACCATGCTATCTTATTTCAAAACTAAAAAGAGTGAAAAGGGTGTATGATGCACATGAGTTGTTTTGTGAGATGAAAGAAATTGTTACCCGGCCGGGTATTTATAAAATGTGGAAGTATATAGAAAAGTTTACCGTTCCAAAATTTACTAATGGATATACAGTGAACCAGCCTATAGCAGATGAGTTTAAAAAAATGTATGGGCTTAATTATGCAGTTATAAGAAATATTGCTTTGTTGAGGCAGATAAATATTCCGGAGAAAAAGGAGAAATTTATTTTGTATCAGGGTGCGGTAAATGAAGGAAGGAGTTTTGAAACACTGATACCTGCCATGAAAGATGTTGACTGCAAACTGATCATTTGTGGCGATGGCAATTTTATGCAACAGGCAAAGCAATTAGTTTTTGAAAACAACCTGGAGCAGAAGGTGATCTTTAAAGGAAAAATTAAACCGGACGAGTTGAGGACTGTTACCCTGCAGGCTTATATCGGTGTTACTTTATTTGAGAACAAAGGGCTCAGTAATTACTTTTCATTGGGCAACCGGTTTTTCGATTACCTGCATGCAGGTATTCCGCAGCTATGCGTTGATTATCCCGTGTACAAAG
This sequence comes from Bacteroidota bacterium, assembly GCA_040385725.1. Taxonomy (GTDB): domain Bacteria; phylum Bacteroidota; class Bacteroidia; order Chitinophagales; family Chitinophagaceae; genus Ferruginibacter. The sequence continues at coordinate 11,181 of JAZKGV010000256.1, read as the reverse complement.
AAATCAATGATAAATATCATATTGCAGTACTCACGGATGATATCAGTTCAAAAAAATTATCTTCTTTACTGAACAATTTACTTGCAAATGAGGTTGCGTATAATACACTGCAGCAAAATTGCCTGCAGGCGACACAGGAACTTAACTGGCAGCAGGAAGAAAAAAAATTAATTCAGTTTTATAAAGACATACTTGGATAAACATTTACATATAGTAACCTTAGATGTGCCCTACCCTGCTGACTATGGCGGTGCCATTGAGCAATTCTATAAAATTGTATGGCTGCATAGATTGGGCGTAAAGATCCACCTGCACTGTTTTACAAAACGCAGGCCTGAAGCTGCAGAACTGAATCAATACTGTGAAACAGTAAATTATTATCCACGGAAAACAGGATTTAAAAGATTCCCCATATTTACTCCATACATCGTTGCATCCCGTAGCGAACCGGCTTTGCTGGCAAACCTTCAAAAAGATAATTACCCCATTTTGTTTGAAGGCATTCACACAACCTTTCTTTTGCAAACCAATTTACTGAAAGGAAGAAAAATTTTTGTACGCCTGCACAACTGTGAATACAGGTATTATGCACAACTGGCAAAACATGAGAAAAAATTATTCAGGAAGTTATACTTTACCTATGAGAGTTTTTTATTGAAAAAGTATGAAAAACGGATCGCAAAAAGATATCCGCTGCTCACCATCAGCAAAACGGATACAGCAATATTTGAGAAAGAATTTAAAGCAAAAGATATTCAGTGGCTGCCCGCCTTTGTAGGCTGGGAAGAAGTAACCTCACAAACCGGTAAAGGTTGCTATTGTTTATACCATGGAAATTTAGCCATTAACGAAAACCAGGAAGCGGCTGAATGGCTGCTGAACAATGTGTTTAATAACCTGGCAGTACCATTGGTGATTGCCGGAAAATCGCCTTCAAAAAAATTAGAAGCACTTGCCCATTCACATGAGCACACCTGTCTTGTTGCCAACCCAAGCCAAAAAGAAATGCAGGACATCATTGCGAAAGCGCAGGTGAATATTTTACCATCATTCAACAACACAGGCATTAAATTAAAACTGCTTAACTCATTGTACAGTGGCCGGCATTGCATCGTAAACAAAGCAGGTGTTGATGGCTCCGGCCTGGAAACTGTTTGTATTGTTGCCAATGGCGCAAAAGAGTTTAAACAGCAAATAAGCCTTGTGTATGAAAAGCCATTTGATGAAGAAGAAACGGCAAAAAGAAAAGCCCTGCTGGCAGGGCTTAATAATAATCAATTGAATGCAGAAAAAATTATCCGGCTTTTCTGGCCGCAGTAATTACATACTTACTCTTGCATTATCCCACACTTTGCCAGCTTCTGTTTTTATCGTTCTTGCAGGAAATTTATTGATAACAATATAATCATGTGTTGCCATTACAATGGCAGTTCCATAATCCCTTCCTATCTGGAACATTAACTGCATTATCTCATCACTTGTTTCCGGATCAAGGTTGCCGGTAGGTTCATCTGCTAATATCAGTTTGGGAGAATTTAATAATGCCCTTGCAATGTCAACCCTTTGCTGCTCGCCACCGCTTAATTCAAAAGGCATTTTAAAACCTTTGGTTTTTAATCCTACTTTATCCAACACATCGGCAATTTTTTCATCCATTAGTTTTTCATCCTTCCACCCTGTTGCTTTTAAAACAAATTTCAGGTTATCATTTACATTCCTGTCTGTAAGCAATTGAAAATCCTGGAATACCACGCCAAGGTTACGTCGAAGGAATGGTACTTTCTTCCAGTCCAGTTCTCTCAGGTTATATCCTACAACCCAACCTTCGCCATTCGTTAATTCCAGGTCGCCGTACATTGTTTTCAACAAACTACTTTTACCTGTACCCGTTTTACCAACCAGGTACACAAACTCTCCTTTATCTACTGAGATATTTACATCCCCCAAAATGAGGTTATTACTTTGGTAAATGTTTACGTTCCTTAATTCTATTATTGCCTGAGACATTGTATTTGTTATTTGTTATTCGTTATCGGTGGTTAACCCTTTCATCAAGGGGCAAATTTAACTGATTGAGTATGCCACCGGAAAATTATTTTATCATACTGCTGTTAAAAAATGTGGATAACTAATTATTTAGTTTTATAACTAAATTTATAGTTTTGAGTTCTATTCAATAAGAATTATGCAAAAACCACTGACCAAAGCAGAAGAACAGATAATGCAGGTGCTATGGAAATTAGATAAAGCATTCCTGAGAGAAATAATTGACGCATTGCCCAATCCAAAGCCACACAATAACACCGTGGCAACCATTATCAAAATACTGATTGAAAAAGAATTTGTGGCGGTGAATGTATTTGGCCGTATGCACCAGTACTACCCTGCTGTTGCAAAAGATGCTTACACAAAAAACAGCATGAAGACTTTAGTGAAAGGATATTTTGAAGGCAGTTTCAGCGATGCAGTTTCTTTTATGGTAAAGGAAAACAACCTTTCCATTGAAGAGCTTGAACTGTTGTTGAAACAATTAAAGAAAAATAAATAGATCATCCACATAAATAATTATCAATGACAGCAACAGCATTGTATATTGTAAAAGCAATCGTTTGTTCAGGTATCCTGTTTTGTTATTATTGGTTCTTGCTGCGTAACAGGTCCTTTCATTCCTTCAACCGGTTTTACCTGTTGTTTACCGTGGTTTTATCATTGTGCCTCCCATTTATTACAATTGATTTCTGGCAACAGCAAACCATTCAATCATCAAACGTAATACAAATGCCGCAGGTGGTTGTTGCCGGTAATGGAGAACATGCTGATGAATTGATGGCAGCAACAAAAACTAATTCATGGAGTATACAGCAATGGATACTGCTTGCCTATTTATCAGTAAGTGTTGTATTGCTTTTTGCATTTGCCCGTTCAATATTCATGATTATACAATTAGCAATTAAAAACCCGGCAAAGAAGATAGATGGCATTTCCCTAATTACAACTACTGCAAAGAACACTCCTTTTTCTTTTCTGCATTTTGTTTTCTGGAACAGCCATATTGATATTGATTCAACCAATGGAAGACAAATACTCCAGCATGAGATAACGCATGTAAAAGGTAAACACAGTTATGATAAACTGTTCATGAACCTGCTCCTTATCATTTGCTGGTGCAACCCGTTTTACTGGCTGATAAAAAAAGAACTGGGCATGATACATGAATTTATTGCGGATAAAAAAGCTGTTGATAATAATGATACATCAACATTTGCAGCTATGATCTTACAAGCGGCTTATCCGCAACACAATTTTCAACTCACTAACAATTTTTTCCATTCACCTATAAAAAGACGACTCACCATGCTCACAAAAAACAACAACACAATCAGTTTTTACAGCAGGATACTGGCGCTGCCATTACTCCTGTTTGTATTTGCAGCATTTACATTTAAAACTGTAAGCCAGCAACCCATTTACAAAGGAGAAAAAACTATTGTAGTAATAGATGCAGGCCACGGCGGTAAAGATTTTGGCGCTGCCGGTATTGACAATGTTTATGAAAAGGATATCAGTCTTGCACTTGCAAAAAAAGTAAAAGAACTAAACAGCAATGAGAATATCGAGATCATTCTCACCCGTGAAACAGATTTCTATCAATCTCCGCAGGAAAAAGCAGATCTTGTAAACATTAAAAAAGCAGCTCTCTTAGTTTCGTTTCATGCAGATGCTGCCACAAAGGATTCTGCAGCAATTAAATCAGGCATCAATGTGTTGGTATCAAAAGATGAATTTCCCAATTCAAGGGAGAGCAAAGTTCTTGCCTCTGCCATGATAGAAACATTCAACAAAAACTATCCCCTGCCTGTAACACAAAATCCCGTACAAAAACAAGGAGGTATCTGGTTACTGAAAACTTCTAAATGTCCTTCGGTGCTCATTGAAGCAGGTTTTATAACGAATGAAAAAGACCTTGCCTTTCTTCAATCAGCAAAAGGACAGGAAACAATTGCCGCTAACATTTTAAAAGGAATAGAAAAATATTTAACGGCAGCAGTTAAGTGAAATCATATTTAATAGATTACTATGGCGCCGCAACTACATTGCGGCGTTATTCATTTTAAACAATCACTTTACACCAGGCATTTGAAATAGTTTTTGATAAACATCTTAAAAATCTTATAATTGTTTCTTAAACTAACTAAAACTTAAACAACATGGAAAAACCTGAATCAAGCTACAACATGATAGACTGGTGGAAAAAAGTAATATTTCAAAACTACGCCAACTTTAGTGGCCGTGCCCGGAGATCAGAATATTGGTACTTTATCCTTTTCAATGTAATATTATTTGTGCCTTTGTATATAATAGCCATCATAGGTACTGTAAATGAAAGTACCGGCTTATCCATCTTTGGCTTTTCACTTTTGGGAATAGGTGTGATCGGTATAATCATTCCTTCGCTTGCAGTAGTGGTAAGGCGTTTGCATGATCTCAATAAAAGCGGATGGTATTATTTTATCAGGCTCATACCACTTGTGGGCCCTATTATATTACTGGTATGGCTTTGCACCGAAGGTGACAGGCATCGCAATAATTATGGAGAAGATCCTAAAAATCCAGCGTTACCTGAATTTGATTTTGATAATAGACATTGATCTTCAAACTAACTTAATAAAAAAGCTTTATCGCTAAGTGGTAAAGCTTTTTTATTACAAACTTAAATGATTTACGAACTATTACATTTTTATAAACCTTCCATATTCCATTTCATTATTCTGATAAACGGCTTTTAAAACATAAATTCCTTTCGAAAGTTTAGAAATATTAATTCCTTGCCCATTGCTGTAATTATTGATAGCGTTTACAACCTGCCCATCAATGGATAAAATATGAATTGATTTAATAACCGCATTGCTCTTTGTAAAAACATACACAACATCATTAGCAGGATTTGGTGCAATGGTAAAGCCAGGTTTGTTGTCAAATTTCACCACACGTATTTCTGAATATTTGAAACTTCCGTCTTTGTCCATCATTTTTAAACGGTAAAATGCAGTGCCGCTTACCTGGTGATGAACATATTTGTAATTGTTGTTAGAGCCTGTTGCCATAACAGTAGCTATATCTTTAAAGTTGCTGCCGTCATTACTGTATTGAATAATGTATTTACTGGCATTTATTTCTTCGGCAGACTGCCAGTCTATATAAGCAGTATTGCCGTTAGCAGTACAAGTGAAGCTTGATAATTTAACTGGCACAACGCCCCACACTTTTGGCGCACATAAATTCATTGGAGGTAAGGTGGGATCTATTTGAGTGAAGACGTTTCTTTGGATGTTGGGAAGGTTCATCCAGATGCTACCGTAATTCAAATCATCATAGCCACTTCTTCCAGTTGCCCACAATGTGCCATCTGCTTTTAGAATATAACTAAAGTTTTCTCCGCAAAAAATGTCTATTGCGTTAGTAGCGACTAATGTAGGAGTGGATTTATGTATTATAGTTCCATCTCCCAATTGTCCATAAGCATTATATCCCCAGGCATACACATTACGATTTGAATCTAATGCCATACACAAAGCACCATCGTTATTAGCAGAAAGCGCTACAATAGGAGCAGCGCTTACAGGAAAAGTGATCTTTGTTGGTGGCGTAATAGTATCGCTGGCTGCACCAAGCCCTAAAACTGGCACAAGACCAAATACCATGGGAGCCTTTCCAAATGAATAAACATCACCATCAGAATTTAATGCAAATGCTGCACAAGCATTTCCTTTAATATCTATAATCTTACTAAGCCCGGCCAATGTTACGGGAATCATGGAATTTGTTTTCTGAAACCAGCCACCTCCTCCTGTAATTTTTACTGTACTATCTGATAACAAAATTACTGTTGCAGCATAAGCCCCTACTGCGATTGCTCTCACAGCATTCGTTATCCCTGTCATTTGAACGGGTATACTTAAAGGATTTGCTGAGGTACCTCCATAACCTAATTCACCCAAAACATTTTTTCCTGCGCCCCATACTGTTCCATCCGTCTTAACAAAAACAATATGGCTTAGGCCAGCATCAATAAATTTCACATTGGCTAAAACCTGTTGTGGGATAGATGTAAATCCATAGACATTAGGGCCCCAAACCCAAGCTGTTTGATCTACTTTAATTACTGCTGATAAATAACCTGTGGTATAAAATTTCACATTGGTCATACTAATAACAGCTGTTGGCATAACGGATGAAACGTGTGTGCCATTTCCTAATTCCCCATTGTTATTACTCCCCCATGCATATAATTGATTGCTATCTCCACAAACAGTGAATGCAGTATATGCCCCAACCTGGTAATTATGTGCTTTATACCAACTTCTTCCCCCAAAACCATCGCCTGTCATAGAGTTTTGTGCATACAAATCATTACTGAAAAAAATCAGTAACAATGTCATTGTAAGAAGTAAGGGTTTTCTCATTGGTACATTTTTATAAACCTTCCATATTCCATCTCATTATCTTGATAAACAACTTTCAAAATATATGTTCCTCTTGCAAGGTTAGAGATACTGATTTTCTGTCCGGTGTTGTATTCATTTAAGATTTTTACAACCTGACCATCTATGGATAAAATCTGGATTGATTTTATAGCTGCATTTTCCTTCGTAAAAAGATACAGCACATCATTAGCAGGATTGGGCGCAATGGTAAAGCCTGCTTTCTTATCAAATTTCACCACACGTATTTCTGAATATTTGAAACTTCCGTCTTTGTCCATCATTTTTAAACGGTAAAATGCAGTGCCGCTTACCTGGTGATGAACGTGTTTGTAATTGCTGTTAGAGCCTTTTGCATTTATGATTGCTATGTTTTGAAAATTGCTGCCATCTTTGCTGTATTCAACAACGCATTTATCTGCATTTATTTCTTCGGCAGATTGCCAGTTTAGGTAAGCAGTATTGCCGTTAGCAACGCAAGTAAAGCTTGATAATTTAATTGGCACTACACCCCACACTTTTGGCGTACATAAATTCATTGGAGCAATGGTTGGGTCTATTTGGGTAAAAATGTTTCGTTGGAAATTGGGAAGGTTCATCCAGATGCTGCCATAGTTAAAATTATCGTATCCACTTTGGCCTGTAGCCCACAAAGTGTTATCTTCTTTAAGAATATAGCTGAAATTTTCTCCGGAAAAAATATCAATAACATTATCAGCTACCAAAACCGGGCGTAATTTTTCTATGGTTGTTCCGTCTCCAAGATTTCCTGAAACGTTCCATCCCCAGGCATATACTTTGCCACTGCTATCGAGGGCCAAAACAGAATAACCATCATTAGTTGCAGAGAGGGCAATTATTGGTGAAGATCCAGTAGGAAAAACAATGACATTCGGCGGTACATATTCTCCACCAAAGCCAGGATCTCCGTCCAACCCTGTTCCTAAAGCAGGGTGCTTAACCCCAAAAGAGAATACTTTGCCCGCTGAATCCAAAGCATACGCAGCATATCCGTTCCCCTTTATTTCTACAATGTGGTTCAAACCTGGAATTAATGCAGGCACTGTAGAACCTGAACCATTAAACCTGCTATTTCCTGTAACGTAAATTGAACCGGAAGAATCCAGTATTACGGTTGCTCTTGGATACCTACCTACAGCAATTGCCCTCACTGCGTTATTAATTCCAATCATCTGCACCGGTTGTGTTACAGAAGTATTACCGGTAGTAATCCCATTACCTAATTCTCCATCCCTATTAGTACCCACACCCCAAACACTACCGTCATTCTTTACAAAAACAACGTGGTTCATTCCTGCATCCGCAAATTTCAAATTATCTATTTTATTTTCGGGAGTGATTGAAAATCCAGTGTTGTTTACTCCTGCCCAAACCCAGCCTGTATTGTCAGATTTTATTGCTGCGACAAAATAGCCGGCGCTATAAAATTTCACGTTGGTCATACCAATCGCAGGTACTGGAGTAATTGAGCCAAGTGAACTTCCATCACCTAATTGTCCATATTGGTTTGCACCCCAGCTATATAATTGG
>JAZKGV010000256.1:738-3138 GCA_040385725.1 Bacteroidota bacterium | reverse complement strand
CCACAAACCGTATAAGCAGAATAAGAACCAACTCTATAATTATGCGGTACATACCATCCTCTTCCCCCAAAGCCATCACCCGTTATTGAGTTTTGTCCAAATAAATAATTACTAAAAACTAGAAGTGCAGTTAAAAGAAATAGAGACTTTCTCATAATAGGAATCTGTAAGTGTAAAAGAAGTTCTGGTACTGTAAAATAAGCATAAAAAAAATCCCCTCCAAAAATTGAAGGGGAACACATAATTAAACTTCCGAAGTTTTTAAAACTTCGGAAGTTTTCTACAAAATCACAAACGGGTTATTGCCGAACACATCATCATCCTTATCCCAACCCATTAGTTTTTTCAGGTAACAATACCAATGTTTCAATCTTACTTTCATAAGCATTTTCATTTTAATTGTTAAGTGAATAGTTGAATACAAAAGCCCCGAACATACATGCTCAGGGCTTTTATTATTTAAAGCCCTTTCAGGCTGCGGAATTAATATCCACCCATGCCGCCCATATCAGGAGCGCCATGTGAATGTGGCGCTTCTTCTTTTGGTTTGTCAGCAATTACTGCTTCGGTAGTTAATAACATACCGGCAATAGACGCCGCATTTTCCAACGCTACACGGCTTACTTTAGTTGGGTCAATTACACCAGCCTTAAATAAGTTTTCGTACACTTCAGTCCTTGCATTAAAACCAAAGTCGCCTTTACCTTCTTTAATTTTTTGTACCACGATAGAACCGTCGATACCTGCATTAGATGTTAAGCAACGTAATGGTTCTTCCAAAGCACGGCGAACGATCTGCATACCTGTTTGCTCATCAGCGATCTGGCCTTTTACTTTTGGTTCCAGCGCTTCAATAGCACGGATATAAGCAACACCACCACCTGGTACAATGCCTTCTTCCACAGCAGCCCTTGTTGCATGCAATGCATCATCAACACGGTCTTTCTTTTCTTTCATTTCCACTTCGGTAGCAGCACCTACATAAAGAACTGCAACACCGCCAGCTAATTTAGCCAAACGCTCCTGTAGTTTTTCTTTATCGTAATCAGATGTTGTATTTTCTACCTGTGCTTTAATTTGATTTACCCTTGCAACGATATCTTTTTTAGCACCTTTACCACCAACGATAGTAGTGTTGTCTTTATCGATAGTTACAGAAGCAGCCTGGCCTAAAGTTGTTAAGTCAGCACCTTCTAATTTGTGGCCCAGCTCTTCGCTCACAACAGTACCAGCAGTTAAGATGGCGATGTCAGTCAACATTTCTTTTCTACGGTCACCAAAGCCCGGAGCTTTTACAGCAGCTACTTTAATAGTACCACGTAATTTATTTACAACAAGCGTTGCCAATGCTTCGCCTTCAAGGTCTTCAGCAATGATCAACAACGGACGGCCGCTTTGAGCAACTTTCTCAAGAATATGAAGAATGTCTTTCATTGCAGATATCTTCTTATCATAAATAAGAATGTATGGGTTCTGCAATTCAGCCTGCATTTTTTCGCTGTTGGTTACAAAGTATGGAGACACATAGCCACGGTCAAACTGCATACCTTCTACAATATCAACAGTTGTGTCAGTACCTTTTGCTTCTTCAACAGTGATAACGCCTTCTTTACCTACTTTAATAAATGCTTCAGCGATCAGTTTACCAATTGTTTCGTCATTGTTAGCAGAGATAGTTGCTACCTGCTGAATTTTTTTGCTGTCGTTACCAACAGTCTGAGATTGAGTTTTTAAATTCTCAACCACAATAGAAACCGCTTTGTCAATACCACGTTTAAGATCCATTGGATTTGCACCTGCAGCCACCATTTTCAAACCTTCGCTGATGATCGACTGAGCCAATACAGTGGCAGTAGTAGTACCGTCACCTGCAATGTCTGCAGTTTTAGAAGCTACTTCTTTCACCATTTGAGCGCCCATATTTTCAATAGCGTCTTCCAATTCAATTTCTTTTGCTACAGTTACACCATCTTTAGTTACCTGTGGTGCACCAAATTTTTTCTCAATAACCACGTTACGGCCTTTTGGTCCGAGGGTTACTTTTACAGCGTTGGCCAAAGTGTCCACGCCTTTTTTCATTTTATTTCTTGCTTCGATATCGAAATATATCAGCTTTGCCATTGTAATAGATTTTTAGTATTGAGTACTTAGTACTAAGACTTTGTACCCTGTGATTAAATAGTATTTTTTTAGTTGAAAGTTTCCGGTCTTAGTACTCATGTCTAAGTACTAAGTACTTTCCTAAACTATTGCCAGTATATCGCTTTCCCTCATAATAAGGTATTCACTTCCTTCGATCTGGATCTCTGTTCCGGCGTATTTACCATAAAGAACAGTATCACCTGCTTTCACAGTAACAGGCTCGTCTTTTTTACCAGGGCCAGCAGCGACTACAACGCC
>JAZKGV010000256.1:0-728 GCA_040385725.1 Bacteroidota bacterium | reverse complement strand
GGGATGATGATACCGCCAGCAGATTTTTCTTCGGCAGCAGCCGCTTTCACAATTACCCTGTCATGCAAAGGAGTTATTCCTACCTTGTTGGGGGTAATGCTTTCTTTTTTTGCCATAATCTTATTGATTTTTGTTGTTTTGATTTTTTGATTTGAGCCTGCAAATGTAGGCATCTGCACCCAACGAATATCATACCAGCCTCATAATTGGGAATTCTTGTCAGTAAATTGATTTGCACTGTCAGTTTTTGGGGAAGGGCTGCGACAAATTTTCACTTAACTGCTTACAACCTGCCAACAATTAATACCCTACATTTGCAGCCTGTTTAAAGAATAAAGATGATCAGCAGAAGAAATATAAGGGTGAAAGTGATGCAGACACTTTACACATCAGACAGTATCAGCAAGGATATCAGCGTGGCCGATGCCAATAAATTGTTGAAGAAGCAATTTGAAGAAACAAGGCAATTGTTTTTGTACCTTATCTACTTTCTTACCGAAACGGCCCGTTATGCAGAAACGGACGCTGCCAAAAAAGCCGGCAAGCATTTACCATCAGCCGCCGATCTGAGCATCAACACCAAAATTGCCGGCAATGAATTGTTGTGGAAAATATTGGAAGAACCCAGTTTTAAAGCTGCCTGTGCCGAAATAAAACCTCAACATTTAATGGATGCAAACCTGCTGAAGAAAACTTATGAAGCATTGGCGGCATCAGAGGAATACAAA
>JAZKGV010000255.1:0-12289 GCA_040385725.1 Bacteroidota bacterium | reverse complement strand
AATAATATGGAAAATATACAATGGAAGCCAGGTTAAGAAACTACGCCAGCGAATTTCTTTCACCAAAAGATATACTTTGTGAATTTGATATTGACGAAAAACTGGCTGCTGGTATTACGAACCCGGAGGTAAGAAAAAATGTTTTGCTTATTGTAAAAGAGGCTATCAATAATATTGCAAAATACAGCAGTGCCACAAACGCAATGGTATCGCTAAGGCAGCAAAACCAAACAATACTGCTTTCTATCAGTGACAATGGAAAAGGCTATGCAGCCGATAATACAAGGCAGGGCAATGGCTTTCAAAATATGCACCAGCGTTGTCGGCAATTAAATGGGCAATGTAACATTAGTTCCGAACAGGGGAATGGCGTTTCTGTCGCCTGTGTTTTTCCACTGGCTATAATTAGCTATAAGCAATAAAACTAATGCCACTTACTTTTACAACATGATACGCATTGCAGTATATGATGATAACAGTAACCGCAGGGAAAGCCTCGAAGCCCTGTTGCAACTAACGCCTGGTTTTGAATTTGCCGGCAGCTTTGAAAATTGTGCCAACATTCAGGCTGATATTGGTGAATCAAACCCTGATGTGATTTTAATGGATATTGAAATGCCGGTTGCAGATGGTATTGATGGCGTTCGCCAGGTAAAGAAATACAATCCTCACATAAAAGTGATAATGCAAACAGCTTTTGATGATGATGACAAAGTGTTTGCTGCGATACAGGCTGGCGCAGAAGGATATATTTTAAAGACAGCTTCTGTAACCCAGATAGCACAAAGTATTGATGAAGTAATAAACGGTGGCGCCAGCATGAGCCCAAGTATTGCATTAAAAGTAATGCGCTACTTTAATGGCCGGCCAAAGCAAACTGAATACAATCTTACTATAAAGGAAACAGAAGTGCTTAAATTTTTATCAGAAGGATTCAGTCATAAAATGGTTGCTGATAAAATGGGCATCAGTTATTTCACTGTTAACAACCACGTAAAAAAGATTTACGAAAAATTACAGGTGCATTCTCTCGGAGAAGCAGTTGCATTAGCACATAAGCAAAATCTGGTATAAAAACATCCTGCTCTTATAAATTATTTTGTCCTTTCTCAATCACCGTTCAATCCGCTTTTCTTTAATTTCTTGCAAAGCATCACTAGTATTAGCTATTTCTATTCTGTTTGTATTGGTTCAATTTTACAATTAACAATAAACACAGCAAGTATTATTCCTCCCCGTCAAAACCATTCTTTTTTATAAAATTGACAAACCATTAAAACTAGTTTTATGAGCTTAAAAAAAATTGCACTCTTCATCCTGTTTATGGCAGGGGTTGTGTACAACAGCAAGGCACAGTTGCCACAGCTAGTAAAGGACATTAATGCAAGTACAAACACTTCTACGCCTGATAATATTACAATAAGCGGCAGCAATGTTTTTTTTGCAGCCAATACCAATGCCAATGGACGGGAACTGTTAAAAATTGACCCGGTTACGTCCCAGGTTTCAATTGTAAAAGATTTACTTCCGGGCAGCAGCAGCGGCAACCCTGCGTTGCTTACAAATGTAAACGGCACATTATTCTTTTCGTCCTCATCAGCTCTTTGGAAAAGTGATGGCACCGATGCCGGCACAATGATAGTGAAATCATTTACATCCTCACCTGCAATGCTTACTAACGTAAACGGCACCATTTTTTTTACCGCCTTTGATGCGGTGTCTGGAGTTGAATTATGGAAAAGCAACGGCACCGAAGCAGGTACAACATTGGTAAAAGACATAACACCAGGAACAGGTTCTACTATTATGGCTTCGCTTACAGAAGCTAACGGGTTGCTTTACTTTATGCCTACTACGGCTACTGAAGGTCGTGAGCTTTGGCGGAGTGATGGCACCGATGCTGGTACTTTTATTTTGAAAGACATTTTCATTGGTACGGGCAATGGTACAGGTAATTTAGCAGCAGGGTTTAATACGCTTTGCAATGTAAACGGCACGGTTTTTTTTGCCGCTACCGATGGTACTACCGGCAATGAGTTGTGGAAAACAGATGGAACCGTTGTCGGTACTATATTGGTAAGTGATATTATTACTGGTGCCACTGCTTCTAACCCTAGTAACTTTTTTAATTATAATGGCACTTTATTATTTTCAGCATCCTTTCCCGGCGTGGGTATTGAGTTGTGTAAGAGTGACGGTACTGCTGCAGGCACTGTATTGGTAAAAGAAATAAATGTGGGCAATGGATTTAGCGGTTCGCCAAAATATTTTACAGAGCTAAATGGGCAAGTATATTTTACGGCTACTGATGCAGCAGGCATTGGCGAGGAGTTATATAAAACTGATGGCACTGAGGCCGGCACTGTTCTGGTGGCCGATATTGCACCAGGTTTAAACAGTGGCGTACCCACGCAAATAAAAAAACTTGGGAATAAAATAATTTTTTATGCCAATGCTTCCGGGGCGGGTTTCGAACCATTTGTGAGCGATGGCACCCCTAGCGGAACTGTCTTATTGAAAGATATTTATTTGGGGAATACCGGCAGCTTAACGTTAACCACAGCTGCACCCATTGTATTTGGGCAAACAGCCTACTTTGTGGCAACTGACGGTATTCTCGGAAATGAGATATGGAAAACTGACGCAACCACAGAAACAACCATCTTGGTAAATGATGTAAATACAACAGGTATCGGCAGCTCTCTACCCACAACCCTTACTGCCGTAAATGGCAAAGCCATATTTGTTGCAACAAGGAACGATATTGGCAATGAACTTTGGATAAGCAACGGAACTGATATTGGCACTACATTACTAAAAGATATAAGGCCAGGCGCCAACAGTTCTGACCCTTCAGGCCTTTCGGCTATGGGTAATGCAGTATACTTTTCTGCAACCGATGCTACAAGCACAGAGCTATGGAAGTCAGATGGTACAGTGGATGGCACTGTAAGGCTAAAGGATTTTTACCCTTCAAGCACTACCAGCGGCAACCCTCGTACGCTTACTAATTTTAATAATAATCTCCTTTTGTTTTTTGCAAGGCAACCGGGTACTGGTACCGAATTATGGAAAAGCGACGGCACAGAAGCAGGAACTGTTTTATTGAAAGATGTTAATCCAACTAATACAACAGGTAATTTAAATGGTGATGCAATAGTTGTCGTGGGCAACCTGGCTTTTTTTGCTGGCAACGATGGGGTAAATGGAGAAGAGCTTTGGAAAACTGACGGCACAACGGCAGGAACAGTTCTTGTAAAAGACCTTGCTGCCGGCAATATTTCTTCAAGCCCCGAGGGTTTGGCAAGTATTAACGGTGTGCTATATTTTTATTTGGAAACGTCCACAACCACAGAGCTATGGAAAAGCGATGGCACTGATGTTGGCACTATGATGATAAAAGAATTTTCAAGATCTTCTTTTTCGGGTTCCAATGAATTTTATAGTTTTAATGGGCATTGTTATTTTATTAATGGTGGCGACAGTACGGCCGAGAATGGTTTATGGCGAACGAATGGTACTGAAGCAGGCACAGAAAAATTATCATTTGTGCAAACTACCTCAAACATATCCATACTTAGCGCAGCATCAGCAGCATTGTTTTACAGGGCACCCTTGAGCGATATAAATAGTCAAAGTGTGCTTTGGAAAACAGATGGCACCGCAGCAGGTACCGTAGCGGTAGGCGGGGCAAACAATGTAAGTAATAACCTGATCACAAGTGTAAGCAGGTTTATAATGTATGACAATACACTTTACTTCAGTAGCAGCGATGTGCCTGCTGGTTTTGTAGTACCACAGGGAACCGAGTTATGGAAATGTGCTGATAATGAAACAACAGCTGTTTTTTTAGGTAACATTGCCCCCGAATCGGCTGCAGCATACCCACAAAATTTTTTAGGCATTGGTAATACTTTGTTTTTTAGTGCCGAAACCCCTACGCTTGGTGCCGAACTCTACAAATATGCAATTAATAATTCAGTTACCTGCTCACCCACCAGTACCTGGACTGGTAATACCAGCGCTGCCTGGGAAGACGCAAGCAACTGGACTAACGGTGTGCCTTGTGCCATTACAGCAGCCACTGTACCAGCCGGCATGCCACGCTATCCCGTTATCAATAATAATACTACGGTAAAGAGTATTACAGCAACAGCAGGCACTACAATAAATGTAGCAACAGGTGTTAATCTTATAATTGCAGGCAATTAAATTATTTGAACCAGATAAAAATAAGTAAAGGATGATGAAAATGATCAGCATACCACACTGCCGA
Source organism: Bacteroidota bacterium (assembly GCA_040385725.1). Taxonomy (GTDB): domain Bacteria; phylum Bacteroidota; class Bacteroidia; order Chitinophagales; family Chitinophagaceae; genus Ferruginibacter. The sequence goes on along the minus strand of JAZKGV010000255.1, from coordinate 8,013 downwards.
GGCATACGGATGGCACAGCCGGAAGAAATAGTAAGGGTGGAAGCATCCAGCAATTACTGCAAAATATATTTTTCATGTGGTAGCCCCATGCTGGTGGCTAAAGTATTGATGTGGTTTCAAAATCAGTTGCCTGAGCAAATGTTTACAAGGGTACACCGCCGCCATTTGATTAACAACAATTTTATAGAACAAATTAACATGGCTAAACAAACCACAGTAATGCTTAGCAATGGGGAAATAATCAAAATGAGCCGGCGAAGAAAAGCTTTGCTGATGACAGGCTGAATTTTAATGAAACAGTCCTTTTAAAAATTACCTTTTCTGTAAAAAAAGCATAAAAGGATAATGTATAGATTAATTAAAGAATAATACAGGCATAGCAATTTTTAGCAAAGTAATACAACCCTTATCATAATCGCCGGGAAATACTTCCCGGCTTTTTAGTGGTATGTATCAGTGGCGGCTACTAAGCCGTAAACAATCTTCCTCTGTTTTATTGCCGCCAAATGTATAGCTACAATTAGCGATTGTGCAGCTCATTTACAAATTACATTTTTGTAAAAGCAAGTAACAATAACAATTATGCATACACGATTTATGAAAATAACGCTAATATTTTTTTTTCTGGCATTTGCGGACATTTTAGTAAATGCACAAACAACCAACCCGGAAAAACTACAGCCAAGGGAGTTGGCGATACCAACCTCACCACTTTTTGATTTGATGGGAGCAGCACCAAGTCAGGTGGCCCGTACGGCAGACATTAAAGATTTTAAAGTGGATTGGTCACTAAAGAACTGGAAAGTAAACCCCAATCTTGCTATACAGGCACAACCTGTGTGGGAACTTTTTTACAACAGAAAAAATTTAACCAAATACCAGCAGGCAAGCAGGTTTCAGCGTATGATGGCTTCACTGGATTTATCGCTCGGCACGGCACTCGGGGATAATAGCGAACGCCGTATTGGTGGGGCATTAAAAATGAACCTCTATAAACAAAGAGATCCTTTATTAACCAAAGGAGCTTACGATGAGATACAAAAAACATTTGATGATGAACTTATACTACTCAAGAAAATGGAAAAGGAAATACTGCTTGCAATGGACAGTATAACAAAGCCATCGGAGTTGGCAAGAAAAAGGGAAGAGTTGAGAAACAATGATGCACAAATTACCAGTTTTTACAGCAGGAGGAATACAGCAATACAATCACAGTCAGCGCAATATGCAAGCGATAACTGGAATGCTGCTTATGTTGATATGGCTTTCGGAAAAATATATAGCTATACCACAGATAGTGCAGGATCACTCGGCAAGCTTTCTCTTAACAGGAATACGGGCAATGCTTTCTGGCTCAACTTTGGTTTTGGTATAGGCAAAAGAGGCTTGCTATCTGCACTCATACGATCATCATTTTATGAAGAAGAACTAACCTTTACCGTAAGGGACGATTTGTCTGGTGAAGAAAATATCCAACAGGCCATTGCCGCTAATAAACTTTTTACTTTGGGTATCAACTTTCGTTACGGTGGTCCTGTTTTCAACTTTTTTGCAGAATTTATTAGAGAAGCCAAATCACTCAAAACACCCATACAGGCTTTAAATGATGTGCTTACAGTGCCAGATGGAAAAACCGTGGTAACCAGTACTGTAAAGTGGGATGTGGTAAATCCTTACATCATCAATTTTGGTGGCGACTGGCGCATTAGCCGCAATGTCATGCTCAACTACGGTATGCGTTGTGTGCTGGATAAAAATTTCAAAACAGTTTCATTTCTGCCTATAGCCAACATCAGTTGCATGATGCGGTAAGCAAATAGTTAGTATCAACCACAATTATAAAAAATCAAAAAACACAATTATGAAAAAGTTACTTTTTTTTACTGTATGCTTCATGACCGGTTTTACAGCAATGGCCCAGCTTCCTGAATTGGAGAAAAAAGAAATCTTAGTTCAGGCATATCCTAAAGATCTAAAAGTTGAAATTGATTGCAAAAGTGTTTTCATGCAGCCCAAGGCAGACTACAAGCCATTTGTTGATTTTCTTAAAACCCCGGAAGCAAATGTTTTCAGAGGCATCAATTTTCTTGTTAAATATACAGCGGTCTCCGGTACGTCAGACGCTATGTATAGGGGCGACGATTTTCAAACGTCGCTTTCAGCAGATTTTATGGCATTCTCATTAGACTGCAGCAGTATTAAGGCACAAAATATTCCCTTCATGACGTTGTCTTATACTCAGAAATATTATGACGTCAGCCTTGCAGCTAACATGGGAGTGCTGGCATTAAAAGAAATAAGTACCAATGCGCTCAAGCTCTTTACACTTACAAAAATTGCTGATGGGGTATTTAGAGGCACCTCAACCAAAACAGTTAATAATGTCGTGTATAAAGAAACAGTAATAGTTATACTCACCAAATCAAGGTTTTCATTTGGTTAAAGCTTTTCACTTATTCATTTTTCTAAAACATGATATACGCTTCGGTCATCGTGGCATTTGCCATACCTAAGCACTCATTACCTATTTAAAATGTAAATCAATAAAAATGAAAAATATAAAAGCACTAGTGTTATCTGCTGGCTTTTTTGGTATGGGTATTTTTTGCACTGCCCAGCAAACAGAGTTTGGTATCAGATACAGGCTGAGCGGGCCATACAGAGTTGCAAAGTTAGTTACCACTGCATGTGGGCAAGTGCTGCAGGAAAAAACTTTTGATGAAGCAGGCAACCTTGTGCGGCAGGAAGAATGGCTAAAGGGCAAACGTTGCGGAACTACCAAAGTATATTATCAGAATAAACTTTTAAAAGAGATATTGTTTAACGATAACCTCATGGTTTCTTATACTGGGTATATCAATAATGTTGTGTACACCCAGATATCCGCCAACAGGGGCGTCATAATCAATAAGGGCAGGGTGGTACAAATGCCATGGAAAAGGTATTACGTAAAAGCTGCCCAGGGAAAAATATTCGTATTAACAAAATCAGCCCTGGTAGATGCTATGCGGTATTTTATGGTGCCGGAACAAATTACGCAATCAATGGAAGACCTATCCAAACTGGCAGGGGTAAGTCCTGTACCAGAAGGCAATGCAGTCTTAATATGTGGGGGCAAAACAAAAGAAATTGCAGATGCTAATCCTAGCTTCGGCACCGCCGACCCTTCAAAAAGGAAGGCAGTTGAAGATCTCACCGCCGATATCAGCAATTCATGCGCCGCTGCTACGGCAAGCTCACTAACTGAGCCATTTAACAGTCTTACAGGCAATGCTGCCAGGGCAGGTCGTATTGCAGCTGCAGGCACAGCCTTCGATAAAATGATAGAAACCTGCAGCGCTAATGGGTCCAATGTAAGTTCGGGAGGGTTGGTATCTGCTGAGCCTGTTACTACATCCGGTGCTGTATTAGCAATGCAGCGGCTATATACAGCTGCATTTGATGTAGCCCTTACCTCTGCCGAAAGAACAGCCGCATTAGCTGCGGCAGACGAGATGGCTATTATCATTGCTGATGCCGCTGTCGTTACGTGGTCAACAACACCAATAACCGCAGGATCTGGCGGCGGGGCAATTTTATTGGGTGGCTTTGCTTTGCCAGAAATACTTGCAGGAGCTGCGGTGGTAGCAGCCGTTGTAGGCACAGCCATTGTAGTTAATGAAATATTAGACGATGGTACATCTGGCACAGAGCCCGTAACAGGCGGTGCAGCAGGCGAAAGTGAAACTGGTAGTACGTCTGGCACTGGTACATCCGCCACAGGTACTCCCACAACGGGAGGTGCTGGCACGCCCCCCGATGCTTCAATGCCCATTCCAGGAATGGATTCTGAAAATGGCTGCGACAGGCTAAAATCTTTTAAGAAATATTGCGACAATAATGGGTGGAACGATATGCGGTGCCAGGATGCAGCCCGCCTTTTAAGCGGATGCAAAGGCGATATCAGGGAAATGATGGTATCACCTGAGGGAGACCTTAGTAGTGTCGGTTGTCCAAGCCCTATGTCACCCGAAGACATAGCAAGGGTAAAATGTAAGGCACAGGGAATGGTGGCAAGGCCAGAGCCAGGCGGCTCGGTATGCCGCAATACAGGTAGAATTGACGGAAGTATCCCCAACCCTGCTAACGACCCAACCATCATAAACCCTGTACGGGGCGACTTTAGCATAGGCCTGGCCAGTGCATATATAAAAATAGCAAATTCTGCCGCCCATCTTGTTTCTCTGCTTCAAAATACTAAGCGTCCAACTATGGTAGTATTTATGAACCCCGATTGTGGTGCTTGCCAGAATTTTATAGGTGCTCTTAAATCTAAGGAAGTAGAGGCTGCCGCTGCTGCTGTAGATATTATTGCTATCGATGCCAGTGCAAACTCAGATGTGTTGCTGGAAAATCAAATCACTGCATTCCCTTCTTATTTTGTATTTAAAGACGGTAAAAAATCAATAATGACAAAAGGCGCAATGACAGCATTGCAAACTGCAAACTATATGAATAAGCTAAAGTAGGGCAATACAAAATTTAACGCAGGTAACTTCCTCCCGGTACTGGATAGCACATCCTTTCCGGGAGGTTTGTGTTTTCCAGGGTAAGGAATAATAATATAATCTTTCACAAACCTCTCTGCCTAGGTTCAACACATAAAAAATGGGAAAGCCATAAAAACTTTTACATAAACGCTTACTTCTTGCAATACACTGTAGCAGTAAAACGCCCTGGTATTCGAGGCTCTTTGTCTCCGCTCGTCCAAAAATATTTTTGGAATAAAATATTTTACCAATATTTACGCCTTCAAAAAAAATAAAACTAAACAGCATGAAAATTTTACGGTTTATTGTCCCGGTGTTATTACCTGCAGTAATTATTTCTTGCGGCGACAAGAAGGATAAACAGGAGGATGCAGCAGTTCCTGCAAGAACATCTTTCTTTGACAAAGCAGGCATGGACTCTTCAGTTCGTGCCCAGGATAATTTTTTTCAGTATGCCAATGGGCTTTGGATGAAAAATACCACTATACCCGCCGACCAAAGTGGATGGGGTAGTTTTTATACCCTGTATGACGAAACACAGAAGAATATAAAAACAATACTGGAAGCAGCAGGTGCTGCCAATGCTGCTAAAGGTAGCCTTGAACAAAAACTGGGTGATTTTTATGCCAGCGGAATGGACACTTTGGCTATAGAAAAATTGGGCGCCACTCCACTAAAACCGGGTTTGGATAAGATAGATGCCATAAAAGATTACAAGGAACTGATGGCGTATGTGGCAGAAGCCAATGCAGCCGGTGATGATAATGGTTTGATCTCAACTTATGTTGGTGCCGATGAAAAGAGCAGTGCCGTAAATATTCTGAGTTTGTATCAAAGTGGCACTTCATTGCCTGAAAAAGATTATTACACTAAACAGGATAGCACAACTAAAGCAGCGAAGGCGGCATTAGTAAAGTTTGCAGCTACATTATTTACACTAACGGGAGCCGATGGTGCAACAGCAGATAAAAATGCTGCTTCAATCTTAGCGTTGGAAACAGAACTGGCTAAGTATAACAGAACGCCGGTAGAACAAAGAGATCCCCAAAAGAATTATAATAAAACAAGCGTGGCTGATCTTGAAAAGCAGAGCCCTAATATAAACTGGCCACAATTTTTTGCAAAAATGAATGTGAAGATCGATAGCGTAAATGTTGGCCAGCCTGAATATTATGCAGGCTTAAGTAAATTGCTGCCAACACAACCAATTGACGCATGGAAGAAGAAAGTGAAATTTGAATATATTGCCAGTCATGCATCTTTATTAAGTAAATCATTTATTGATGCAAAATTTGAATATAATAAAACTTACAACGGTAAAACACAAGACGATCCACGTTGGAAAAAAATTGTTGCAAGGGTAGATGGCAGTCTTGGAGAATTGCTTGGCCAGCTGTATGTAAAAAAATATTTTACAGAGGCAGCTAAAAAACGAATGGATGAACTGGTGAATAATTTGCAAAAGGCATTTGAAGCAAGAATAAAAAATTTAGATTGGATGAGCGACAGCACCAAGCAGAGGGCATTGGTTAAGCTGAATACATTTCTCAAAAAAATTGGATACCCATCTAAATGGAAAAATTTTGATGATGTAACAATCAGTAAAGGCGATTTTTTTGCCAATGCAAAGGGTGTGCAATTACATGAGCAAAAAGAAAAGCTTGGAAAGGTTGGCAAGCCGGTTGATAAAGCAGAATGGCTTTTGAGCCCACCAACAATAAATGCCTATTACAATCCTACAAATAATGAAATAGTATTTCCTGCAGGTATTTTACAGTTTCCATTTTTTGATGTGAATGCAGATGATGCTGTTAACTATGGAGCTATCGGTATGGTCATTGGCCATGAAATGACACATGGTTTTGATGACCAGGGAAGCCAGTATGATGAAAAAGGAAATATGCAGAACTGGTGGGGGGCATCTGACGCAGAGAAATTCAAAGCTAAAACAGGTGCTGTGGTAAAGCAGTATAATGCTTTTACTGTGTTAGATGGTTTGCATGTAAATGGTGAACTAACGTTAGGGGAGAACCTTGCAGATATTGGAGGCCTTGCTATTGCCTATGACGCATTTAAAATGACAAAACAAGGACAGGGAAATGAAAAGATAGATGGCTTTACTCCAGACCAACGTTTCTTTTTAGGCTATGCACAGGTGTGGCGCTTAAAAGACAGGGATGAAAGTATGAGGGTTCGTATTACTACAGATCCGCATTCGCCGGAAATGTACCGTGTAAATGGCCCAGCAATGAACTTTGAACCTTTCTACAAAGCTTTTGATTTGAAAGAAGGCGATAAGATGTATTTGAAGCCGGAAGAAAGAGCTAAGATCTGGTAAACGGATACGGGATAAAAAAAACCACCACAACATTGTTGTGGTGGTTTTTTTTCGAAACTATAAGTAAACCCTATAATTAATTTTTGATAAGCCTTTGTGTAAGGCTTTCATTATTGCTGCCAGTAACCTTCACTGCATAAATACCTTTTGGCATGTATTTATTTACAGCATAAGAAGCCTGGTTTGTTTTAGCTGAATGTATTACCGCTCCCTGTGCATTGATTATTTCGACTGTAGCAGGTAAGAATTTTGAGGGAAGCGTTATTTTAAATTCCTCATTTGCCGGATTTGGATAAACACTAAATCCAAATTCGCTTTGATTTTTCAGCATTACCATTTCAGAATAAGAGAAACTTCCTGATACTTCTGTTGATTTTATCCTGTAGAAAGAAGCGCCTTTAAGAGCACTTGCATCAGTATAAGAATAATTATTTATAGGCAATTGCTTTCCGCTAACTGTTGTTAAGTCGGTAAAATTTCTACCGTCATTACTTTTTTGAATGGTATATTTTATAGTGCCAATTTCTGAAGTGGCTGTCCAGTTAAGTAAGCAATTATTGCCGCTTAATAATGCGCTGAAATTTGTAAGTTTTACCGGAACCACACCGATGGTTGCAATTACACAGCCACTGGTTGCCCCATTAATATTAGACGCATAAACAAGAGGGGTATTACATGGTACACAGGTAAATGCATCACCTGTACCCGATCCTCCTAATGTTCCTGAAATGACTGTGCTTGTAATAATCGTTAGGGGAGTGCCACCATAAATGTTAACCAGTACACCTTCGGGCCAGCCTAAAAGCAATACACCGCAACCACTGGGGCATTGCGGATACAAGCTTTGGTAAGCAAATGCTCCCGGAGGGCATTGTGCTTTTGCAGGTGCCTGGATGAGGGCAACTGAAAGCAGGATTAGTGTTAAAAACTTTTTCATGATTGTTGGATTTGTTTTTATCCTTTCTTATAAAAACAGCAGTGCCGGAGATAGTGAGAATCGTTTAATTATCTGGATGGCTTTGCAAGAATTTACAATAAAGGAACCTCTTGTAATAGTCAATAACGTAACAATACGGCGTATAATTGTGTAGGAGAAGATTTTATATGGGAGTTTTACAATAAAATGCGCTAAAGCCTTTAAATTTC